>CALKVG010000335.1 GCA_937998045.1 uncultured Myxococcales bacterium
ACAGCCGCGTAGTGGTGGACGCCGCGGGAAACCCGAGGTCCCGCAGTCCTGTTGCCACTCGAGGTAGGCGCCCAGGCTTGCCGCGAGGCTCGCCAGCTCTGCGCGAGGGTCGTCGCTCATGAAGAAGTGTTCTAGGCGAGTCACCGCGAGTAGTGAACGTTGAAGCGGATCGTACCGGGTACCGGGTTGCCGTCGTGGTCCAACGCCGGCGTGTACCGCTGCGTCGCAGCGAAGCGCCGCGCTTCGCGCCCGAACCCGTTCCCCGGATCCTTCACCACGCGCACCGCGGACGCCTTTCCGTCCGCGCCAACGTCGATCTCCACCAAGACGTATGCCTCATCCACCTGCACCGAATCTGCCTCTGGCGGAAAGGGTGCGTGGTCCCAGGCGCTGCCGTCCAACAGCGACGCGCGTCGCGATCGATCGGGCCCGGTCACCGCGCCCGCGCGCACCGGCCCGGTGCCCCCGACGGCGCCCGAGGGACTCGCCATGGAGCGCACCGCGCGCGAATCGGTCCCGTTGCTGGCGGTGAATCCGCCGGCGTAGGCGTCGGCGTTGCCTTGCACGATCGTGTTCCCCGTCAGGTCCACCGGCTCGTTCGGGTCGGGCTCCTGCGTAAGCACCTTGGCGGCTTGCGCAGGCGCGGGCGGAGGCGGCGGTGGCGCCTCGTGCGGCATCGCACGCGGCGGCGGAGCCACCGCTGGTTCCGGCTTCGCCTCCTCCTGGGGCGGCGGCGGAGGAAGCTCCTCCTTCACCACCTCGATCTCCTCGGGCGTAGCCGCCGCCGCGGGTGCATTCTTCGCGTGCATCCACGCGACCACGCTCGCGAGGGCCATCAGCCCGGCGAGGAGCGCGGTCGAACCCGACGTGAACCCGAACCAGGCGCCCACGCCCGACGTCTTCGCGTCGAGGCCCAGCACCTTGCTCATCGGATCGTCGTAAGCCACGGAGCCTCCGCCCGCGACGGCGAGGGAGACGCGCGCGACCCGCCGGTCGTTCGTGCCGTTCAGGGATCCTCGCAGCTCGCTCGCCCTCTGCATTCAGTTGCCCCGATCAGTGCGGCGAGTTCACGACCGGCGTCACCCCGAAGGCGATCTTGTTGACGTGCGCCTGCTTTAGCAAATCGAGCACGTGGATCACCCGCCCGTGGGTGACCGCGGCGTCGGCCTTGATGACGGCGCGGAGGTCGGCGTGCTGCGCTTGCGCGTCGCGCGCCAGCTGCAGGATGGCGTCATCGTTGGGGATCGACTTGCCGTCGACCATCGCCCGGCCGTCGGTCGCGAGGATGATGCTGAAGACGACCTGCACGTCGCTCGTGCCCGTGGCCGCCTTCGGGAGGTCGAGCGGCACGGTCTGGTTGAGGACGATGCGCGTCGTCACCATGAAGATGATGAGCAAGACGAGGGTGATATCGACCAGCGGGGTGACGTTGATCCCGGTGATCGCGTCGCCTTCGTCCTGCATCGCTCCGCCGGCCATCGGTCAGTTCCTCTCCGACTCTTCGGCCTTGCCGCGCACGCCGCCCGGCGCGCTCGCCCGCTCGACACGAGACGTCTCTTGCGGAGCGCCCTCCCCTGCGAGGGGCGTCGCCTTCAGGTGCGCGAGCAGCAAGTGCCCGAGCGCTTCGGTGTTCGCAAGCGTGCCGCGCACGACGCGCTGAAAGGCGTTGTACGCGGCGACCGCCGGGATCGCGATGAGGATGCCGATCGCGGTGGCGACGAGCGCCTCGGAGATGCGCGCCATGACCGCCTCGGGAGCGAGCGCCGAGGAGCCCGCCGCCGCGGCGAGCTTCACCTTGCTCAATTCGTCGAACGCCGCGACGATGCCGATGACCGTGCCCAGCAGCCCGATGAAGGGAGCGTTGTTGCCGAGGGTGCCGAGGAACGCGAGGCGCTTCTCGAGCTTGATGCGCTGAAGGGCGCTCGCCCCCTCCATGGCCTCCTGCGCGGCGCCGACGCCGCGGTCGGCTTCGACCAGGCCCGCCACGACGACTGCGGCTTCGGCGCTGCGCGATCCCTCGAGGCGCCTGCGCGCGCCTTCGAGGTCGCCGCCCCGGAGAAGCCGTCCCATGTCTCGCATGAGCTCGTCGATGTCGTCACGCAGCGACCAGTACAGCCATGCGCGTTCGAGCATGATCGCCAGCGAAACGATGCTCAAGAACAGCATCAGCACGAGGACCCACCCGGTCCCCAGGCCGACCATGGCGCTCTTGACTCGATCAATGACGGAATTCACTACGCGTCCTCCGATTCGTCCTCTTCGTTTTCCTGCCGCCCGCTGCCTGCTTCTACTTCGTCGCTCGGGTGCTTTGCCTTTGCGTTCGTCGCTTCGAGGTCGTCGTGCATGGCGGGCTCCCCCTCGACGTCGACGGCCGCACGAAGGACCGTCGTTGCGTACGCCCCCTTCGGTAGCACGAAGTAAACCCGCACGCAGGGCGCTCCATGCCCGCCGGGGTCATCTTCGATCGCGTAACGGAGGTCGTCCACCCACACGCGCAGCACCCGTCGCGTTCCCTCGCCAAGCCTTCGGACGGTCCCGAAGTCGAAATCGTCCCCCAGCATTTTTGCGCAGATCCACCGCTCCAGCTGCCCGGCGGCGCCCTCCGGCCAACGCATCCGCGCGCCGACCATCGGGCCGGTGGGGGACACTTCGCCCCGCATCGCGCGCTCCCGGTCCGTCTGAACGTCCGCACAGAGGAACAGCCCGCCGGACGTACGAAGTTTTAACAGATCGCCCTCGAGGGCCGTCGCCCACGTCCCGTTCTCGGTTCGCGCGGCGAGCACGGCGTCGAAGATCGCCGACTGCAGCGACGACCACAGCAGCCGCCGGACGCGAGGGTCGCGCGGAGTGCGCGCGCCCGCAGGACCACTGGAGGCAGGGTCCGGGCGTAGCCAAGCAAGCGCGCGGGACACGTTGTCCCTCTCCCGGCCGTAGCGCTGCGCGCCGAACGCGTTGGGCACCCCCTCGGACGCGACGCGGTCGAGCGCACGCGTGACGTCGCCCACCCGGTCCGGAGGCACCCCGCGCACCGCGATGGCGAAGCGGTTGCCCGCGAGGTGCCCGGGGCGGATCTTGTGCGGGTGGGGCTTCGCCTCGTGGACGCGGATCCCCGGCAAGTCGAGCGCGCACGCCCGCCGAGCCAGGTCGTGCGGGTCGACCCCGCGCGGCGCCTGCAACGACGCGGTCTGCGTGGTCACCGCAACCTTGTCCTTCATGCCGGCAAACCCGGCGGCCCGCGGGTCGCAACCGAGCCCCCGTGCGATGGCATTCACTGCGTCGATCGTCGTTCGCTCGGTCTTCGTGAACCGCACGAACACGTGGTCGCCCTGCCCGCTCGCGCCGTACGCGGGGATCTCCTCGACGACGAAGTCCTCGGGGCGTTCTTTGATGCGCCCGCGCGGCGCGCTCTTCGCGTCGCGCGTCGGAGCACTCGGTTCGGACATGGCGAGCGCTCAGCCGAGCTCGTGGGCCATCTCGTCGCGTGGACTGCGGAAGTACTGCTGCGGCGAATACAAGAGGAAGTTGCTCACCCGCGAAGTGTACAGGCACGCGTACTCTTCCACCTGCGCGCCGAAGCTCGACTCCTCGTTCTCCTCCTTGAGGAGCGACCCCCAGAACGGGTGAAACCGGTAGTCGACGCGCCGTTCGATCGCTTGCAGCTCCGCCTCGACGCCGCGCAGCCGCCCGCGCACGCGATCGATCGCCCTCTTGATGCGGACTCGCTCGCCTTCGGCGTCGCCGACGTTGAAGCCGTTGGTCTTCCCGTGATTGGTCGCGTGGTCGATCCGCCGCGAGAGCTCCTTGTAGCGCGTCTGGTAAAAGCGCAGCTCGTCCTCGAGGCGATCGCGCGCGTCCTCCAGCTGCTCGCCCCGGGCGAAATCCTCGTGACAGGAGTCGTGCGCGATGACCTCGCCCTCGAGCTCCTGGATGATCATCGCCGTCCGCCAGGCGCTCTCCTTCTTGCTGCGAAGGATGTCGCCGTAGATGTGATCGCCGACGTATAGGACCTCGTCGCCGAGGACGCCCAGCGCCCGTTCGAGGTCGTGCAGGTTTCCGCCCTCGTAGATCTTTCCGCGCTCGAGCGGGAACGACGCCGGGCGCAGCGCGTGGTTGGTCGCCGTGTTGGCCTTGCCGGGAGCAAGGGCGACCGGATGCTCGTCCACGTGCTCCATCAGGGGCCGGTGCTCCTGGAAGAACGCGGGCTTCGTCGCCGCGACGATGACGATGTCGAAGTAGTTGCGCCAGTGGGGGTACTCGCTCATCTCGCCATCGAGCAAGTACCGCATCATCTTGTCGGTGTACGACCAGCGCGAGTTCGTCAGAAGAAAGAGCTTCTTGCCCGAGCTTCGGAGCTTGTGGAGCGTCGGCGCGAGCTCGTGGTCCCTGTCGACGAAGCGCGGCAAGTCGGCGGCGACGGTCTCGAGAATGGTGCCGTCGCGATGGGCCTCGTCGATGCTCTCGCGGATGTCGGTGAACGCTTTGGCGTAATCGATGTGCAGGCCGCGGCTCTCCATGGCCTCGACGAGCGCGGCGTACACCGCCGCCTCCGACAGCGCGTAGAGCGTGTCGATCCAGTGGTAACGCGGCGTCGCGGGGCGAATCTTCTTCGAGTGGTAGAGCGCGCGGAGCTCGTCCTTCGCGAGCTCACGAAGGCCGTGGTAGCCCTTCGTCACGAACTTGTAGCGGTTCATCTTCAGGATGTGGCCGAACCGCTTGTCGATGAGCAGCCCTCGCACGGGGAAGGACGTGCTGTACGGCATCGACCGAATGAGCTCGGGATAGCCGCGCGCGACGAGCTTCTCGATCGTCGCCCGGATCGACAGCTCGTCCATCTCCCTCTGGTTGTAGATGGCGAGCGTGTAGTCCATGTCGAAGCCCACCCAGGCGATCCCGCTCATCCGCAGGTTGCGGTTGCAGAAGACGCGGCGCGGCCGGGGAATGCCGGGGGCCTGGGGGCGCGCGAGGAACTCGTCTATCGGGAGCGAAAGCTGAAGGGGGTTCATCCGCGCGCGGCGCGCGAGGCCAGCTCGCCCGCCCTACACCACACTCTCCCACGCGCCGCATCTCGTGGCAAACGACGCAGCCGTAGCGCTCGGGGCGATGACTCAGGCGCTATCCGAGGAGAGAGGAGAGAAACGCCAGAGGTCGCACGAGGAGACGACGTTCCTACTCGCGGTGGCCTGGGCGCGTGAACTTGGTCTTGTTGGGCCCAGGGGCGCCGAGCGCGACGACGCGATCGGGCGCGAAGTCGAAGGGCTCCACGTGCGGCGCCGGGATCGCCTGCGGCGACGGCGTCCACGGCGGCGCATCGGCCGCGTCCCGGCAACAGCGAAAGCCGACGAAGTAGTACGAGAACTCCGGGTCGTGGCTGTACGTCGTCGGCCGGCACTGGCTCCGTACGTGCCCCCAGGCTCCGCCCTTCAGCCCCGCCCATCGCGACCTTTCCTGCGGCGGCTGATCGCTCGTCACCCACTCGTCGAAGTTGCCCGGCATATCGTAGACGCCGAATCCGCTGCGGCACTCTTCCATCGAGCCGCTGGGGACGCTCTGATCGAGGCGCGTCAGCTCCCTGAGCGCGACCTCCCTATTCTTCGAATAAAAGAAGAACGGTGCATTGGGTCCGAGCTTCGCCGGCTCGATGAAGAAGTTGTCCATGTTGCACTTGGCGTGGTCGCGCTCCCAGCCGTAGGGAAGGGGGGTGTGCTCGGGCCCCTCGCAGGCGGCGGTCCACTCGCTCGACCAGCAGAGTCGCTTGTCCTTCGACTCGCAAGTCGCCTGCGCCTGGTACCAGTCGAGCATCCACACCGGGTGAGCGCCCTTCTCGTTCGGGTACTCGTAGCGGTCGATGCAAAACGCCATTCGCCGCTCCTCGGCGCGGCACCGCTGCTCGGGGGCGAAGGCGTGGCAGATGTCCAAGTGGTTGATCGCCTCGTGCTCGATGTCGACGCAGTGACGCTCGACGTCCGGGCAGAAGTCGGTATCGACGTAGGCCATGTCGGCCGGGCAGGGGCCCGCCTGCGCGGCGTCCCCCGCCCGTTCGTCGACGACCGCGTCGTCGCCCACGTCGTCGCCCGTGCGTTCGATCACGGTCGCGGGTTCCGCGTCGAGGGCGAGAGCGCCCTGGGACGGAGCCGCCTTCCGTCCGCATCCAGCGGCGCCGGCCACAAAGGTCACGACGCAGCCCACAAAGAGCGAGGGGCCGGGGGCTCGCATGGCCGACGCGCCCCAAGCTCTCACACGCTCGCGCCGCGGGGCAAGCTATGCTCGCGGGTTACGCCCCATGCCCGACGACCCGAATTCGCCTCCCGTCTACGTCATCGAATCGATCCCCGTTGCGGGCGAAAACGAGGTCTCTCGCGCCGAAGTCCAGCGCGAGGGAATCCCGACTCCACCTCACCTGCGCATCTACGGTGAGCTCGGACGCGGCGGGATGGGACGCATCCATCCAGCGACGGATCGCAACCTCTTGCGCCACGTCGCGCTCAAGCGCCTCGACAAGAAGTACGCGCGCGAGCCCTTCTACCGCGACGGCTTCATCGCCGAAGCCCAGATCGCCGGCCAGCTCGAGCACCCGAACATCGTCCCGGTGCACGAGCTCGCGATCACCGACCAGGGAGTCCCCTATTTCACGATGAAGCTCGTTCAGGGGATGTCGCTCGATCGCTGGCTCGCCGACCCCTCGCTGGCCCTCGGATCGACGGATCGACTGGAGCGCGGGCTGGAGATCTTCATCAAGGTCTGCGACGCGATCGCCTACGCGCACCATCGCGGCGTCATCCACCGCGACCTCAAGCCGGCCAACATCATGATCGCGGGGTTCGGCCAGGTCTACGTCATGGACTGGGGTCTCTCGCGCCTCACGAAGACGAAGCCCGCGTCCGGGAGCGCGGCGCAGATGGAGGCACCGGGTCCCGTCGGGACGCCCGACTACATGCCGCCCGAGCAGGCGCGCGGCAACCCGAAGGAGATGGACGAGCGCTCGGACGTCTTCGGCCTCGGCGCACTCCTCTACGAGATCGTCAGCGGCAAGACTCCGTACGGCGAGCACTCCGACTCGCAAGAGGTCCTCCGTCGCGCGCGAAATGGGGCGGTCATCCCGATCGAGACCGCGGCCGCTTCGATCGGGGTCTCCAAGCGCCTGCGTTCGATCGTCGCACGCGCGACGGCGCCCGCCGCGGCCGATCGGTACCCGACGGTCGTCGAGCTCCAGCGCGACGTGAGCTCGTTTCTCCGCGGCGGCCTGCACTTGCCGCGAAAGATGTTCCCTCCCGGGTCCACCATCATTCGCGAGGGAGACGTCGGCGACGCCGCGTACATGATCGTGAGCGGCCGGTGCCGCGCGTACCGCAGCGTGGGCAACGACCAAGAGACGCTGGGGGTGATGAGCGGCGGCGACGTCTTCGGCGAGATGGCCCTGCTCCTCGATGAGCCGCGCGCGGCGAGCGTCGAGGCGATCGACACGGTCACGGTCCTCGTCCTCGACAAGCACACGATGAGCGAGGGCCTCGGCATCGGCGGGTGGACCGGCGAGCTCGTTCGGGCCCTCGCGCAGCGCTTCCGCGACCTCGAGCACCAGGTGCGGGTCTCGGGGATCCGCCGAGGGTAAGCTTCAAGCCAGCACGGCGCGGACGAGCTCCTCGCCGCACTCGCGCACGATCGCATCGGCCCCGGCGGCCTCGAGCTCCGCGTACGCATCGCCGTCCGTGGCCACGCCGACGACGCGCGCCCCCGCGGCGCGGCCCGCCTCCACGTCGAAGCGCGTGTCGCCGACGACGACGAGCGTCCCGCCCGCCTGCATCCCGCAGCGCCGCGCCGCGAGGCGGACGATCTCGGCGCGCGGCTCCGCGTCGTCCCCGTAGGCGCCGAGCTCCAGGTCGAACGTCGAGGCCAGACCTGCGGACGTCAGCTTGAGCCGCGCTCCCTCGCGCAGATTCCCGGTGGCCGCGCCGACGGTCGCGCCTCGCTCGCGCAGGGCGCCCACCGCGCGCGCCACTTCGCCGATCGGCCTGTACCGTCGCATACGCAGGACCACCTCGAGGTGGCCGACGTACGATCGAAGCAGCAGGGCGATCGCTGCGTCGTGGTCGGCCAGGCCGGCGCGCGTGAGCATTGCGCGGGCGAGCGCCCGATCCGTTCCGCCCGCGACGCGGATGCCATCCGTGCCGCGCTCGTGCGCGTGGAGCTCCAGCATCGCGAGCTCGAGCGCGGTCCGCCCGGGTCCGGGCGGCGGGCCTTCGAACGTGAGCACCGTGCCGTCGAGATCGAACAGAACGACGTGGGTCAATCGTCGCGCTCTCGCCGAGGGTCACGCGACATATCAGCGACGACCTCGTCCACCGTCGCCACAGGCGCCGTCTTGGTTGCTCGCCGAGCGCGAAGCCCGGACAGGCGGTCTCCGTCCTTGCGCGGAGGCTCGCTCGCGCGCGCCTTCCTCTTCGCCGGCGGCGGATCCGTCGGCCGCTCGGAGCGATCGTCCGGCTTGCGGGGCCCCGAGCCGCCCCGGCGGTTCGCCAACGTCTTCGCGCGGAGGACGTCCGGCTGGGTATCGGGCTCGGGAGGGAAGACTGGTTTGCGCTGCATGGACCTGCCTGCCACCTGGCAGCAAAGCTTCGGACGATCGCTCAAGCGTACTCCACGGCCGAGCCCTTTGGGGAGCAAACGGCTGAGGAAGAAGGCCCCTCGAGCGAGGGCGCACGACCCCCAAAGTTCGCCAAAGCTCGCACAATCGTCCACCCTTCAGGAGGCCTCTCCCTTCGTGTTCACTCGCTCACTTGTCGCTTGTCACTCGGCTCACTCGGTCGATTGGCTCACTCGGTCGATTGGCTCACTCGCTCTCTTGGCCCACAAGCGCTGCAGCCTGGGCGAGTCCATGACCCGGACTTCGGCGTGTCCGGCGGTCCACTCGATCAGCGGCGCCATTGGCGCGCTCGATAGCGTGTGCCAGTAGAGGACGGTACGCGCGCCGCCCGCACGCGCGCGCTCGAGCGCGCAGGCGAACGTCTTCGCCGTGTACGTAGGGTCGAGCGCGAGCCCGAAGGACGGTGCTTCTTCGGCGGCGGCGCGGGCGATTTCGGTCTCGTAGCCGTACCCGGGCCCGAGGAAGCGGCGGTCCATCTCGAGGCGCGAGCGCATGCGCGGACCGACGTGCGATAGGCCCGCGCGACGCGCGCACGCGCGCGCGAGACGCAAGGACGCCATACGCAACGCCCAGGGCGGCTGAGCTACGCAGACGCCCACGACGCGAGTGCGGATGCCCTCGGCCTCGAACCCCGCCGCGAGTCCCGCCGCGGTCCCGCCCGACCCGAGGGCAACGATGCAGAGATCCGGCTCGGGCAACTCGCCGGCGCGCACCTGCCCCGCGAGCTCGCGCGCGGCGTTCACGTAACCCATCGCGCCCGCGACGCTCGAGCCGCCGACCGTCACGAGGTGCGCCCCGTTCGCGATGCGCCACGCGAGCACGAGGGCGGCGGCGGCCCACGACCGCACGGGAAACGCGCGGAGCCCCTGCGCGATGCTCGCGCGGAGGACTTCCTCCGCGTGCTGGCTATACGGCTGAGGAACGAGCACGGCCTCGACCTCGACACCGGCCCGGGTCCCGAAGTATGTCGTCGCGAGGACGTGATGGCTCCCGGCGGCGCCCACCGTGACGATCCGCCGACACCCGCGGGCCGCGGCTTCGCCGAGGATGCCCTCGAGCTTGCGCACCTTGTTTCCGCCGTAGACCGGATGAGTGAGATCGTCGCGCTTGACCCAGAGCTCGCTACGGGCGTTGGAGAACGTCGCGAGACGCTGTACAGGCGTGGGGTAACGGCCCAGCGTGACGCGGGGCGTAACCCCCTTCGACGGTGCGCGAACGACTTCTAACGGTCCCACAGGATCCTGTCGCTCCCGACTCGTCCGCAGCGCCTCGGATCCAGCCCGCCTGAAACACGCGCGAAAAGATCGAGTGCTACGTCCAAAGCCGCCCCTTGCATATCCTCCCTGGCCGCGGTCTTATCCCGCGCGCTCGCGATGAAGAAGATCGAAGCCATCATTAAGCCCTTCAAGTTGGACGAGGTCAAAGACGCTCTGGCCGAGGTCGGGGTGCAAGGAATGACCGTCACCGAAGTCAAAGGCTTCGGTCGAACGGGCGGTAAGAAAGAGGTCTATCGTGGGTCGGCCTACGTCGTCGACTTCGTGCCGAAGGTGAAGATCGAGGTCGTCGTGCCGGACGAGCTCGTGCACGACGTCCTCGATGCGATCGAAAAGAGCGCCAAGACCGGTCGGATCGGAGACGGCAAGATCTTCGTCATGCCCGTCGAAGAAGCGGTACGCATACGCACCGGGGAGCGCGGCAAAGAGGCCATTTAACATCGTTCGAGGGGAGCGCCGGCGCTCCTTTCGAGCTCCCCCACCCATACATGCTGACGGTCTGCTGACGGTGCGCGAAGCGCGCCCATTACCGAATCGCGGAAGAGAGAGGAAGCAATGACACCCAAGGAAGTGCTGGAGCTCGCGAAGAAGCACGACGTCAAGTTCGTCGACCTCAAATTCATCGATTTCCCGGGCGTGTGGCAGCACACCACGATCCCGGCGACGCGCCTGGAACTGAGCCTCTTCGAGGACGGGCTTGCCTTCGACGGATCGTCGATTCGCGGTTGGCAGCCGATCAACGCGTCGGACATGACGATGATCCCGGATCCGGCCACCGCCAAGATCGACCCCTTCTACGCCACGCCGACGCTGAGCCTCGTCTGCTCGATCCACGATCCCATCACGAAGCAGCCGTACTCGCGCGACCCGCGGCACATCGCCAAGAAGGCCGAGGCATACCTCCGCCAGACGGGCCTCGGCGACACGTCGTTCATGGGCCCCGAGGCGGAGTTCTTCCTCTTCGATGACGTGCGCTTCGACCAGTCGCAGCCGAACTGCGGGTACTACTACCTCGACAGCGTCGAGGGCATCTGGAACACCGGCCGCGAGGAGTTCCCGAACCTCGGGTACAAGCCTCGCCACAAGGAGGGCTACTTCCCCGTCCCGCCGACGGACTCCCTCGCCGAGCTGCGCCAGGCGATCATGACCACGCTGATGGAGACCGGCGTCGAGGTGGAGGTCGGCCACCACGAGGTCGCGACGGGCGGTCAGTGCGAGATCGGCATGAAGTTCAATCGCCTCACCGCGTGCGCCGATCAGCTGATGTGGTTCAAGTACGTCGTCAAGAACGTCGCCCGCAAGCACGGCAAGGCCGCGACGTTCATGCCGAAGCCGATGTTCGGCGACAACGGCAGCGGCATGCACACGCACCAGTCGATCTGGAAGGAGGGCAAGCCCCTCTTCGCCGGCGACGGCTACGCGGGCCTGAGCGACACGGCGCTCCACTACATCGGGGGCATCATCAAGCACGCGAAGTCGATCGCGGCGCTCACCAACCCGACGACCAACTCGTACCGCCGCCTGGTCCCTGGCTTCGAGGCGCCGGTGAACCTCGCGTACTCGAGCCGCAACCGCTCGGCGAGCGTGCGCATCCCCATCACCGGCCCGAACCCGAAGACGCGCCGCATCGAGGTCCGCTTCCCGGATCCGAGCTGCAACCCGTACCTCGCGTTCTCGGCGATGCTCATGGCGGGTATCGACGGCATCCAGAACAAGATCAACCCCGGCGATCCGATGGACAAAGACATCTATGCACTCTCGCCGGAGGAGCTCAAGGACGTCCCGCAGATGCCGGGAAGCCTCGAGGAGTCGCTCGACACGCTCGAGCGCGATCACGAGTTCCTCTGCCGCGGCGACGTCTTCACGAAGGACGCCATCCACGAGTGGCTCGACTTCAAGCGCAACAAGGAGCTCAATCCGATCCGGATGCGCCCGACGCCGTACGAGTTCTATCTCTACTTCGACATCTGAGCGGGCCTCCACGGGTCTCGTTCGAGGGGAGCGGAGTCGCTCCCCTCGAGCACCCCGCCCATGACCCTCCGGGCCCGTGCATGTTCGCGTGCGCGGGCTCGCGCATTTGTGGCGATTGCCGCCGGAACCTCCGGCCCGCCGCGTCATCATAGAGGAGACGTGAGCGTTCTGCGCATGGTGGTCGCCGGGTTGGTCCTCACCGCCTTCTCGTGGTTGGTGCACCGGTACCTATGGGCTCGGCTCGTCCGCGACGTCGCGTGGCCGGCGCCGTGGGGGCGCGTTCTCACCGGGGCCGTCTTCGCGCTCGCCGCCCTCGTCCCTCTGGCGGTGCTTGCGACGCGGTGGCTCCCGCGCAGCGCGAGCGCGCCGCTCGCGTGGGTCGCGTACATCTGGATGGGCTTCGCCCTGTACCTGCTCCTGCTCATGGGCCTCGGGGACGGGGCGCGCGGCGTTGCCTGGCTTGCGCGGGCCCTCCCGACGGATCCTGCTCGGCGGCTCTTTCTGTCGCGTGCTCTTGCGGGCGCGGTCGGGGCCATCGCCGGAGCCGTGGGGGTCGGCGGCGTGGTGAACGTCATGCGCGGTTTCGACGTGCGCCGCATTCGGGTGCCGCTCGCGCGTCTGCCGGCGACCGCGTCGGGCTACGCGATCGTGCAGCTCACGGACGTGCACGTCGGGCCCACGATCGGGCGCGATTTCGTCGAGCGCGTCGTCCGCGAGACGAACGCGCTGGCGCCGGACATGGTGGTCATCACGGGGGATCTGGTGGACGGCTCGGTGGAGCAGCTGCGGGATCTCGTGGAGCCCCTGCGCGAGCTTCGCGCACCCGACGGCGTCTTCTTCGTGACGGGCAACCACGAGTACTATTCGGGGGCGGACGAGTGGATCGCCCACCTGACGACGCTGGGGATCCGCGTTCTGCGCAACGAGCGCGTACCCATTCGCCACGCGTTCGACCTGGCAGGCGTCAACGACGCACGCTCGCACGGGATGGCGCCGGGCCACGGACAGGACGTCCCGCGCGCGCTCCAGGGGCGCGACCCGTCGCGCGCCGTGGTGCTCCTCGCGCACCAGCCGAAGGCGGTAAAGGACGCTGTCGCGTGCGACGTCGACCTCCAGCTCTCGGGTCACGTTCACGGCGGCCAGATGGTGCCGTTCAACTGGCTCGCGCGGCTCGACCAGCCGCTCATCGCGGGGCTCCACCTCGTCGAGAAGACCTGGGTGTACGTGAGCACGGGGACTGGGTACTGGGGCCCGCCGATGCGCGTCGGTCCCGGGGCCGAGCTCACACGCATCGAGCTCGTCGCGGAACGGGCCTAGGCAAGTCCCGGCGAGACGGTTTCTCTTTCGCGGAGCAGGTGCGCGGACGCGCGCGCATCGCCGCGCGATACGTGGACGAGGCCGGCGCCCGACGAGCGCGTCGTGGCCGTCGTGATCCGCGATGACGAACGCGGCGTCGGCGCGCTTCTGCGCCACCGCGGCGTCGAGCATCGCCCAGCCGACGCGCACGCTCGCCTCGTTAGACGATAGCGCGCCCATCGCGAGGGTCTCGGGCGAGGCGAGCACGGTCTCGGAAGCCATCGCCGCCGCGACGCGCGCGTGCGATAGGAAGGCGGCGCGTGTCGGCCGGACCGGATCGAGCCACAGGCCGAGGGCGCCCAGGCAGAGGCCGCCGTCGTCCACCCCGAGGTCCAGTTCGCCGCGCTCGTTCACGCCGCCAACGTGCCGCAACCAGTCATGCTCCGCCACGGCTCGCGCACGTCGCTTGCAGAGTAAGCGCTCCGTAGGCAGATGAGTCCCGACCGGTTCGGACTTGTGGGCACGACCATCGGCGGCCGCTACGCCGTCGAAGCCGTCGTAGGCGAGGGCGGCTTCTCGATCGTGTATCGAGCGCGGCACACGCTCTGGGATCGGCGCGTCGCGATCAAGGCGATTCGAGGGCTCGAGGTCCTGGAGACCGACGCGCGCGAGAAGCTGCTGCGCGCGTTCCTCCAGGAGGGCGCGATGCTCGCCGAGCTGTCGGAGCGCACGACGGCCATCGTGCAAGCGCGAGACGCGGCGACGCTCTTCACGCGCGACGGCGACTGGGTGCCCTACCTGGTCCTCGAGTGGCTCGAGGGCGAGACGCTGGAGGCGCTCCTCTGGGAGGAACGCCAGTGCGGTTTGCCGCCGCGGAGCCTCGATCAGACCGTTCGCCTCCTCGATCCCATCGCCGAAGCCCTCGCGCTCGCGCACGCGAAGGGCATATGCCACCGCGACCTGAAGCCCGGGAACGTCGTCTTGCTCGGGGACTCGCGCCGCGAGCTTTGCACCATCAAGCTGCTCGATTTCGGCGTGGCCAGCTTCTTCGGCGACGCGCGCTGCGCCGTCGCGGGGCGCTCGTCCGAGGCGTGCGGCTTCACGCCCTCGTACGGCGCTCCCGAGCAGTTCTCGGATGCCTACGGCGTGACCGGTCCCTGGACCGACGTCTTCGCGCTCGCCCTCCTCGTCGTCGAGCTTCTGACGGGGCGAGAGCCGCTCGGCGACGGCAAGACCCAGGACCTCGCGCGGGCGGCCGTGGACCGGACGCGGAGGCCCACGCCCCGCGCGCTCGGCGCCCACGTCCCGCGGCGGGTCGAGGCGGTGCTCACGCGGGCCCTCGCCGTCTATCCGGCCGAACGCTGGCAGACGGCCGGTAGCTTTTGGGGCGCTCTGCGTGAAGCGATGCATACGCCCGTCGCGCTGCCGGTCTCGAGGGCATCGCAGAAACCCACCGCAGCAGCTTCGGCCGCGTCCTCCGTCCGGATCGCACCGGCGGCTGCGGTCGTGTTGGCGGGACTCCTTGCAGCCTCGGCTGCCTCCGATCACCACGTCGACCGCGGACACGACGCACCCGTCGAAGTTCGCAGCGCCCTAGCGCGCTAGGGCTCTTACCTGGCACATCGATCGCACCACGGGTCGTCTACGAGGCCCGCGATGAGCGTTTGCCCGAGCGCGTGCGAGCTTGCCCCGGCCATCGACGGGGAGCGGAGGCGCTGGCGCCCGCAGTGGGGCGGCCTGGGGCATGTGTCGTTCTACGCGGCGGAGCGCCGCCACGGGAGACCGCTCGTGCTCGTTCACGACCTCGGCGTCGGATCGAGCGCCTACGAGATGCGGCCGCTTTTCGAGGCCTTTCGGTGGCGGCGGCCGACTTACGCGGTCGACCTTCCCGGGTTCGGCCTCTCCGATCGCGGCGACTTGCCGTATACGCCCGCGCTCTTCGCGTTCGTCCTGTCCGAGCTTCTGCGCAAGCTGCGCCGCGCCGACCTGGCGGTCGACGTCGTCGCTCTGGGGCGAGGCGTGGAGGTCGCTGCGAGGGCGGCGCGCGACGAGCCCGGCCTGGTGCGTTCGCTGGTCATGGTCGAGCCATCGGGGCTCCTGCCGGCGCCGCGGAGCGTGGTCGAGGCGCTGGCCGGGAGGGTGGCTCGCCTGTTCGGCCATGCCTCGGCGCGCGGCCTCTTCGCGCTCCTGGCGACGCGACCGATGGTCGGTCGCTCGCTGAAGTCGCGATTCCGCGGCGCTCCCGACCCGGGCTTGGTCGCGTACAGCGCGGCGAGCGCGCGTGTGGCAGGCGCGTACCGGGCCCCGCTCGCGTCGCGCGCGCACGTCCCCCGTCCCCTGGAGGCGGCGGCGCTCTACCGTTCGCTCGCGGTACCGGTGCTCGTGGTGCACGACGTGAGCGGGCCGCCGGCGGTGGTACTCGAGGCGTTCTTGCGCGGTCGAGCCAACCGCTTCGCCGTCCGGGTGTCGCCCACGCGCGGCATGCCTCAGTTCGAGAGGCGCGCCGAGACGGTCGCGGCGTTGGATCGGTTCTGGCAGACGCTCCCACGCGCGGCCTGCGAGCAGGCAATGCGCTGACGGGAACGGTGAGCGATGCCCAGTGTAATCCGCGTCCGAGACGTCGCGCGCCGAGGCATCTACGACCTCGGTCCGGATGAGCCGATGTTGCGCGGTCCCTACGAGCTCTTCGACCCCGTCGGGCCGGTCCGGCGCCGCGGCGTGCTCGTCGACTGGCTGCAGGCGGGTGTCATCCGCAGCGCTCGCGTCGTCGCTTCGACGCTCGGCACCGCGAATCCCGGCGAGCGCGTTCTCGTGCATCTGCCGCCGCACGCGAGCGAGGACGAGTGGTGGCTCTGCGAAGTGGAGGCCGTCGACGGGCTCACTGCGGCCGAGTAGCTCCTTCAGAAGGAGGTCGCGCAGCGAAACCCCGCGCGGTCGGTGGAGTTTCGAGGCGCCGACTCGCTCGTCCACTCTCCCCCGGCCGCGGCGTCGCGCAGGCCGTACTCCGGCGTTCGCGCGGCGATCTCGCGCTCGGCGTCGGTGGGGAGGCGCTTCCCTCGCGCGCGGCAATCGGCGGCGGCCATCTCGCGGCTCTCCGGAGTCGCGGGGGCGACGTCGATGCAGAACGGCGCGACGGTCGTGACAACGACGCTGCGGGACGCGCGCTCGGGCGGGGGCCCGTCGGCCCCCCGCACGACGGACTTCCCGCCGGTGATCCTGGCCATTCCCGGCGGACACGCGGCGGGCGAGTACGCGGTCGCGCTCGCGATGCCCGAGCTCATCGCCGGCTCCGTCGCCGTTCCCTCGGCGAGGCGGGCGCCTCGCTGCAGCGTGAGCGCGGTCAGCATCAGCGAGGCGCCGAGCAGCGCGTAGGCTCCGAAGACGAGGAGCGGCCGAGGGGGAGCACGGCGAGAACCGCCGAAGCCCGACGCCGAGCGCCCGGCCGCCGGCCCGACGCTCACGGCGTGGGGAGAGGGCATCGAGCTCGTGATGACGCGAGTCGGAAGGAGGGACTCGTCTTCCTCGTCGTCGCTCTCGGCGATGCGCACCTCCACCACCGCCTCGGGGGTCTGCCGCGCGGCCGCGGACCCGTCGCCGGCCCCTGCGCGTCCGATGCGGTAGATCGACGACTTCGTTTCGAGCTCCTTCAACCTCCCCTTTCGCTCTGCGAGCGACTCGGCCGCGAGCCCCTCCACCCATTCGCCGATCTGCGAAGGGCGCGCGAGGTCTCCGAGCTTCTCCAGGGCGAGCGCCATCTCCCGTGCCGTCGCGAAGCGCTGCTCGGGGTTGCGGGCGAGGCCGTGCAGCGTGATGGCGTCGAGCAGCTTGGGCAGGCCCGGCGCGTGCGCGCTCGGCGGCTCGATGGGTCCCCGGAGCAGCTTTTCGACGAGGACGCTCGCCCCGTCGTCGCGGACGAAGAGACGCCGTCCGGCGAGCATCTCCCAGAGGAGGACGGACGCGGAGAAGATGTCGGCGCGGCGGTCCACGGGCGCGCCGCCGAGCTGCTCCGGCGCCATGTACGCGAGCTTGCCTTTGACGATGCCCTCGCGCGTGTTCTCGAGGCGCACGGTCGCCCGCGCGATCCCGAAGTCGAGGACGCGCGGGACGCCGTCCACGCCGCAGAGTACGTTCTGCGGGCTCACATCACGGTGCACGATGTTCAGGGGCTCGCCCGTCTCGGTGGTCGCCTCGTGCGCCGCGTGAAGACCATGCAAGACGCAGCTCATGATCGCGAGGACGATCCGCAGCGGGGTGCGCTCGCCCCGACCCCGTACGGCGCGCGCGAGCTGCTGCAGCGACTCGCCGTGCACGTATTCCATCACGAGGAGCAGCTCGCCCGATTCGTCGACGACGTCGAGCGTGGGTAGGACGTTGGGGTGTCGTATGCGCGAGGCCAGGCGGGCCTCGTCGATGAACATGTCGCGAACCGCCGGGTCGCGCGCCAGCTTGGGGTGAAGGCGCTTGATGGCGACCGGCCGGCTGAAACCGACGGGCCCGAGCAGCTTGCCGAAGTAGACGACCGCCATCCCGCCCGACGCGATCTCGCCGTGCAGGGCATAGCGCCCGACTACCTCCGTTCGATCGCGGGTCACGGCCTCCGACACTCTGCCCCTCCCTTCTCGGCGCGGCGGCTCCTGAGCTCGCGCGCCAGCGGGCTGGAGCCCCTATCGCGACCGAACGCCGGCAAGCCGGCTGGCCGCTATCGAGGCCTTACGCCACGCGGAAGGCGTTATTGCAGAGTTCGGACCACCCCAGGCTTCGCCCCAGGCTGCGAGCGAACGGTCAGGTGGTCTTCGCGACGAACGACTTGCAGTAGCCCGCGGGATTGATGGGCCCCTTGAGGATCTTGCACGTGCCGCACGTGCCCGGTGCGGGGGGCGCCACGAACTGCTGACATCCCGAGCACATCTTCCCCGGCTCGGTGGAGTGCTCGGTGTACGCGAGAGTGGTCGTGCGGATCTGCACGTCGGCGGGCGATAGCCCGGTCGTGTCGGCGCACGAAAGGGTCGGGGTCTTTTTGCCGCAGGCGGCCGCGCTCAGGGCAGCAATCGCACCGAGCGCGGCGCTTCGTTGCAGTACGTCGCGGCGAGAGAGCTTGTCGGACATCTGTCGGGTTCCTTTCGTGTCGGTTGATAGGGCGCACCTCTATCGAAAGTCCACGGTCGCCGCCAATCGGCGACCCCCGATTACATGGGAGCCCCCGCACGGGCAGGGATGTTCGCGCTCACCGCGCCAGGACCCAGAACACGATCGCCGCCAGCACGACCCGGTACCAACCGAACGGTTCGAGCCCGCGCTTGCGCAGGTACTTCAGGAAACTGGCGATGACTCCCCAGGCAACGACGAAGGAGACCGCGAGCCCCACCGCCATGCTCGCCCCTCCGACGTGCTCGGCGAGGATGTGGCGCGTCTTGTACGCCTCGTAGAGCGTGGCTGCGCCGAGCGTGGGAAGGGCGAGCAAAAAGGAGAACTCCGCCGCGGTGGCGGTCGACAACCCCGAGAGCTGCCCTGCGACGATCGTGCACATGGCGCGCGAGGCGCCCGGCCATAGCGAGAGGCACTGCCCGAGCCCGATCGCCAGCGCGCGCCGCGGGGTCACGTGCTCCAGCCCGTCCTCGCCGCGGACGTTGCGGCGCGCGCGCTCGATGGCGATCATCGCGACCCCGCCGACGAAGAGAGCGATCGCGACCGGCAACGGCCCGAAGAGGTGGGCCTTGATGGTCTTGCGCAGGAGGAGTCCCGCGGCGGCTGTCGGGACGAAGGCGATCGCCAGGGCCGCCAGGAGTCGCAGGCTCGCCGGCTCCCGCGCGACGAGGCCGCGCGCCCGGTCCGTGAGGAGCACCCGGTAGTGAGCGACGACCGCCAGGATGGCTCCCAGCTGAACGACGATTTCGAAGGACGAGGTCGCGGGGTCGTCGTCGCTCAGCCCGAGCAGGTGTCCGGCGAGGACGAGGTGTCCCGTCGAAGAGACGGGCAGGTACTCGGTGAGCCCCTCGACGATTCCAAGCAGAAGTGCGACCCAAAGCGCCATGGCGCCCAGGTAGTAGACCGTTCCGCAACGGTCGCCAATAGGTCGCCCTGCCCGCGACGAGGGGCACGTCGGCGGTCCGGCGGGTTCAGGCGGCGGCGAGGCGAAGCAGGGCGCGCGCTTCGTGGAGATCGGCGACGACCGCGTCGGCGAGACCGGCGAAGCGCGCCGGCGCACGCTCGGGAACGGCGATCGCGCGCATCCCGGCGGCGCGAGCCGCGGAGACGCCCGCCAGCGAGTCTTCGAGGACGACGCATTCGCCGGGGGCCGCACGCAGACGGCGAGCGGCCTCGACGAAGATGTCGGGCGCCGGCTTGGGTCGCTCGACGCAGCTTCCGGTGACGATCGCGCCGAAGCGATCGAGCAGGCCGAAGCGCCCGAGCGTAGCCTCGACGAGCGGCCGCGCCGAGGACGACGCCACGGCGCACGGAACCGCGCGCGCTCGTGCCTCGGCGAGGAGCTCGTCGCAGCCGGCCTTCAGCGACAGCTCGGCCACGCGCTCGATGAACGTGGCGACGATCGCCTCGGCGTCGCGCACGGGGTCGACTGCGAAGCCGAGCGCCTGTTGCATGGTTCGCAGCGTGTGCCCGATGCCCGTTCCCGTGCAGGCGTGAGCCAGCGCTTCGGTCCAGTCGCCGCCGCGCGATCGCGCGAAGTCTCGTTCGACGCGGAACCAGAGCGGCTCGGAGTCCACCATCAGGCCGTCCATGTCCAGAATCAGCGCGCAGCAGGGGATCACGCCGCGGTGGATAGCACGGGGACGGCCGCGAGCGTCGGGGCCCGCGGCGATCGCGCCTACCGCCTGCGCTCGAAGACGAGCATCTCGCCCATCGTCTCGTGATCGCGCGATCCGATGGGCATCATCCCGACCTTGGCGAGCACTCGCAGCGAGGGCTGATGCCACGCGAACGTCGCGGCCTGCACGGCGCGGACGCGCTCCTGCGCGAGCGCCCAGCTCACGCAGGCGTCGACTGCCTCGCTCGCGTACCCGCGGCCCTGCGAGCCCTCCTCGACGCCGTACGCGATCTCCGCGATGCCCTCGCGGCCGGGCGCGCCGTGGAACACGACGCTGCCGACGACGAACCTCTGTCCGCCTTCGGGCTGCGCGATCATGACGCGATTGCCCCAGAGGCAGGACAGGGGCTCCGATCGGATGGAGTCGAGCGACGCGGTGAAGGCGCGCTCGACGAGCTCGGGGTTTGGCCAGCGGCCCGGCATGTGCGCGCTTACCAGGCGCTCTGCATCGGCCCGTCTCCCGGACATCACGGCCTCGACCATCTCGAGCGTCATCGGGACGAGTTCGAGACGTTTGGTGCGCAGGATGTCTGGAGAGGTGCCCATTCTGTCCCCGCCTTGTAAAGGAGACCTGAATTCTTCGGTTCTGGGTGGCCGGAATATGCAACTTCGCGCGCGCAAAACTTTGCAGACGCCGGAAGACCCTAAGTTTCTGCTTCTTTCGCCTCCCGCAGCTGCGATCACTGTGTTAACTCATTCCCCGCGGGACGAAAGAACCGAAGATGAGGGACCAGTGATGCAGCCCGGATTGTCGTCGACGATCGTGCGCAGCTCGATGGGGAACAAGACGATGAACACGCGTCTCGCGATCGTTTGCTTCTTCGTTGCGTTGACCAGCGTCGCCTGCACTCACGTCGCCCCCTACGAGCGCGGCAAGCTCGCGCATCCGATGATGACGGCCGACGATCTCGAAGGCCCCGCGGCATCCCACGTCCTCGCCGTCCACGAAGGCGCGACGGGAGGCGGCTCTCTGTCTGAGAGCGGCTGCGGATGCAACTGACGCAGAGCGAACTTCGGACCCCTCCACATCGCCGCTCGCTCCTTCTTGCCGTTGCCGTCGCAACCTTTCTGGTCGCGACGGCGAACGGCGGGATAGCGATAGGTGCAGGGGCAGATCCGAATCAGACCGATACCGATCGAGCCGAGCGCCCCGACCGAGACAAGAAGAAGAAGAACAACGACGAAAAGGAGCTCGAGGACACCACCAGCAAGCACGCCGGGCTCGAGTTTGCTGGCTACAACGACAGCGACCACGTCAGCGTCGTGACGCCCTCGATTCACGCGGGCATCGAGAACGTCAGCGGCGCATCGCTGAACGCGAGCTATCTGGTCGACGTCGTCTCCGCCGCGTCGGCTGACATCGTGTCGACGGCCTCTCGCCGCTGGGAAGAGGTGCGCCAAGCGGGCACGCTCTCCGGCCAGTACAAGCCGCACGACCTCGGCGTGGGCGTCGGCGGGTCGGTGTCGAGCGAGGACGATTACCTCTCGTACGGCGTCTATGCGATGGTCATCAAAGACTTCGCCGAGAAGAACTGGACGGCGAACTTCGGCTACGGGTTCAGCCACGACACCGCCGGCCGCTGCGGGACGGGTGGAGCCTGCACGCCCTTCAGCGTGTTCTCGCGGGACCTGCAGCGCGGATCGTTCAACGCCGGCCTGTCCTGGGTCGTCGATCGATCGACGCTCGCGTCGATGAGCATGGACGTCATCCTCGAGAACGGCGACCAGTCGAAGCCCTATCGCTACATCCCGATGTTCTCGCCGCAGGTGGCGCAGCTCGTCCCCAAGGGCGCCTCGATCGACGCGGTGAACGCGCACCGCCTGCCCGAGCGTCCCCTCGAGCAGCTGCCCCTCGAACGGCACCGCGTCGCGCTGTCCTTGCGCTACGCGCACCGCTTCGAAGACTCCACCATCCGCCTCGAAGAGCGCTTCTACGACGACGACTGGGGCCTTATCGCGTCCACCTCGGACGCCCGCTGGATCTTCGACCTGGGGCGCCGCTTCGCCGTATGGCCGCACGGTCGCTTCCACGCGCAGACCTCGGTGAGCTTCTGGCAGCTCGCGTACGTGTCCAACCAGGGGCTCGGCACCGGGTGGGACCTCCCGCTCTACCGGACGGGCGACCGCGAGCTCGGGCCGCTCTGGACGGCGGAAGGCGGGGGCGGGCTTCGCTGGTACCTGGGCGGCGAGCGCGATCCGCGGAGCGTGCAGCTCGGCGCCACCGTCGACGGCATGTACACCGCGTTCACCAACGATCTGTACTTGACGTCGCGGACCGGCATACTTGGAGCGCTCACTCTGGAGGTGGAGTGGTGATGCGCGCCTTGCAAGCCAAGATCGCGTGCGCCGTGGCGAGCGCCCTCGTTCTCGCGCCGTTCGCGTGCGTCGACACGACCCACGAAGACGCCGTGCAGGCGCTCGGGCCCGAGCAGGGCGGCGTTCCGCCGGGCCCGTTCCACCGCCCCGGGCAGCCATGCGTGACGTGCCACGGCGGGTCGGGGCCCGCGTCGCAGCAGTTCAGCGTCGGGGGTACGGTGTACAGCGTGCAGGGCGGAGGCCAGCCGGCGGTCGGCGCGGTCGTCCAGATCGAGGACATCACCGGATCGGTGTGGAACGTCCCGACGAACGCCGCCGGCAACTTCTACGTCCTCCTCTCGGACTATTCGCCGAAGTATCCCACCTCGATGCAGGTCACTTCCGTCGACGGCTCGCAGAGCCAGGCGATGGCCTCGTTCGCGCTGCGCGACGGTTCGTGCGCCGACTGCCACAAGAACCCGCAGGGTCCCAACTCGCAAGGTCCGATCTACCTCGCTTTGGCGTCGGCCGACGGAGGGACGCCGTGAGGGTCGGCCGGCTGGGCATCGCCCTGGCTGCGGCGAGCGCCGCGGCCGCGTGCGCGTTTGCTTGGCTCGGGGCGTGCTCCGGCGTCCAGCAGCAGCGCGTCGGCATCGACGCGCCTCCGAGCGACGACGCCGTCTTCGGTCCGGTGGCCGACATGCTCGTGCACCGCTGCGGCTCGCTCGACTGCCACGGCCAGCCCGGGCGCAACCTGCGCATGTGGGGCTGCGACGGGATGCGCCTCGATCCGAACGAGGCGCCCTCGTGCCGCAAGCAGCAAGGCGGCGGCCCGACGACCGTCGCGGAGCACTACGCCACGTACCGTTCGCTGGTGGGGCTAGAGCCCAACGTGATGACCGCGGTGTACGACGGATGCAAGACGTCGGGCGGCGCGTACCCGCCGAGCCCCAGCTGCCACCCGGAGCTTTTGACTTTCGTGCAAAAGGCGCGCGGGATCGAGGCCCACAAGGGGGGGCAGCTCATCGACGTTTCGGGCGTGGACGGGGGGCCGGATCCGCAAGACGTGTGCATCGTGACCTGGCTCGAGGGCGCGACCGACAAGCAGGCGTGCTCCGAGGCGCTGTTGATTCCGTCCTTCCCCGTCCCGCCCACACCGGACGCGTCCGTCGAATGATCCTCCGCCGGTCTCTGGCCCCGGTCGCGGGAGCCCTCGCGCTCCTGCTCGTCGCGCCGGTCGCCGGCGCGGTCGATCGGCACGCCGAGGCTGCGGCCAAGGACGCGCTCAAGAAGGCAGAGAACGACTATCTGTCGACGGACTACGCCTCCGCCGTTCGGCGCCTCGAGCGCGCGCTGCAGCGTTGCGGTGCCTCGCGATGCACCGCCGGCACCCGCGCCGCGCTCCATCGCGACATCGGGACGATGCAGTTTCGCAGCGGCGACTTCGGCGCAGAGAAGAAGTCATGGGCCGAGGCGCTGCGCATTCAGCCCAATATTCAGCTCAATCCCGATTACGATTCGCCCGATCTCCGATCCGCCTGGCAGGATGCGACCTCCGGCGTCGGCGGAGCTTCGCCGGGGCCGCAACCCTCCGGGGGGGACTTCGTGCACACCCCCGCCCCCGCGCAGAAGGCGAACACTCCGCTTCCCATCTACGTCGAGGTCCCCGGAGGGGGAGAGGACATCGCGCGCGTCGTCGTGAAGTATCGGGGCGCCTCGATGGGCGACTGGAATCGCATCGAGCTGAAGAAGATGGGCGAAGGCTGGGGAGGGCAGCTTCCCTGCGCCGACGTCACGGCAGGCATGATGCGGTATTGGATCCAGGGGCTGGGCGCGGACGGCGAACCCATGGCGAACTCGGGCGACCCGAAGCGTCCGTTCACCGTGCCCATCAGGAACGAGATCGCGACCGAGGCGCCGCACCTCCCCGGCAAACCTCCGCCGCACTCGTGCGAAGAGGCGGACTGTCCCCCAGGGCTGCCCGGCTGCGGCGTGAAGGAAGAGGGTGGCGGCGAAGGGGAAACCGAGTCGGGGGGCGAAGCCGAGGCGACCACCGCCGCCGAGGAGTCCCACGGCCGCTACGCGCGCTTCTGGATCGGCGCGTCGCTGGCCATAGATTTTCTAACCGTCCCGGAGGGCGACGATCTGTGCAAGCTGACCCCGCAGGCGGCGCCGGCGAACTCCGGCAACTTCTACTGCACGAACCCTGACGGGACCGATTTTCCCCCGCGAAATCCCACCGGGGGGATGCAGAACGCCAACCTGGTGAAGGGTCAGTCCGGGCACGTCGACGGCGGTCCTGGCATCGGCAACGTGCGCGTGATGCTCGCCGTGGACTACGCGCTCACGCCGAACATCCTCGCGGGCGTGCGCTTCGGGTACGTCTTCAACGCGTACACCGGTTCGGCCGCCGTTCAGGACGGCCGCGCCTTCGGTCCCAACCTGCACATCGAGGCGCGCGGAACCTATGTCTTCGGCCAACAGCCGTTGCGCCGCACGGGGTTCTCGCCGATGGCGTTCGGCGGCCTCGGCGTCTCGCAGTTCGACTGGCACACGACGAGCATCGTGGCTTTCCAGAACGTCGCGCTGCAGCAGCCCGTGAACATCTGGTACATGGACGCGCCGTTCTTCCTCACGGTCGGCGGGGGGGTGCGTTACCAGTTCTCGCCCCGCGCGGCGTTCACGGCTGCTCTGCGCCTGAACGTCGCCATCGGCAGCAACGGCGTGCTGCCGACCGCCGGGCCCGAGGTCGGCGTCAGCTACGGCTTCTGATCGGCCGCCGCGCGGTCGAGGTGCGCTCGCAGAGCGTCGGGGTCCACGCGAAACTTGAACGCCTTGCGCCCGGCGACGAGGACGACGGGGACCTCGCCGCCGTAGCGGTCCGCTAGCTCCGGCGAGGTGTCGACGTCGACGACCTCCAGCTCGAACGGACGTTCGCGGCGCACCTCGTCGAGGACGGCCTTCGCCTTGTCGCAGAGGTGGCACTCGACCCGCGTGTACAGCGTGACGCGGGTCATCGGAGCGCTGCGGAGCTCACCAGGAGATGGTGACGCCGGTCGAGTCGGCGCAGACCATGAGCGACGGGAGCGGTTGGTTCGTGCGGATGCCGGCCGATTTCCCGGTGATGTCGAACTGCGCGCCGTGGCACGGGCAGCTGAAGACCCACTGGCTGCCACCGCCACCGTAGTAGTTCACATCGCAGCAAGCGTGGGGACACGCGGTGCCCAGTGCGACGTATTTCCCGGCCGAAGACTGGATGACGATGACCTGCCCGCTCCCACAGTCGGAGTAGCCGTTCGGGCTGACCGTCGTGTTGCCGCCGACCTTCATGAGCTCGGGGTACTGCGAGAAGTCCAGCCGCATGGAGTTGCCGCTGCTCGTGCAGGCCGGCATGGAGCCGCTGCTGCTTCCGCTCGAGCTGCCGCTGCTGCTCCCGCTGCTGCTGCCGCTGCTGCTCCCGCTGCTGCCGCCGCTGCTGCCGCCGGTGCTGCCGCTGGAGCTCCCGCTGCTTCCGCTGCTGCTGCCGCTGCTGCTGCCGCTG
>CALKVG010000336.1 GCA_937998045.1 uncultured Myxococcales bacterium
GCTCCTCGTGCAGAACGGCGGCCAGGCGGCTCGCAGCGGCCATCGAGTCCGGGTCCTCGTCCAGCGCGCGGTCGAGCATCGCCGCCGCGCGGTGCCGTCGCTCCTCCCGCGAGCCGAAGTGCTCGCTCTCCTCGGGACCGGTGAGCAGGTCGGCGGCCTCCACCAGGTACCGTGCCCGGGAGCGCGGGTCGCTCGCGAGCTCCGCCAGCGAAGTGGCCGCCGCGAGCGCCCCCTCGGTGTCGCCGAACCGAGCGGCGAGCCTGGCGATGCCGGTCGCCGCCGTCAGCGACAGCTCGTCGATGCGGAGCGCGTCGCGGTAGCGCTGGAGCGCCTCCCGCGCCGTCTCCTCCGCGGCGTGGCTGTCGGGCGCCTCCTCCGCGGAGCTCTCGAGGACCAGCGCCAGGCGCAGCTGCAGCGTCAGGCGCGTGTCGTCGTCCGAAGCGAACGGCACCAGCGCCCGGAGCGCGCCGACGACGGCCTTGCGGGCGCGAGGGTCCCCGCGACGAGCGTTCGAGAGCTCGCGCCGCAGCGTGCCCTCGAGCGCCCCGGGATCGGTCGGATCGAGCTCGAGGATCTGCCGGTACGTCGCCAGGGCGTCGCCCACCGGCAGCTTCCATTCCTCGAGCGCGGCGAGGTTCCACAGCGCCCCGAGGCGTGCGCGCACGTCCTTCAGGGCTTCGCCCTCCGCCGCGAGAACCCGCGCGAGCGGCGGAGAATCGCCCGAGCGGCGTCGCACCGACTCGAGGGTGCGCAGCGCCTGCACGTGATGCGGCCGCTCGACGATCGTGGACTCCAGCAGCGTGACGGCTCGCCCGAGCTCCTGGCCCGTCTCGACGAGGAGGGCGGCGAGCTCGAAGGAGTGGTCGAGCGCAGCGCTGTCCGACGGTGCGCTCTCGATCCGCCTCGCGAGCAGCGTCGTCATCTCCAGCCCCGCTCCGTCGGGCCGGCTCGCGACGCGCGCGGCCACCCGCGACAGTCGCTCGATGAGGAAGGCGTCCTCCGGCGCATCGGCGAGCGCTTGCTCGTAGGTGCGCATGGCCGCGGCGTCGTCGCCCAGACGCAGCTCGTCGATCTCGGCGGCGCGCGCCAGGTAGCCGACGCGCTCTTCGACGCTCGTCGCTCGGCGAGACAGCCGTTCGAACGCGTCGCGCAGGGCGCGCGGATCGCCGTGGTCCTCCAGGACGCGCGCGATCTCCTCCGGAGGCACCGGGTGGGCCGGGTCGAGCGCCCGCGCCTGTTCCAGCGACTCCATGGCGTCGATCGGCCGCCTCAGGCGAACGTGCTGCGTCTGCGCCAGCGCCAGCCACAGGGACACCTTCTCCGCCGTGGTCGGGGCGATCTCGATGCGAGACCGGAGTGAGGTCGCCACGAGCTCCCAGCGACCGGCTTGCTCCTCGATGCGCGTCTCCAGCAAACGGGCTCCGGCGTGGGCCTTATCGACCTCGAGGACCTCGCGCACCAGCTGGCGGGCGCGCGCGGGGTCCTGCGCCGCGAGGGCCTGGGCAGCCCGCGTGCGGAGATCGAGCTGGGTGGTCACGTCGGCGGTCAGGCGCGCCTCGTCGATGAGCGCGCGCGCGAGCGTCTTCGCGTCTCCAGCGCGCGCCGCGGTCCTCGCGAGACCGAGCAGCGCCGTGCGCCGGTCGGGCTCGAGCTCCAGGACCTGCTCGTAGGCTCGCGCGGCCCGCGACGCGTCCCCCAGCAGCTCCTCCCAGAGCAGCGCGACGCGCTCCAGGTACGCGACCTTCCGTCCGCCCTCGCCCGAGTGCTCGGCGGCTTGCGTGTACAGCTCCACGAGCGATCGCGCCCCCGAGTCGACGTATTCGGAGAGAGTCGGCGCGAACATCCGGGCGAGGGAGTCGAGGACCTCGGGGTCCCCGGGCCGGGCGACCCACGCCGATCGCAGGTGTCGCACCGCGTCGCCGCGCCGGCCGAGGAGCTCGCCGATCTGCGCCGCCCGCGCGAGGGCGCGCGCGCGCCGGCCGTTGTCCTCGGTCCGCGCGGCCTCTTGCAGCCACATGGCGATGCGCTGCTCCTGCTTGCTCGCCAGCGAGAGGAGACGATCGAGCGTCTCGACGAGCGTCGGATCCGTCGCGTCGACGGCCAGAGCGCGCTGCACGTCCGCGATCGCCACATCGAGGGCGCCGTCCTTCTCGGCGGCCGCTGCGAGCGATCGGAGCTCGTAGGCGATCGCCGAAGGGTCGGTCACGAACCGGATGCGCGCCCTGCGCGCGCCCGCTGCCTCGGCCCAGCGCCCCGCTCTTTCGTTCCAGCGAACGAGCTCATCGAGCACGCGCTTGTCGATGTCGGGCCGCGTCGGCGCCCGCGCGGCCGCGCGCTCGAGAAGCGCGCACGCGTACGGGACGTCGGCCAGGCGCGAGGCGGCGATCGTCGCGGCGTCGAGCTCCAGCCTCACGGCACGCGAGGGGCTCGTCTCGATCCGGGCCTCCTCGTCGAGCAACCGCGCCAGCGCCCCCCAGTCGGAGTGGGCGGCCGCGTGACGGACGAGCGCGTTGCGCACCGGTCCGACGCTCGAGTCGAGCGCCAGCGCGTGCTCCAGGGCTCCGCGGGCCGCGTCGGTTCGCCCGAGGTGGCGCTCGAGCACGTTCGCCCGCTCGACCTGCAGCCAGGCCGCCAGCTGCGGCTCCGAGCCGTAGGCGTCCGCCATGTCCGCCAGATGCACGGCGAGCGCCTCCCAGTCCGCCGCGGCGTCGCTCGCGAGGGCGCGCGCCGCGAGCACCGCCTCGAGCCCCTTCAGGGCGGCCGCGTGACTGGGCGCGTGGGCCAGCGCCTGCTGCCACGCCGCTCGCACCACGGACGTCGAGTCGCCGCGGGCGTCGAGCAACCGCGCCTTTTCGGCCAAAAGCTCCACCTTGATCGGCTCGCTGGTCGCGGCCGCGAGCTCGCCTTCCAGGTGCACGATCATCGCGGCCAGCGAGCCGCGCGCGTGCTTCATGCGGCGCAGCATCGCGTGGGCGGCGGCGAAGGACGGCTCGGCGGCGAGCGCAGCCTCCGCGTGCATCGCGGCACGTTCGTCGTCGCCGGCGAGGATCTCCGTGGCGATGGCCAGCTCCATCTGCGCGCGCGCCAGACCCACGACGTCCGGGCGGGGCGCGTCGCCGAGGGCGGGGGCGCTCGCTGCGGCCCGCAGCGCGGCTGCCCGCGCCTGAAGGAGATCGATGAGCGCCCCAGGCTGCGAGGGGTCCACCGGGGCGCGCGCCGGCATCATTTCGGAGACGCGGGCGGCGCTCGACGTGGGCGCAGGAGGCGGCGCGCGGCGCAGGGGAGGGGGGGCCCGGGAGACGGTCTTGGCCGGCGAAACGCGCTGCGCCGACGACTTGTCGGGCGGCGGTGCGGCATTCGTCGTCGCCGCGTTCGTCGTCGCCGCCGCTCGCTTCAGCGTGAGGACCTGCTCCTCGATGTCCCACCCGTCATCCGTCTCCGCGAGCAAGGCGTCGAGCGAACCACGGTCCTTGATGTCCCCCTCTTCGAGGTCCTCTTCGAGCTCCGCCTCATCGAGGACGCTCGGCTCTTCGGTTCGCGCGGCGCCGTGCGCGGGGTCCTGCCCCATGGGTACCTCATCGTCGCACAGATTGGCAGACGAGCGGGACCGCTGCTTTGCCGGGTGTGGCGACTGTCTCGTTGCGGCCGCACCCCTACGGGGTTCGGCGATTGTCTCGTTGCGGCCGCACCCCTACGGGGTTCGGCCGACTGGCAGCACGAGGACGTGCAAACCCGTTCCGTCGTAGCCCCCACCGTCCGTATCCGCCGCGAAGGCGTGGGGAGCCCCCGGCTCGCCGAGCACCGCGACCACGAACGGGCCGCCGGCGTAGTACGTTGTGGGGTCCTGCGAGGGGTCGACGAGCTCCAGCGCTTCCGTGAGCGACATCCAGAGCTGCCCAGGGCTCCCTGCGTCCAAGCCCGTCACGCTCACGGCGAAACCGAGCTCTCCCAGACCTGCGCTCCCGCCCGGGAGGACCAGCGGAACGGGCGCTGCCGGGCCCAGAGCGCCTTCGCGCGCGAGCTGCGCGACGGCCTGCGCGTCGCCCTCGGATCCCGGCGCGCCGACGTTCGGTCCGAACCACACCGCCGTCGCTCCGGCGTCGCCCTGCATCGCCTGCAGGCCCGGTGAGAGCTGCGCGGCCTGCACACTCCATGCGCCCGCGTCGTTCGATCCCGCGCCGTCCACGGTCACGACGTCGAGATGCAGGTTCCCGGTCGCCGCATCCCACGTGCTCCCGCAACGGTCGACGCTCGCGAGGGGATCGTCGACGCCCAGACAGCCGGACACGGCGACCAACGTCGTCGCGCCCGGACGGAAGTCTCCCGCAGAGAGCGTGCCGAGGCTCCAGTAGTCGGCGTTCTGCATCAGGCAATTGCTCCCGCCGGTGCAAATGAGCTCGTCGCAACGGGTCGTCGTGCCGGCGATGGGCTTCGCGCGCACGGCGTAGACGACGCCCCCCCCTGCGGCGTAGCCGGCGTCGGCCAGCCACACCGCGCCGCCGACGGCGATCCCCGCGTAGTTGCTCGCCGGCATCCGGTTGTCGGACGGAAACGGCGGCCAGGTCGGGTCCTGGGGCAGAAAGCAGAGACGGAGCGTCGGCAGACTCGGGGACGCATGGAGGAAGACGACGGCAGCCGGGGGTGGCGGCCCCGCGTCGCCCGGCACGGCCGAATCGGAGGCGTCCTCGGTGCCGCCGTCGAAGAGCGACCCGCCGTCCATCGCGGACCCGGAGCTGCTTCCGCTCGAACCGCCGCCGCCCGACCCGCCGGAGAAGCCGGAGGTGGCGGAGGACGCCGAGCCGCACGCCGCGGCGAGCAGCGTTCCGACCGCGAACGCCACCCCCAGGACACGTCGATCCCCAAGTCTAAGCACCGCCCGCGTAGTTTGCGCTCCCTCACCCGCGGACGCCACCCTCACGCAGCCGCAGCCGCAGCGCGTCCCTGCCGTCCCGGGGCGGCGTGGACTACCGCATTTGCGTTTGCGTTGCAGCGGCATCCGCAGGCGGCGCGGCCGTCCGGACCACCAGCACGTGAAGACCGGTGCCGTCGTACGCGGCGTCCTCGTCGGGCGTGTAGGCGCGTGGCGCGCTGGGATCGCCCACGATCGCGACGACGTACGTGCCTCCGGAGCCGTAATACGTCGCCGGGTCCTCCAGCGGCTCCACGAGCCTCAGCGACTCCGTCAGCGACATCCAGAGGTGCCCCGCGTCGGAGGCGTCGGGGCCGGCGACGTCCACGGCAAACCCGACCTGTCCGAGCGAGGCGGACCCCCCGGTCAGCGCGAAGATCTGCGGAGGGCTCGGCTCGAGGTCCCCCTCCCCGGTGAGCTGCGCGAAGGGTCCGGCCTCGCCCTCGGCGCCGAAGGAAACTGTGGTCGCCCCGGCATCGCCTTGCAAGAAGACCGTCCCCGGCGAGAGCTGCGCCGCCTGCACGATCAGGGTCCCGCCGTCGGAGGGCGGCAGATCGACGAGGGGAAGCAC
>CALKVG010000337.1 GCA_937998045.1 uncultured Myxococcales bacterium
GAGGTACCGGGGACTACGGCTACAAGTTCGAGGACGACCCGCTGAGCGCGGGAGGGTTCGGCCCGGCCGACGCGACGATTCGCGTGCGTCCGGGGCCGGTGCGCACGACGCTCATCCGTCCGCGGACGTCGTTCGTGCCGGAAATGCTCAAGTCCGTGGAGAACATCTGAATCCTTGTCCGCGCGCCCGAGCCCCGAAGGGGCGTGGGAGCGGACGGCACGAAACGGGTCCGCACGCCCTTGCCGAAGGGCAAGCGGTCGCACTGCACTCGGAGTTTTTTCGCGCGCGATCGGGCGCGGGTAGGGGTTATCGATGGACAGCCAGGGCAAGGCGAAGGTCGCTCTCACGTTTGCGCTGTATCAGGGCGATCAGCTCGTCCGTCGCGATACGATCGCGCAGGACATCGTCAAGGTCGGCAAGGATCCGCGCAGCCATCTGCGCGTCGACGACGATCTCGCGTCACGCATGCACGCGGTCATCGAAGTCGCCTCTCCGGCCGACATCACGCTCATCGATCTGGGGAACGAGCCCGGGACGCTGGTCAACGGCCAGCGGGTGAACAAGTGCAAGGTGCGGCCGGGCGATCAGATACAGATCGGCTCGACGCTCATAGTGCTCGAGAACGCGGAGCCGGCGACCGCCCAACCGCCGGGCACGCACATCGGGCAGCCCACTCCGGCGATCGCGTTCTCGCCTCCCCCGGAGGCCGTGCCGCCGGCCGCGGCGAGCGCGCCGGGCGCAGCGAATCCCTTCGGCGGGGCGAACCCGTTCGCGGCAGCTTCCGCGGGGAGCGCGAATCCCTTCGTGGGCGCCAATCCGTTCGCCGCCGCGGCGTCCGCGCCGGCGCCCAGCCCGTACGCGGCCGGTCCGGCGATGGCGTCGGTGCCTGCGGGTGGGCTGGGTCTCGAGCCGCCGATGGACGGCAGCGCCGGCGGCTTCGGGTACTCGATGGTGAAGAGTGGGCCCGACGTGAGCCCGGACGAGGTCGAGGTCGCGCACGCCTCGGCGATCGAAGTGATGGTGCTGTGGGAGTCCAACGTCCTCCACGTATCCCACCTCACGCCGCCGCGCTCCTTCTACGTCGGCGAGGAGCTCGGGGACAAAGCCAAGTGCGATTACTTCATTCCGAGTGAGACGCTCGGAACGACGCGCGCGCCGATCGTGGTGTCGCGCGGAGTGGGCGCGTCGCTGGTCATCCTGCCGCGCTCGCGCGGGTACGTCGATTTGCCCGGCCACGGGAAGGTGAGCCTCGCGGACCTGATCTCCTCGGGTCGCGCGCACCCGTCGAGCGAGATGAGCGGCGCCCACGAGTACGATCTGCCGGCCGGCGCAAAGGCGCGCATGGAGCTCGAGGGCAGCGCGCTCGTGTTCCAGGTCAGCGCGGTCAACGCCGGAAAGCGCGTCCCGGTCGGCTTCCTCGCGACGGCGGAGCCGGCGGCGTTCCTCTATACGGGCCTCTCGTTCTTGCTCCACATGGGGCTCGTCGCGGTGTTCGCGTTCTTCATGCCGAGCATGCGCGGCGACGACAGCGAAGAGCTCGACCGCGATCAGATCCTGATGATGCAGAAGCTCTTGAACGCGGCGGCCGAGCGCGAACAAGAGGAGCGCGAGAACCAGGAGGTCACCGAGACCGCCCCCGACGAGAAGGAGGGCGGTACCGGTACTCGCGCCAAGGGCGAAGAAGGGTCGATGGGCAACCCGAATACGAAGGACACCGGTCACAAGTACGGCGTCCAGGGGCCCAAGGACAATCCGGACCCGCACCTCGCGAAGCAGGCCGCGCTGCAGGAGGCCGCGCAGTTCGGAATGATCGGGCTCATCTCGACGATGGGCGGCGGTGATCCGAACGCGCCGACCGCTCCGTGGGGTCGTGAGGAGTCGCTCGGCCAGGACGAGAAGAGCGCGCGCGGCAACATGTTCGGCGACACGATCGGCGACTCGTTCGGCGCGGGCGGCCTCGGCCTCTCGGGCGTCGGCGAGGGAGGCGGCGGTCGCGGTGAAGGTATCGGCCTCGGAAACTTCGGTGGCCTCGGTCACGGCGCCGGCACCGGCACCGGTCAGGGCATCGGCAGCGGTCGAGGGCGCCTCGGAGGGGGCCACCAGGTCCGGGCGCCGCGCATTCGCGAAGGCGCGACGAGCGTCAACGGGCGTCTGCCGCCGGAGGTCATCCAGCGCATCGTGCGCCAGAACTTCGGTCGATTCCGCCTCTGCTACGAGAACGGCCTGAAGAACAATCCGAATCTGCAGGGTCGCGTGACTGTGAAGTTCGTCATCGATCGCAGCGGCGCGGTGGGCATGACGGCCGACGGCGGGAGCGACCTGCCGGATCAGGGCGTCGTGCAGTGCGTCGTGCGCGGCTTCGGAAACCTCTCGTTCCCGCAGCCCGAGGGCGGCATGGTCACGGTCGTCTACCCGATCATGTTCAACCCCGGCGATTAGTGTCGGGTGCGTAGCCAGTAGTCGCTACTGGGATGGTGGGGGGGGCTGGCACCCAGTGCTTCGCACTGGAGTCCTCTCCCCCATCGCCTTGCGGCGAACGTCGTGCTTCGCACGACGCGGAGAGACCGCGGCTCCCCTCGGCTTTGAGTGGACGGGAGAACGGAAGATTCCGCTCTTCTGTACCTCGACGTTCTGGCGTCCCGGCTACGCTCGTCCTGCTGAGCGCGGAGGTCGGTGGGCGTTTAGAGCGTCGCGCGTTTGGGGGATGACTCATGGGAAACAAACTTGGGAGGAAGGCGCGAACATTGGGTAGACGTCGCGCTCTCGCTTCTCGTAGACTCCGCGTCGTCATGAGCGCCATTCCCGCGAAGACCGTTTTTGTCTGCGCCGTAGCGGCGTTGTGTGCGGCCGCTTGCAACCGCAACAACATCGAGGCCGTCAACCTCGCGAACGAGGGAGATCAGGCCAAGGGCGCGAACATGGACGAGGCGATTTCGAAATACGAGCAGGCAACGAAGCTCGATCCCGACAACGCGCGGATCTGGTGGAAGCTCGTCCTCGCCTACGAGAAGAAAGAAGACTGGCAGAAGATGGCGAGCGCGTGTTCCAAGGCGGAAGAGGCCTCGGAGCGCGTCGACAAGAAGAAGACGCACGCGGATTACTACTTCCGACAGGGCTATGCCCTCGAGCAGCTCGCCGAGAAGGGGCAGGGCAGCTGGGCAGACGCAAAGACGCCCTTCCAGACGAGCATCCAGCTCGACCCCAATTACGCTCAGTCGTACGGCGAGCTCGCGTGGGTACTCCTGCATACCGACGACGAGGCGGGCGCGATCCAGAACTGGACCAAGGCCCTCGAGACGAAGCCCGACGAGACGCAGTACTACGTGCTCCTCGCCGACGAGTATCGCCGGCTGATGATGTACGACCAGGCGCAGCAGGTCGTGAAGGAGGGATTGTCGTTCGCCAAGGAGGACGACAAGCACCTTTTCAATCTGCACACGCTCATGGGCGACCTCTACGAGACCAGCGGCGACATCTCCCGAGCGGTGGCGGAATACGAGGCCGCCAAGAAGGCGTGCGACAGCAACAAGTGCAACGATCACAAGGAAGCGTACTTCTACCTGGGGACGGCATACTCGGAGCTGAACCCGCCCAAGAAGAACGAGGCCATCCAGCAGCTCCAGTCGTTCTGGAAGGTCACCTGCAAGGGAGCGCTCGCCGCGAAGTACGGCGATCAGTGCGCGCAGTCCCAAGAGATCGTGCGCCGCATGGGCGGGTCCCTCCAGTAGCTCCTCACGCCGCACTCATCTCCCTCCAGCCTCGAGCTCATCCGCTCTCTGGCTCAGACCGGGTGACCGGCGGCCTTTCGATGGCGACCCAAGCGACGGACGTCGCCGTCCACATCCACGACTACGACGCGCGGAGCGAACGCCCGTTCGTCGCGGTCGCCAATTCTGGCTGCGCGTCGGCCGGCGAGCGCCTCGTGTCATGGGTGGTGGGCGTGGGGGGGAGCGGCCGCGCGTACCCTGGGACGCGCCACCGATTGCGGTGCCGCTTGGTCGCTCCCCACGTTGGAGCGGGCTCCGCATCGCCCGCGAAAATACTCGAGCGGATCCGGGCCCCTTCGGCGGTATAGTGTCCCCCGGGGCGCGGCTACGTGGCCCCCCAACTTCGTGGCTGCTCTGGTACCGTTTGCTTTGCGCCGTTTCCTTTCGCCCTAAGCTTTGGCGGGCTGGCGTGCGCGTGGCGAGTGCACCCTGGGTAACGAGCAGCAGCGCCAGTTCTTCCCCTTGAGCGTCGAATGAACAGAGGCGATCGATGGAGCTAGACGAGCGTCTTTCGTATCTAGAGAACGTCCGCGACTGGCAGGGCCTCGCCGAGGAGCTCGAGAAAGGGATCGCGTCGCAGACGGCGAACGCCGTCAAGGCGCAGTTCCACCTGAAGCTCGGGCGGGTGCTGGAGACGAAGTTCCTGGCCGGCGTCAAAGCGCTGAAGCACTTCCAGGACGCGTACAAGCTCAATCCGGGGCTGGTCGAGAGCTTGGCCGCGGCTCGCAGCGTCTACTGGGACCTGGGCAAGCTGAACATGGTCCAGAAGCTCCTCGAGCTCGAGCTGAAGGCAGGGGCCGACGGCTCGCGCGCGAGCGCGCTGCTCCTCGAGCTTGGCGACGTGTTCACGGATCAGGGAGACCTGGAGAAGGCCGCATCGGCCTACGCCCGAAGCCTGAGCATGTCCGGCGGGAAGAACCCGGAAGCCAGCGGTTGCCTCGCCGACGTTCAGGTGGAGGCCGCCACCTGGCAAGAGCACCTCGCCGAGCTCCTTCGCGACGCGACGCAGGCCGCGGACTCGACGGCGAAGGCGCGCTTGCTCCTGCGCGCAGCGCGCCTCGCGCGTCGCTTCGCTCCCGACGAAGCGGAAGGCATGCTCGCGCGTGCCTACTCGGCGGACGCCTCGAACCGCCAGGTCGCTGCGCTCTACGAGGGCATGCTCGCCGAGCAAGGGCGCTTCGACGTGCTCGAGTCGGGTCAGCGCCAGATCCTGCAGAGCGCGACGGATCGCAGGGTCCACGCGCGCTTTGCCATGTCGTTCGGGACGCGCTGGGTGCTGCGCCACCAGAACCTCGAGATCGGCTCGCGCTTCCTCGAGGAGGCTCTCAAGCTCGACCCGGAATCGGAGGGCGCGTTCTTCTTCCTGCGCGAGGCGTACGGCAAGAAGGCCGGAGACTGGGATCGCGTCCTCAGCCTCGCCGAAGAGGCGGCGACGCACAGCGACGACGGCGCGAACGCGTTCTTCCTCGCCCAGGCCGGTACGATCGCGTGGCGCAACCTCGGCAACCTGATTCGCGCGCGCCTGTCGTTCGAGCGATTGAGCGCGCTCGCGCCCGAGCACCCACTGCTGCGGGCGTTCGAGGCGCAGATCGGCGAGACGCTCAAGCCCGCCGCCGCGGCCGCTCGCCCCGCGCGCGCGAACGACGGCTTCGTGGTGCCGCCGGTCGCCGCGCCCGCGCCGGTGCCCGTCTCGCCTCCGCCTGCGATGGTCGCGATTCCCGCGCCCGCACCGGCCCCCGTCGCGCCGGTCGTGCCCGCGTCGCCGCCCGAGCACACGAACGACGTCGCGCCGGCCGTGGATTCCATCGCGGCGCGCGGCGTCGACCGCGCGCCGGTCGAGCGTTCGCGCGTCGAGGCTCCTCCTCCGGTGGAGGCCTACGCACCCGGCGCGGCCGACGACGCGAAGCTCGCCGAGCTGCGCCATCAGGCCGACAAGCAAGAAGCGGCCAAGCGCTACAATGAGTACGTCCGCACGCTGCTTCAGCTCGCGTCGATGGTGCCCGATCGCGCCGAGAAGGTGGCGCTCTACACGAAGGCGGCCGACCTTTACGTGTCGAAGTTCGCCAACCAGGCCGAGGCCGTGAAGGCCTACGAGGCCGTGCTCGCGATCGAGCCGGATCACGCGCAGTCGATCGAGTACCTGCGGCAGATGTACGAGAAGCGCCGCGACTGGGAGAAGCTCCTCGGTCTGCAGCGGCGTGACGCGGAGCGCATGGTCCCCGGGCCGGAGCGCGCGGCCAAGTTCCTCGAGATCGCGAAGCTCGCGACCGAGCGCGTGAAGAAGCCGGAGGTCTGCATCGATCTCTGGCAAGAGGTGCTCTCGAACGACGAATCGAACGCCGAGGCCCTCGGCGCGCTCGGGGGTCTCTACGAGCGCGCGAAGGACTTCGACAAGCTCGCCAGCGTGCTCGAGCGGCAGGCGGAGATCACGTTCGACGCGCCCGCGAAGATCCAGGTGCTGACGAAGCTCGGCACGATCTACGGCGAGCGCTTGAACAACGACGAGGGCGCGGTCAACGCGTGGCGGGCCCTCCTCACGCTCGATCCGAACGACCGGCGCGCGCAGGATGCTCTCAAGAAGAAATACCTGGCTCTCGGCCGGTGGGACGACCTCGAGGTCTTCTACGCCGAGAGCGGCAAGTGGGACGAGTTCATCCGGGTCCTCGAGCAGCAGGAGGCGAAGGAGACCGAGACGCAGGCGAAGATCTCGCTCCTCTTCAAGATCGCTCAGCTCTGGGCGGACAAGAAGCAGAAGCTCGAGCGCGCGGCCAAGGCCTACGAGAAGGTCCTCGAGCTCCAGCCCGACAACCTGCAGGCAGCCGAGGCGCTCGTGCCGATCTACTCGGCGGCGAACAACTCGAAGGCGCTCGCCAACGCGATCGAGGTCAAGCTCTCCCACGAGAGCGATCCCGCGGCGAAGCTCGAGCTCTATCGGGACGTGGCCGCCCTCTACGAGGGGAAGGTCAAGGACCCGCAGAAGGCGTTCGAGCGCTACCTCGCCGCGTTCGAGCTGTCGCCGTCCGACACGCGCACCAGCGACGACGTCGAGCGGGCCGCGAAGGCCACCGGCCGGTGGGACGAGGTCGTCGCCTCGTACACCCGCGCCATCGCCGAAGCCGACTCGAACGGCGAGACCCACGGCGCGGTGCTCCTGCGCCTGCGGCTCGGGCGCGTCCTCGTAGAGAACCTGCAGCGCGTGGGCGAGGCGCTCGAAGTCTACCGCGCCGTGTACGACGCCGACGGAGACAACGCCGAGGCGATCGCGGCGCTCGAGCGACTGTATCGGCAGACCGGCCGCTTCGCGGACCTGCTGGGTATCTACGAGAAGAAGCGCGATCTGTCGCTCACTCCCGACGAGAAGAAGGCGATAAGCTACGAGATCGCGCGCCTCTACGAGAACGAGATCCGCGACGTCGACCGGGCGATCGATACGTACGCGAGCGTCCTCGAGGACGAGCCGCGCGACGCGCGCACGCTCGCCGCCCTCGATGTCCTCTACGGGCGCCTCGGACGCTGGGAGCCCTACGTGGACGTCCTGCGCCACCGGATCGAGCTGGACGTCGGCGAGGCCGACCTCATCGACCTCAAGTACCGCCTGGGGCAGACGCTCGAGAAGCACCTGAGCGACTCCGCCGGGGCGCTCGAGAACTACCGCGAGATCCTGTTCCTCGACCCGCAGCACGAGGGCGCCCGGCAGGCGCTCGAGTCGATGCTCCAGGGGAGCCTGCGCGCCGAGGCCGCGGCGATCCTGGAGTCGATCTACGAGGAGCGCGGCGACTGGTCGAAGCTGATCAGCGCGCTGGAGATCCTCAGCCTCGGCGAGGGCGACGTCGAGCCTGTCTCTTATACACATCTCCGAGCCCACGAGACAGGCAGAAA
>CALKVG010000338.1 GCA_937998045.1 uncultured Myxococcales bacterium
GCGTACGCGACGCGCATCCGGGCGCTCCGCTGCTCGCTGATCAGGGTCGAGACCGCGACGACGTGGTCGGGCTCGAAGGCGTGCCGTAGTCCCTGGAGCAGGCCGAAGAGCAGGCCGACCAGGCAGGTCATGTCGCGCTCCGGCGCGCGCCGCGGCACGAGCGCTCGCTCGGAGCGTCGCAGAAGCAGAAGCCGGTGGAATGCTCGGGCTGGGTGAGATCCGCACCCGCACGACGATGAGCCGAAGGCATGATGCCTCCTCTTTCTCGACGCGATGCGGGTAGGTCTCCTGGCTTGCGAGCGCGGGGCGGGACTTCTACCCCGTGCTTCCATTCCTTCCCCGGCTGGAGCCGAGTGGCTTCTCCGGAAGCGACGCTCACCTACAGTGGCGGGACCGCGCCGGCGTTCGACCGGCTTCCCTGTTGTGCCCTCGCGGGCACCCGCTGCGTCCGTTGAATTGTCAGAGGCTCTTCTCTTGCCCCAAACGGTCGGGTGGAGTCAAGGGCGCTCGCCGCGGGGCACGGGTCTTGGCCACGTGCCTTCCGGACCATGCGGCCGCTTTTTTCTCTCGCGTCCTCGATGCCGCAAAGCGAGCGCGCTCGGCGCATTGGCGAACGTAGCAGAAGCGTCCGCCGGCCAAGCGAACGCGTCGCCAAAGTGCGGCGACTGCAAGCGGCTCGTCGACTTCAAGGCCCCGGCGAAGAGGTCGGGCCGACAAGAACCGTGTTGCTGACCCTCGGGAGATCGATCGAGCGTGTTAGGTACGGAGAGGCTATCGACACACTCCGTCCATGCAAGAGGTGGCCATCGGACATGCATGTCCGCACGCTCCGCAATTCAGGGCGGAGACCCGGGTGTCCACGCACTGGCTTTCGCAGAACGTGAGTGCTGGGTCGGAGCAGACGCACTGCGCTGACTTGCAGAGAGCTCCGGCTCCGCACGACCTTCCGCAAATGCCGCAGTTGTAGGGATCCGTTTGCATATCGGTGCATTGTTGATTGCATACCGCAAAGGTGCATACGCAAGGAGGCGGAATATCGATGCACGACGGGTCTCGATAATTGCACACGTCGTTCACGGGGCCTTCCCACTGACCCAGAGGAGGCGAACAGGCGCAATTGCCGTCGATGCATTCTTTTGAACAACCCTTGTGCACACGTCGAGGTACAGACCCCCCAGGAGCAAAACTGCCCCGGTGTGCAAGCGACGTCGCATCCACCACGGCGGTGCGGATCGGTTTCGAGGTTGGTGCAGACTCCCATGCAAGCATTGCGCGGATCGTACTCGCATATTGGAGGCACGGGGCTGCTGTCGGCCGTGGCGTCGGGCTGGTTGAATCCGGGAAAACTCGGCCGCCATTGGGACCGGTTCTTCCGACACATAATGGGGCGCGGGGGCCTCCGTCAAAAAGGGGGTCCGCGTAGACGCGCCCGCTCACGATTCCGTCGCACGGGAGGCGACCGATCGGCAACGTCACCGGGGCCGCGCACGAATTGCTCGCACCAATCGAGTTGACGCACGCGAGAGTCACTCTCGTCGTTCCAATCGGATACGGACCGAGTGGGGTCTGCGTGCACGTGAGCGCGCTGCCGGTGTCGTATCAAAAGCAGTGTGCGCGCGATTCGCGCGTCTATCTTGGTTCAATACAGGCAATGAGGACCGCAAACATTTTGGCAATAACCGCTGATGCAACCACACACCTCGACGGCGTTACCGTCTCCCGTTGCGTTGAGAATGCCGCTCATCTGGCAGGCGGGGGACCCCTTGTTGGAATTGGGCGCGTCGATCGTCAGACATCGAGCGCAATTGCTGTCGCAGAAGCACTTGTTCTCGGTGCATGCGGCGCATGCGTCGAACGGGTTTGGCAATCCCGCATCGTTCGATGGGGGAGGATTCGCGCCGGTATCGGGCGCGTTGTTGCCGGAATCGTTCTTGGTGGAGCTCTCTGATTCGACGTCGTTGGAGTGCACACCGCTGTCGGAGGCCATGGTCGATCCCGTCGGGAGTTTGCCACCGCAACCAAGCAAGATGGCAGTAAGCAGAACGCCGAACTGTCTCGTTCTGAGGGCCATCATCGATGGGAATTCCTGCTTTGGGTTGGCGTGCGCTCGAGATTGCTATCCAACCAATGGTAACACGCCGTGACGTGCGGCACGTTCGTTGCGCGCCGATCAAAATCTGGATGTTTCTGGATCTCGTGGTCGTGACTTTTCTTTAATGTCGTACGCGGCTACTCACGGGACCTTCCCTCGGCCCAGGTGAGGACCGTAGCGCCCGAGTTTCCGTCTCTCAAGGCGTTTGATGCTTACACGTTGTAAGCGCTCTGCGCCTGGCCGACTCCCGCTCTAGTGCGCGCTCAGCTCCGCTCGTTCTACGGCGTCTCCTCGCGCTGCGATCGCGGCTCGATCGGCTTCGCCGTCTGCGTCGGGGACTCCGTCGCCGTCCCGATCCGGTGGGCAGCCGTTGGTCTTCGGATCGCGCGTCTTTGCACCGGGTTCACGAGGACAGGCGTCGTTGCTGTCGGTCACGCCGTCGCCGTCGGTGTCGACGCTGCGATCGAAGAGCTCGATGCCCAGGACGACGCGCCACTCGGGTGTGCCGAAGCGCGCGTCGAGGCCGGCGCCGGCACCGAGCTTGACCCGGAGCTGGGGCCCATCGTCGGCCGTTCCCTCGAGACGCGCAGACAGGAGCCCCTCGACGCCGGTGCCGCTCGCCCCGAAGAACGACCGGAAGGCGGTCTCACCGAAGATCTCCGGCCCTGCGACGGCGCCAGCTGCTTTCGATCGCCGAGTGCGAGCCTCGGCCCGGCGGCGACGCCGAAGAGGAGCTCGCTGCCCTGCGGGCCTCCCGGCGCCGGCGAGTCGTCGCGCGGGCGGACGTGCACACCGAGGTGACCCGCGTACGAGAACACGTCCGCGTCCCCGGCGAAGAGCACGCGAGCCATGGCGCGGAGCGCGCCGTCGGTCAGGTATTCGCTCTCGAGCGTGTTCGGCGTCGAAACCAGGAGTTGCGCTCCGGCGCCCATGCGGAAAGCGCTCCCGGCGGTGCCCAGCAAGCGGACGTCGACGCCGAGGCGCGCGTCGGCGAAGGCGTCCGAGGCCGTGGAGAGGTCGACTCCCGAAGGCGTGAACGGCTGCCCGGAGTTCGGCGCGGTGAACCGATACGCGCCGACGGTGCCGCCATTGCCCCCGATCGCGAGCGGCATGTCGAGGTTCAGAGAGACCTTCCACCGGTCGTACGTCGCCGCGAACGCGAAACCGGCCATGGCTTCGTCCGAGACGACGGTCAGGCGCTGGGAACCGTCGTTCGTTCGCACGCGCAGCGGATCGTGCGCGTACCACGTCGTCAGCGCGACGGCCCCGCCGAGGCGCCCGCGCGTATCGAGGGTGTCCATGACGATCCAGCCGCCGCCCGCCGCCGATGGGTACAGCCGGTCGACGGCGAAGCCTTGCGCCGGCTGCTGGGCTCGGGCTCGCGGGCTCCACACGAAGAGCGCCGCGAGAACCAAGAGCGCGAGCGACGCCGACCTAGAACTCTGCATGGACTCTCCCGCCCACGACGTCGACGGGGCCGCGATCGGCGTTGAACCCGGGATTGTAGATGCGCTGGTAGTCGGCGGTCAGCCAGACGGCCTTCAGCAAGTTGAAGCTGTAGAAAAGCTCTCCGACGTTTTCGGGGGCCTGCCGGAGGTGTCCGTCACCGACGAAGCCATCGATGCCTCCCATGGCGAGATACTGCGCGTGGATCGACGAGATCCAGGCCGACGCGAATCCGATTCCGGCCACGTCGAAGGGGCGGTGCCACGCTGAGCCCTTGGCCGAGGCTCCGAAAGACAGGTCGCGGTCCGCGGGGTCGAAGGCGTCGACTTCGGTCTCCCCGTCGGAGTACATCGCGCGGACGAAGACGCCGATGTCCGGCCCGATGTGCTGTTCGACGTTGATGCCGATGCCGAACTTCGTGTTCGGTTTGCGAACCCAGCACAGGTCCGGGGCCGTGGCATTGCCCGATCCGTAGTTGAAGACGCTGGCGGGACACGCGGCAGCGTTCATGCCCCGATTCGCGCGGAGGGCGGCGATTGCTTCGTCAAAACGTCCGGTGACCTCGTGGTTGCGATAGCCGAGGAGACGCACGGCGCCGGCCTGCCCGAAGAGAGCGTGGTCGTGCTCGAGCTCGATGGCATCCGCGTGGACTTGCAGAAGGTTCAAGTCGATGGGCAGCTGATTCGGATGGAGCGGCGGCGCCATGCGCCCGATCCGCAGCGCCCAGTCGTCCCAATAGAGCTCGGCGGCGCCGCCGGACGAATATCCTCGGGCGTCCGCGGCGAAATCCCACGAGGAATGGGTCATGAACGCCATATTCAGGAACGTCTGACGGGGATCCCAGGTGACGCCGTTCCGGTCGAAGACGTCGAGCACGGTGAACGTCCCCACGGTGAAGAGGAGTCTTCGACTATGGGCGACGGTCGCGAGCTGCATCGGGTCCGACGTCTTCTCGACGCGCGTCCCGCCCAGGTCGATGTTCTGGCGGAGGTAGGTACGCGAGCGGTATAGGCTCGGAATCTCCGAGCCGGACTTCTGAAGCTCGAAGTTCTGGATGGAAGCCGCGAAGCTGCGACAGCGGGCGCTCGGCGATGAGCTCCGGGACGAGGTAGGCCTCGGCTCCGGTCCAGAGTCGCAAGCCGAAGAAGAGCGTGAAGCTTCCCGTGTAGCTTCGTTCCGCGGTCGGAAGGAGAGAGTTGGTGCTGCCGTTCGCGTTCGTGTAGGGGGCTTGAAACGGGAGCTTCCAGCTCGAGATGTACGTGAACTGACCGTACCCGTTCCAGCTCTCGCTCTTGATGTCGTGCAAGTCGCGATGAGCGAGCAGGTTCATGAAGTCGAAGGCCGTGTCCTCGTGACCCCCGGGCGGCGCCGCCTGTGCGCTCGCTGCGGGCGCATGCAAGGCGATGCAAGCTGCCAGCAGGAGCCCCGGTATCCGGACGAACTTCCCTCGACCGCGAGCCGCAGCGGCATCTCCGCGTCGCCGGCCGGCACAGTCGCCGCAGAGGATCGAATTCACGTCAAGAGGCTCACGAAGGGTCGCCACAGCAAGCGAGGACGGCGCGTGGAAACTGCGATGCTCTCCTCTAACAGGTCAGGCCGTTGGTATCGACCTCCATCCGGTTTGCCAGTCCGTCACTCTGACCTTACCGCCTGGCCAAGGGGGAGTGGTAAACCTTTCGGCCACCCGCGTGAGACATGCGCTCGGAGTCGCCCTTTCTGACCGCGTTTCTGATCCTGGCCGTATCGGGCGTCGCACGGGCTCAGGACGACGAACCGATGCCGCTCCAGGCGCAGCGCCTCGAGCACACGCTCGGGCATCTCGCCGCCGACTACGCACGCTTCGGCCGCAGCGAGCGCAAGGAGCACATGGCGATGGCGAGGGAGGCCGAGCGCATCGCGAAGGGCTTGCGCGCGCCGCCCGACGTCGCCGCGCGCGTCGCGACCGTCCGCGGGATGCTCGACGCCTCCGCGCCCGCGGAAGACGTCCGCGAGAGGGTCGACGACCTTCGCAGGGCCCTCATCGGGGCGTACCGGATCGAGGATGCGCCGCCGGTGTCGCCGAGCGTGACGCACGGACGGGCGCTCTACGAGCAGAACTGCGCGAGCTGCCACGGGCCGACCGGGCGCGCGGACACCGCGCGCGCCGCTTCGGTGCGACCTCACCCGGTCAATTTCCGGGATCCCCTGTTCGGCGAGACGCTCACCCCTTACGAGGTCACGACGACGGTCCGCTTCGGGATCGCGGGCACGGCGATGGTGCCCTTCGCCGCGCTGGGCGAAGCCGATCGCTGGGACCTCGCCTTCTACGTCCTCGGGCTGCGACACCCCGGGCCGCTGGCGGTCGACCCGCCGGCGTACTCGCTGAGCGAGCTCGCGAACCGCACCGACGAGGCGCTGCGCGCCGAGCTCTCGACAGTTCCGCTCGCCGCCGCGGACGTCGAGCCGACGGTCGCCGCGCTGAGGCGAAAGGTCACCTACGAGCGCCGGCGCCGCCGCGGCGCGCTGGCTCTCGCACGCGCACAGATCGACCGAGCGCGCGTCGCAGGGGTCCGCGGCGAGCGGGACGAGGCCCTCGACGACGTGCGCGAAGCCGTAACGCGCGGCCTCCGGCCAGCCGAGGCGGCGCTATCGAGCGTCGATCCTGCGGTCGGACGAGCGCTGGGCGGGACCCTCGCATATCTCGCGGATCGCGTTCGATCCGGCGCGCCGCCCGCCGAGGTGGACGCCGCCATCGGAATGGCGCTCGGCGCGCTGACCCGCGCGGACCGCGCGCTCGACGCGTCGTATGCGCGCGCCGCGGCTCTGCACGCGGCGCTCGGTGCGAGCTCTCTGCTCGCCGGGATGGCGCTCCTCATGGCCGCCCTGCGATCGCGCAATCGCTGGCCGCGCGCGCTCCTCGCCGGGGTCGCCTTCGTCGGGGCGTTCGGCGGCACGTTCCACGCGGTGGCCCACCAGATCATCCGGGCGCACGCCGAGT
>CALKVG010000339.1 GCA_937998045.1 uncultured Myxococcales bacterium
TGCCTGTCTCGTGGGCTCGGAGATGTGTATAAGAGACAGCCGATGATCCTTGCCTGCACGATCCTCGGCGCGAGCCTCCCCTTCTCGCAGCTCAGCGAGGCGAAGGCGAGGCGCTTCAAGCTCATTGGACGCGGCTTGCCCGGCGCCATCGATCTCGTCGCACTGGCGATGAGCGCGGGACTCGATTTCCCCGGCGCGCTGCGGAAGGTCGTCGAGAAGAGCGCGACGCCGGGCGATCCGCTGATCGACGAGCTCACGTTCATTCTCCAGGGGCTGCAGCTCGGCCAGACTCGCGTCCAGGTGCTGCGCCGGTTCGGCGAGCGCGTCCCCATCGAGACCGTCCAGGACTTCGTGGGCGCGGTCGTTCAAGCCGAGGAGCGCGGGAATCCGGTCGCGCCCGTGCTGCTGATCCAGGCGGACGTATCGCGCCAGCGCCGTTCGGTGCTCGCAGAAGAAGCGGCGGCCAAGGCGGGCACGCAGCTGGTCATTCCGATGAGCCTGATGTTTGTCTGCATCCTGCTGCTGGTCGCGGGTCCAATCGTCATCAAAGTTGCGGAAAAATTCTAGGATCGATCCATGAAGGGATTTCAATTCGATATTCGACTCCCGAACGGGAGCAAGGAAGTCGTCGTCGTCGACAACACGATCGCGCGCATCGGCCATGGTGCCCATTGCGAGGTTCGGCTCGCGCTGGACCAGGCTGCATCCGAGCATGTCTTGGTCGAGGGCGTGGACGGAGCGATCCGTGTGAGCTCGCTCGCAGAGCCTGCGCCGATGCTGAACGGCGCGCCCCTGACCGGCAAGCGTTCGATCGAGGGCTCGAACGCGGTCCTCGAGCTCAACGCGGTGCTCATCAACATCGGCGCGATCGCCGACGCCGAGGCCGTCGGGGGGAACAAGAGCCGCCGCAAGACGATCCTCTACGGGGTATGCTTCGTGGCGCTCCTCGGCTTCATGGCCATTACGAGCGCCAGGCGCGACGACGGCGAGCCCTCCAGGCACGAGCCGAAGGCGGAGCTCTTCGCCGAGCGCCCCGCCGGGTGTCCGAAGGTGCGTCCGGACGAGGCGCTGGCGTTCGCCAACGACCAGCTCGCGACCGCCGATGCGAAAGCCGAACGCCACCCGTTCGACCCGCGCGACGGAGTTACCGCGGTCGAGCTGTACGAGCTCGCCGCCGTCTGCTTCCGCGCCTCCGGGCGGGAGGAAGCCGCGCAGGCGGCGTCGTCCGCCGCCAACGAGCTTCGAGCCGACATCATCACGGACTTCCGCGGACGCAGTCTCCGTCTCGAGTATTCGCTGCGCGCCGGCGACTCGGAGCTCGTCGCTGCGGACGTGGGCGTCCTCCGGACGCTCACGGGGGAACGGAAGGGACCGTACCACGAGTGGCTCGTCGAGATTTCTCGACAGACGAAGAAGAAGGAGAAATAGGGATGAGCCTGCCCTGCCGCGTTCGCCCCGCAAACCGAAGTGCCGCGCTGGTCGCCGCGTGCGTGCTCTTCGCGCTCGGTTGTGCGGCTCGACCGAAGCCGTCGCCGCAAACGGAGGCCGACACCATGCGGCGCGAAGCGACCCCAAATAGACTCGAGGCCTCTGGGGACCGCGCGACCCGCGCCGGCGACATGAATCGCGCCGAGCAGTACTACATGGCCGCTCTCAGCATGGGCGGGGAGGAGGGGAAGCTCGTGCGCAAGGTCGTCTCGGTATGCGCGTCCGACGGGCGGTATCCGGTCGCCGTGAAGTACGCGACCGATTTCCTCGCCAAGCATCCCGAGGACGCGCAGATGCGGTTCACCGCTGGAGCGCTCGAAGCAGCGGCGGGCGACGTCGCCGCGGCACGAGTCTCGTTCGAGCGCGTCGTCGTCGAGCAACCGGACCTCGCCGAGGCTCACTACGCGCTCGGGATGCTCCTACGCGAGCGGCACGAGGCGAACGCCGAAGCCGACACCCAGCTGCGCACCTACCTCGCGCTCGAGCCCCGCGGGCGTTACGCCGAGGCCGCCCACGCTTCTCTCCTGAGGAGGCAGCCGTGATCTCGAAAGAGCTCTTCGAACAGTCGGTGCTCACCTTCTTCGCGCCGGTCCGGTCGTATCTCGATGATCCGTCGGTCAGCGAAATCATGATTAACGGGCCGTCGCAGATCTACGTCGAGCGACGCGGGCAACTCAGCCTCGTGTCTGAGCAGTTCAAGAACCGCGACGCGCTGCTGGCGGCGGTCCGGAACCTCTCGCAGTTCGTCGGAAAGTACGTGAGCGAGGAGCGTCCGATCTTGGAAGGGCGGTTGCCCGACGGCTCGCGCGTCGAGGCCGTCATTCCGCCGGCTTCTCCCGATGGTCCGCACGTCTCCATCCGGCGCTTCTTCAAGGAGACCCTCACCGTCCAGAGGCTCGTGCAATTCGGGTCGATGACTCCGGTCGCCGCGCAGGCTCTCGGCGCGTTCGTGGCGGGGAAGACCAACGTCATCGTCGCCGGCGGGACCGGAAGCGGAAAGACCTCGATGCTCAACGCGCTCTCGGCCATGATTCCTCAGGGAGAGCGTGTGGTCGTGATCGAGGACTCGCGCGAGGTGCAGTTCCAGCACCCCCACGTCGTGAACCTCGAGGCGCGTCCCCCGGATCCCAAGGGACGTGGAGCCGTCTCGATCCGCGATCTCTTCCGCGCCACGCTCCGCATGCGACCGGACCGGGTCGTCGTCGGTGAGATCCGCGGCGGCGAGGCGCTCGATATAGTCCAGGCGATGACCAGCGGTCACGGAGGCTGCATGGGCACCCTGCACGCCACGTATCCTCGTGACACTTTGACGCGCCTCGAGACCATGTGCCTCATGAGCGACGTGGGAATGCCCCTCACGGCGATGCGCGCGCAGATCGGTTCGGCGATCAACATCATCGTGCAGGTGTCGCGCCTCCAGGACGGCAGCCGAAAGGTGACGCACATCAGCGAAGTCACGGGTTACGATCCGGACACCGCGCGATATTCAATTCGCGATATCTTCGTCCGCCAATACGAGGGTTTCGACGCCAGCGGCAAGATTGTCAGCAATCTCGTCTTCACTGGCGCGCTCCCCGCGTGCTTGTCCATGCTCGAGGAGCACGGTGTTTCGTTGCCGGACGAGATGATGGCACAGGCGAACAATGCTAAAGAAGGTTCGTCATGAGTAGCGCCCTGGAACTCTCGGTTTCGGCACCGCGGGGGGTCGAGTGCAATCCTGCGCGCATGGTGCTGGCGCGCGGCAGCTCGAAAGGGCCGCTCGGCATCGGGTCCGAGGCGGAGTGGAAGATCGGTTCCAGGAACATCGCGCCCGTCGCCTGCTACCTGCTCTTCGACGGCGAGAAGCTCTATGTCGCCGGGATGGCGCGCGGCGTGAGGCTCGATGGTCGGGAGGTCGGGCGTGAGTGGTCCACGGTGTCCGCGCCGGCGGAGATTCGGGTTGGCGATGCCACGATCCGCGTCTCCTCGGCGGACCCCTCGGCCATCGCTCCGGAGCCGCCCGATGACGTGACCGTGAATACCGGAAGCACTCCCACGACGTGGCCGGTCGAGCGCTCCAAGGTCGCAGGAAGTGCCAACGAAGTGACCGTGTACGAGCCGCGCGCGCACGCCGACACCCCGCCCAAGACGGCGGAAGGGCCGGAAGAGACCGCGGGCGACACGATCGTGTCGCGCGCGAAGCGACGGAAGCGGCTCCGGCGCATCGGCATGTATCTGGCCACTACCGTCATCGTGGTCGCCGCGGCGGCGATTCGCTTCACGCAAGGGCAAGCGGCCGTGTTTGGCTCGGGCGCTCCGCGTCCCGCCGACACGCGGCCTCCGGCGACTCCATCGGCTAGCACGGTCGCGCCGTCGAGGGCCGTAGCCGGACCGGCGGCCACCGGCGCGGCGCGATCCAGCCCGACTCCGGCACCGCTTTCTTCCACGGCGCCGCTCTCTTCCACGGCCGCCTCCGGGCGTGCAGGGGCGGTCGCGTCGTCCACCCCATCCTCATCGTCCGCCGCGGCATCGTCAGGGCGCGCGAACCCGGCACCCTTGTCTGCAAACACCTCCCCGCAGCCCGCTTCCATGCTCGCCCAAGACTCGGGCGCCGCCCGAGCTAGCAACCTCGGCGGCCGAACCGCGGGAAAATCCAAAGAGAAGAGCATAGACAAGAACCTCGAACAGCGCGCCGTTCAGGCGGCCGCCTCCGGCGCGTTTCTCGATGCGGCGCGTCTGTACGAGGAACTTGCCCGCACTTACCCCGACAACCCCGTGTACGCTGAAGCTGCCCGTATTCTGGCGGCGCGCGGCGCCGACGTGACCTCGAGCGAGTGCCGCCCATGAACAACGATCCTTCAAAATCTCCGCCCGAACCCTCCGCCGATCTCGAGACGAGGCGCCAAGAGCTCCCCGCCGCAAGCTCGCACGTCGATTTCGACATCCTCGTCGTGCAGGGCCCGGACATGGGCCTGCGTTCCCGGCTCGACGCGGCGTCCGGCAAGATCCTCGTCGGCACCGGCCCGCTCTGCGACCTGCGCATCTCGGATCGCACAGTCTCTCGACGGCATGCCTCGCTCGAGCTCGCGGAGCACGGGCTCCTCGCGACGGATCTGGGCTCGACGAACGGGACGTTCGTCAACGAGGCGCGGATCATGGCGGGTTACCTGGACCCGCGCGATCGGCTTCGCATCGGCGCCACCGTCCTGGAGATGACCGCTCGAGCGCATCCGGCGGAGGCCGCGCGCGGCCCGCGTTCGTTCGGTCGTATGGCGGCCGCGAGCGCCCGGATGCTCAATGTGTTCGCGCTTTGCCGCGACCTCGCACCGACAGACGTGCCGGTCGTCGTCGAGGGCGAGACCGGCACGGGTAAGGAGGTATTGGGCGAGTGCATCCACGAGGCGAGCCGCCGTGCCCAGCAACCATTCATCGTCCTCGATTGCCGCACGACGCCGCGCGATCAGATCGAGGCTTATCTCTTCGGTGAAATCTCGCGCCCCGATGGGACGGTGCGTGCGGGAATCTTCGAGATGGCCAGCGGCGGCACGCTGCTCATCGACGAGCCGGGAGACCTCGATCTGGAGGTGCAGGCCAAGCTGTTGCGCGCGCTGGACAAGGGAACGGTCGTTCGACTCAACGACGCGGCGCCCGTGCACTTCAACGCGCGCGTCATCGTCGCCACTTCCCACAACCTGGACAAGCTCGTCGAGGAGGGGAAGTTCCGCGAGGACCTTTACTTCCGCCTGGCCGGCGCGCGCATCGAGCTTCCGCCGCTGCGGCGCCGTCGTGAGGACATCCCGCTGCTCACCGCCGAGTTCTGGACGGAGCTCGGAGGCAAAGGCCTCCTGCCCGCCGAGTTCCTCGAGCGCTACGAGGCGTACGACTGGCCCGGCAACGTGCGCGAGCTGGGACTCGCCGTGGAGCGCTTCCTGGCGCTCGGCGAGAAAGCGTCGCTCATCGGGACCCGGACTTACCGGACGAGCGCCCCAAAGTCCGAATCGGTCGCTCGCGAGACGGGCGGTAACGGTGGCGGTGGCGGAGGTGGGGCGGGAGAGGACGACGTCCTCAAGCGCGTGCTCGCCGCGAATCTCGGTTACTCCGAGGCTCGCCACCTCATGCTCGAGGCATTCGAGCGGGCGTACCTCGAGAAGGCGCTGGCGGACAGCGGCGGCAACGTCGCCGCTGCCGCAGCTGCGTCGGGCATCGCCCGCAGGCACTTTCAACGCATCCGGGCAAGGCAGCGGTGATTCGAGATTCGGCGAGCGTGACTCTCGTTCGAGAATTGTCGCCGCTGATCAGTAGTCGGTGAGGCTGTTCAGCTTCGTCGGGCGATGCACGGGGTGGAACACCGGTTTGGGCTTCTCCTCGACGAACTTCTGATCGAGAAGCACGTAATCGTCTCGCGGCTTGGCGACGAACGACAAGCTGGGATCTTGCGGGCGCAATCGCTCGGTGCCCGGACCTTCCGTGTTCAACGAGAGCTCGATGATCTCGCCGGGCTGCGCCTCGAGCAGGACGTGCGCGATGCCACTCTCGTCCGTTTGACCGACGCGGCGTCCCAGGCGCACGACCGGCAAGTTCGCTCCATTCTCGGTCCGTATCGCGACGACGTAGGTCCGCAGAGCCGGTAAGCACTGGACCGTGTACGTCGGCACGACCGCCGACTCCGCGAACTTATGGAGGGCGACGGTGAAGTTGGTGGTCGGCGGCTCGTAGAGAGGAGGGCATTTGGCGACGAGAGGGATGCTGTCCCCCTCGAAGCCCTCGACCTTGATGGTGATCTTCCCGAGCTCGTTCGTGCGACCGACCGGGCCGTCTGCGGTGCGCACCTCGACCCCCGCGACCGGCTTTCCCGGGTCGCTGGTGGCTTCGACCGCAACCCGGAACGGAAGAGGGTGGTCCTCTACCGGCGGCGTACGAGTGCAGTTGGTGGTCGCGAGAACGATGACGGTCGTGAGGGTCTTCACGCCGAAGCTCCAAAGCCAATCGCGTGCCATATCGGCGTCGTACGAGCCCGGGCCGGAACCACCGGCGAATGGCGGTGTCGCATGTCGCGCGAAGGTCGCCAACCCCGGTCGCCGACGTCGGACGCAAAGGGTCGCGGTCGCGACCAATACCGGCGCGCACCGCCCGTTCGTCGCCCGCAAATGCTCGATATCGCGGCGCGCCGCCGGGTTCGCACCTCGTGGCACAGCCGCTGCAAAAGGGCTCGACACAACGCAGGGCGCCTGGGCGCGACGGTTCGCGTCGGGCTTCTGCATCAAGGGAGAACCACCATGCTCGCCAAGTTTCGTCGCTTCCGCCTCTCGAACCTCATTCGCAACACCCGCGGTGCGGAGTTCGTCGAGACCATCATCCTCGTCGGCCTCGTCGCGCTCGCCGGTATCGCGGCCTTCACTGCCTTCGGCAAGGACATCCAGACGAAGATCCAGCAGCAGGGCCAGCAGGTTCAGGGGATCAACTAGCGCAGCGCACGCGATCGTACGCGCCGAGGTACACCGTGAGAGACCCGAAGAAAGCAATGCGTGAGGGGTACTTCGGCGCGTTCGTATCGGCCCAGCTGGCCAAGTGCGTGCGCGATGAGCGAGGAGGAACCGAATACGCCGAGTACCTCGTACTGGTCGGCGTCGTGGCGCTCGCCTGCACGACGGCCTTCCTGTCGCTGGGGCTCGCCGTCGCGCGCGACTTCCAGACCTGCCGCAGCTACGTCCTGTATCCGGTTCCGTGAGCGAACCAGATCGTCGGGGAGATTCTCATGACCGCGTTTCTCTTGGCCGCTGCAGTCGTCGCGCTCGTCGCGGCGACGACCGACTGGCGCACGGGTCATATCCCGAACGTCGTGACTCTCGCGCCTCTCGCCGCGGCTCCCCTGGCTCACTTCGCGCACGGCGCCATCGAAGGAGGCACGGTGCCCGCTCTCTACGAGTTGGGCCGCTCCGTGCTGGGCGCCGTCGCTTGCGGTCTCGTTCCCTTCGCGATGTTCGTCCTGGGGGGGATGGGCGGCGGAGACGTGAAGCTCTTCGCCGCCATCGGCGCGCTCGTTCTTCCGATGACTGGCCTCGAGGCGGAGACCTACTCCTTCGTGGCCGCGCTCTTCGTCGCGCCCGCGCGGCTCGCCTACGACGGGGTCCTGTTGCGGACGCTCGGGAACGTCGCGGTGCTCGCGACGAATCCGTTTCGGCCGCAGAAGTCGCGGCGCCCGGTTCCCGAGGAGATGAAGACCTGGTTCCGGCTGGGTCCGTGCATCTTCCTCGGTGTCTGCGTGGTGCTCGTTACGCACGTGTGGGGTCGCTGAGACACGGAGCCGGTGCTGCAGGAGACGATGATGGACCGCCGAACCAACGCACAAACCCCCGCGCTGCTGTCCGACTCGCGCGGCGCGATCATGGTCATGGGGCTCTTTTTCTGCTCGATCCTTGTCGGCGGCCTCTGGTACCTAGCCGGTTTGGGCGACGCGATGCTCTATCGCGAGCGGGCGCAGGAAGCGGCCGACGCCGTCGCATTCACCGCCGCCGCGGTCCACGCCCGCGGGATGAACATCCTCGTCATGATCAACCTGATCATGGCTGTCATCCTGTCGATTCGAGTCGCGCTGAAGGCTCTGCTCCTCCTCGAGATCGTCGCGGAGGTCGTCTTCGCCGTCGCCTGCCTCGACCCCTTTGGCGGCGAGGCGCTTTGCGCCGCCGCAGAACCTGACGGCGACGCCATCGGGCTCACGCAGGATGCGATCAACGTCACTAGGGAGCCTATCAACAGTGCGCTCAAGTCGCTGGCGGATGTCGAGAAGACCATCACCAAGGTGATCCCTCCGGCCGCCATCGCGGCCAGCTACGAGGTTGGACGGAAATACGACCCGGCCATCAAGTTGACCGTGGCGGTCCCGCAGCCGCCGCTCGAAACCACCCTGCCGGTCGTTCCGGGAACTGCGAACTATCTATGCATGGAGGCGGGCGACGTCGTCGGTCAGGTCGTGAAGGATGTCTTGGACAAGGTGGCCCCGCCGCTCGCGCCTTTCAATGCCGCGATAGGGTGGCTGCTCGATCGAGTCGGCGCCATGGCCAAGAGCGCGCCGCAATTCTTCTGCGAAATACCCGGAGGCACACCGCCCAAGCCGCCGAGTGATCTGAAAGAGGCGGTCACCAAGAAGTGCAGCCTGCTCGCGTCTCAACAGGCGACCGGCGCTCCCTACAACACCGGGCAAACCACCGACGCCCAGAACAACGCGGACATCACCAAGTACACGAAGAACGGGCAGTTCGACCAGGCGGCTTGCGTCAAGGATCAGATGAACACCACTACGTCCAAGTTCAACGACGCCGCCTCCGGCGGTGACGCCGCCGACTGGGCTAACATGCTCCCTGCGGCCCCCGATCCGAACTACGGAAACGGGTGCCCCATTGCCGACACGCTGGGCATCTCGACTCGCGACGACAAGGCGATTGCGAGGGATCCGAAGTTGGTCGACATCGGGCACTTCAGCAGCCAGTCGACCAGCGCATCGATCACTAGCGCGATCGGCGCCATCCAGGGCGCCACCCCGGACGGTTTCGCCCAAGCGGAATTCTTCTACGACTGCCACGGGCAGTGGGACAAGGGCGACTGCAACCCGGGCCCCGACTACCAAGACGCGATGTGGCACTTCAAGTGGCGCCCGCGCCTCGTCTTCTTCAACAACACGAATTCGCTGTTCCAGAGCGCAGCAGACGCTCTCTCGAGGGCATACGAGACGCAGCTGCAACTCGACCAAGCCACAACCGGCGTCGGCGTCAAGCGCAACGCGGCGCTCCGCAGCGAACTCGAGAGCGTGTCCAGCGACAGCTCGAAAGTCTTCGTCCACTGAACCCCGGTGAGCAAGGAACGTCATGAGAGCCAAACGTCGAGCAGCCGAGCGCGGTGCGGTCTTCATCGAGGCGATCATCGTGGTCATCTTCTTCATCGTGGCGCTCACCGGGGTCACGTACTTCCACAAGCTGTATGTGGGCAAACTGCGCGTCATGCGGCTCTCTCGTGCCGCGGCGCTGCACTACGCGATCAACGCTTGCCAGGGGAGCGCCAGCGGCGACCTGAGCGCGGTGGGAGGCCTCTCGCCGGGTCCGAGTGGAACGGAGGGCAACGGCGCCGACTTCGGCTCGGATCCGCTCGCCGGAGCGTCATCGGATGCTCAGAGCGCACTGAAGGGGCAATCCGGCATCTCTAGCCTCAACGCCCAGATCGCCCGCGTCTCGACCGCCGGCGCAGTCGCGGCTCAAGGCGGCGGCGTCGCCTACGGCAGCAAGACGAACACGACGTCTTGGGTGGGTTGCGCCGACAAGACCAGCAACGACCAGTACACCACCGGCCTCATCTCACAGGCGATTTCTGCCATCAGCGAGCTGTAGAACGCGGGCAACGAGAGGGAAACATGCTTCCGAGACTAGGGTCGACCAGGAAAGCCTTCGGGCGCGGCGTGTCGGTAGGGATTCGCGTCGGGCGCGCCACGTCGTACGTGGCGGTCGCCAGTGCGTGCCTCGCGTTGCTCGGTGCCCGCGTGGTGTACGGCGACGCGCGCGAGGCGACGGTGCGGCTCGGGAAGACCCTCGACGGATTCGGCGACCTCACGTCAGAGACCACCACGGTCTCGCTCAACGGCGCGACCCTCCACATTTCCACGATGTTCACCGACGAATCGGTCGACGCCGTGCTCGATCGGTACGAGCAGGACTGCTCGGCCAACCCCGGGGTCCTCGGCGAGATGATCCACGAGATGCTGCCGAAGGCGGGGCCTCGCTTCGAGTTGCCCAGGGCGTTCGGCTTCGGGGTCGTGAGACAGCACGACGAAGGGGGCGGGATGGTCGTGTGCTTCGCGCGCAACGGCGGCCAGAGCCTGATCCCGGCGAAGGAGCGGATCCACGCGTTCCTCACGACCCACGACCTGTCCAAGCTGGGTGACCTCCGCTACGTCATCGCCGAGAGGACGGACGACGGCCGTAGCCGCGTGCGCACGATCTGGTCCGAGGGATCCGTGCCGGTCGACCGGATGTTCCCCGCGAGCGGCGACGCTCCCGGCGGCGACTCCGTGCTCGCCGGGCGCCCGCCGTCATCGCGTCGCACCCTCGCTGCGGCGGCACTTGGCATGCCCTACGGCGTGCACGTCTACCAGTCGACGATGTCCGCGAACGAGGCTCGCTCCTTCTACGACGCCGAGCTCGCGCGTCGCGGGTTCGAGCGGGCCCCTGGCGATGGCGGCGCGCAAGGAAATGCGTACACGCGCGAGGACGGGGCGATGGTCATGGTGGCGGTCGGGCAAGGAGAGACGAGCACGTCGATCTCCGTCGTCGACGCAACAGGCGCGCTGAGCACCGCGGAGCCCAGGCAGTAGTTGCTTGCCTCCGTGGCGTCCACTCCACCGGGTAGCGACTTCGCAAGCGCGGAGTGGGTTCGTCGCGGTCGATTCAGAACGCTACGGTTAGACGCCCCAGCCCGCCGCCGACGACAGGCTGCACGCCGATGGCCGTGTGTGTTGTCCAGGACGCGGCGGCGCCCTTGTTGTGCCCACTGAGCGACAAGATGCTCCAGAGGACCGCGCCGGCGACGGCGGCTCCGCCGACCCCCCATCCCAGGTACGAGACGAGAGCATACGTGTGAGCCAGCGCCGTTTGAGAGTCGGTGCAGTTTGGCTTGCAAATGTGGTCGAGATTGTCGAGCTCGTTGAGCGTCGCGTACGTGAAGCCGCCCCCGACGCCGAGTCCGATGACGCCGAACGCTCCCAGGATCCAGGCGCCCGCCGGTATGCCTCCCGATGACTGAGCAGCCGGCTCGGGCGCCGTCTTGGTAGCCCGCTTCTGCTCGCCCTCATCCGGGGGAGGGCCACCTGCGCTCACGGGGGGCGGCGGCGCCGAGACCTCGAGAAGCACGCGGCGCGACTTCTCGCCGTCCACGAGAAGAACCTGATCCTCTTTGCTCGAGCCGGAGCGCGTCTCGACCCGCAGGGCGTGGTTCCCCGGGTCGAGCTCCACGGGCTTGCCGTCCAGCTTCGCCGGCTTGCCGTCGATCGTCAGGCTCGCGTCGAGCAGGTCCGCGCCGTTGCTGTCCTGAACACGGACGACGATGGTGGGGATCTGATCCTGGACTTCCGTGAGCCACCGGGCGCAGTGCGATTTCACCACCGGGGGGCAGACGTCGCGTACGCACGTGAGGATCTGGTCCCGCGCCTCGATGAGCTTCTCGTCCTTCCGGAGCGTCTGCCCGTCGGTAGCCGCGGCGATGCATTCACGCTTGGTGTCCTGGGCGCTCGCCGCGCGGCTGACCAGGACGAGGGCGGAAAGCTGAGTGACTAAGTAGGCGACTTTTGTTGTCCGCGTGATCATCAAGTGCACTCGGGGCAGAGTGTCTCACGGCTGGGCGAATCGATCGAGGTCGGCGGCTTGCGCCTGATCTCGCTCAAAGGCGCCAATCGCCTGCGGCTGACGTGGGCATCACTGCAGCTTCGCGACGAAATTGTCATACCGAATGCTCCAGGGCAGGGCAGGGATGGGAGTGCCGGCGATGCCCAGCTCGATCCGAGGCTGTTGTCCCTTGAGGGGTACGGCGAGAGCGTTCTGGTTCGTCTGCCCGTCCAGAGAGACGCTGATCGTATTCCCCGGCCCGACGGGATCCAGGATGTCGATGGCGATCTCGACGTGCGTCCATCCATTTACCTTCGGGTATACGACGAACGGCCCAATGAGGTTGTATCCGTCGCCTCCGTCCGGAGAGGGAGCGTTTTCCTCGACCTGGGCGACGACGCCATCGCCGGCTGAGTTCGTCACCAGGTTGAAGGCGATCTGATTGAAATTGTTTGGGTCTACTGGGCCGTAGAGGAGCTGGAACGCGATGACCTTCCCGGGAGGAGAGGTGGTCGGGTCGATCTTCTCGACATTCATGTCGAACGAAACATCGATGTTGACATGGGAGTTCGCGAAGTTTGGGAACCCGAGCTTCACGACCGCTCTCGGCGGGGAGCCCGACATGACTTCGCTCGAATTGGCGGCCATCGAGAACGGGGGCGAGTCCGAGACGACACTGTCCACGGCGACGGACCCTTGGGACTGCTCGGGGGCCCAGAAAGCCTGGAAGTTCCCCGTGTCGAAGTCATCGCAGTAGTACGAGCCCGGCGTGGGCGACGGCGGCGCCATGCGCGCGCAGAAGCTTCCCGCGTTTCCGCCGGAGCCGCCGTCCATCGACGACCCGTCCTGTGTCTGCGAAAAATCGAAGCAGCCGGCGCCGGCGAGAGGCGCGAGGACAAGGCCAAGCCGCGAGATCCTCGAGTGCATCGCCGGCCAGCGTACCACGCTCGGAGCAGCGGCCTCGGGCGCACGCCGCCCCCGACAGCCTCCGGAAAACTCCCGGGTGCGCCCGTAGCTGGCCATCGCCTCCACGCTTGCCCTTACATCGGCCATCGGTCTCCTCCGGGGGCCCGTTGCCCCGCGAGTCGCGGCATGCGGGAGCAAGGGCCGTACCCTAGATTGGGCCCCGAGGCGAGTCCGACGTCGGCCGGTTGCTCGCTGTTCATCCGGCTTCGATTGCAGACGCGTGTCGGCACGGACCGCGAACCAACGCCCCGGTCCAAATCGGTCGCATGCGCGGCCGATCGTGTCGCTAGCAAGAGCCTTGAGGAGCAATCTATGACCGGGGACACTAAGCTGGGCAGGCGACCCGCATCATGTCCTCCTTCAGCGTGAAGCCCCGTCGCCTTGTCGCGCGTCTGCTCGGCGCGTGCGCCGCGCTGGCAGCGCCGTTCGTCCTCAAGCACGACCTGGGCCGGTCGGACTTCATCCTCGAAGGAATGGTCACGCGACCGGCACCGACGCGGCCGTGGACGATTCTGGGCGGCAAGCACTGGCAGCTCGCGACGAACACGGATCGGGTTGTTGAGCCAACCGACCCGGCTCCGAACGACGACACGCAATCGCTGCGTGGCGGTTGCCCGGCAGGCATGCTCGAGGTGCAGGGGAGGATGCGTCTCGACAGCGCCTTGGGTACGGTCGAGGACCTTCAGGACCGGACATGCGTCGACTGGGTCAGTCGAGAATTTCCCGCACGATGCGCCGCGTACGATGCGACCTCCTGGCAGCGACTTTCGGCGACCCTGCCGACCCGGGCCATGCAGTTTTGCATCGACATGTACGAGTATCCGAATCGCAAAGGCCATTACCCGATCATCGGCTTTACCTGGTACGAAGCCGTGAGTGCCTGCGACGAGCGCGGCGCTCGCCTTTGCTCCGAGGACGAGTGGACCTTCGCCTGCGAGGGGGAAGACGCACTCCCGTATCCTTACGGGTACAGGCGCCGCGCCGATGCATGCGTCATCGATCGCCCCTGGCGTCCCTACGACGACGGCGCGCTCGTGCAGCGCGACAGTTTGGCGGCCATTCGGGAGATCGACTACCTGTGGCAGGGAGAACCGTCCGGCGCGCGCGAGGACTGCCGGAGTCCGTTCGGTGTGCACGACATGACCGGCAACGTCGACGAGTGGACCCGCTCCGTTCAGCGCGAGGGATACCGGTCCATCTTCAAGGGCGGATACTGGGGGCCGGTGCGTGCGCGCTGCCGCGCGTCCACCCGCGCGCACAACGAGGACTTTTACTTCTACCAGCAGGGCTTTCGCTGCTGTGCCGATGCATCGTCGACCGACGCCGGGGACCGCTAGCCTAAGCCTAGTTCACCCCGGGGGCCTCGTGCCCGCTCTGCGCCACGTACTCGCCGTAGCCGCCGCCGTACTGGCGAACCCCCTCGTCGGTCACTTCGAGAACTCGGTTCGACAGGTCGGCGAGGAATCGCCGATCGTGTGAGACAAAGAGCATCGTGCCGTCAAAAGACGACAGCGCCTCCGTGAGCATCTCCTTGGTCGCGATATCGAGGTGGTTCGTCGGCTCGTCGAGGACGAGGAAGTTCGGAGGGTCGTAGAGCATCGTCGCGAGCACGAGGCGAGCCTTTTCGCCCCCGGACAGGATGCGGCAGGGCTTGTCCGCGTCGTCGCCCGAGAAACCGAACGCTCCGGCGAGCGTCTTCATCGAGCCCACCGTCGCCAGAGGAAAACGCGATTGCAGCGTCTCGAGCACGGTGGTGTCCGCATCGAGTAGGTCCATTGCGTGCTGGGCGAAATAGCCCAGCTTCACGCTGGCTCCGAGCGCCACCAGACCCGCCTCCGGCTGGATCTGGCCCGCGACCAGCTTGAGCAGCGTGGACTTGCCGGCCCCGTTGAGGCCGAGCACGCACCAGCGTTCGCGCCGCCGCACCAGCAGGTCGAGCCCCGCGTAGATTGTCCGGGCGCCGTACGCCTTGTGCACCCCCTCGAGCTTTGCGACGTCTTCGCCCGATCGGGGCGGCGCTCGGAATTCGAACTTCCTGACAACTCGCCTCTTGGGTGGCTCGACCCGTTCGATCTTCTCGAGCTTCTTCACCCTCGACTGCACCTGGGCGGCGTGCGACGCGCGAGCCTTGAAGCGCGCGATGAACGCCTCTTCCTTCGCGAGCATCGCCTGCTGGCGCGCATACTGCGCTTCCTGCTGCGCGGCAGCGATCTCGCGCTGTCGCTCGTAGAAGTCGTAGTTTCCCGAATAGGTCTTCAGGTCGCCGCCGTCGATCTCGACGATCTTCGTCACCAGCCGGTTGAGGAACTCGCGGTCGTGCGACGTCATCACGAGCGCGCCCGCGTACTGCCGCAGGAACGACTCCAGCCACAAGATCGACTCGAGATCCAGATGGTTCGTCGGCTCGTCGAGGAGCAGCGCGTCGGGCTGCATCAGAAGGATTCTCGCGAGCGCGACGCGCATCTTCCACCCGCCAGACAGCGCCCCGACGTCGGCGTCCATGGAGGGGCCGCGCGCCTTGGAGCTCGCGCTGGTCTCGTCGTGAAACCCGAGCCCAGCGAGGATCTCCCTCGCGCGCGCCTCGAGCGCGTAGCCGCCGAGCTGGTCGAAGCGCGCCTGCGCGTGACCGAAGCGTTCGACGAGCTCCTCCAGCTCGGACGCTCGCGCTGGATCCGCCATTGCGTGTTCGAGCGCGTGGAGCTCATCCCCGGCGCGGGCGACCTCACCTGCGCCGGCCATCGTCTCGGCGACCACCGAACGGCCGCTCATCTCCCCGACATCCTGGCTGAAATACCCGACCGTCACGCCCCGATCGATCGCCACGGCGCCGACATCGGGCTGCTCTTCGCGCATGATCAGGCGAAAGATCGTCGATTTCCCCGAGCCGTTCGGCCCGACGAGCCCTGCCTTCTCCCCCTTGAAGACGGCCATCGAGGCCTCGAGAAACAGGATCTGCTTACCGTGCTGTTTCGAAACCGAATCCAGACGAATCATCGTTCGAGCGCGCGAGAGTGACAGCTTCTCGGCCCAATGCAAGCCGCGAAAACGGAACCGGCGACCGCGATCCCGCCCTGGTGCCGAGTCAAGCCGGGACCGCGATGCGCACGATGAACCAGACGGCGCCGGCGATCGCGATGCCGATGCTCGCGAATCGTGCGCCGCGGTCCCGCAACCCCGGGGTCCTCCGCGCTGCGAGGATCAGCGGGAGAGCGATGGCGAGTACGCCGAGCTGACCGGCTTCCACGCCCAGGTTGAACGAGACCAGCGCGACCGGGAGCTGCGATCGCGGCAGCGCGATCTCGCGGAGCGCGCCGGCAAAGCCAAAGCCGTGCACGAGCCCGAAGGGAAACGTGATGCGCCATCGCTTGCTAGCGTCCTTGACGAAGAGGTTCTCGACGCCGACGTACGCGATCGACAGGGCGATGAGCGGTTCGACGATGCGCGGGCTCGGCGCGAAGATGGAGAGACTCGCGAGCGCGAGCGTGGTCGAGTGCGCGAGGGTGAACGCGCTCACGACGACGGCGAGCGATCGCGCCGTGCCGCCGATGACGATGAGCCCCAGCAAGAAGACGAGGTGGTCGGCGCCCGTCAGGATGTGCTCGATCCCGAGCTTGAACATCGACCAAGCCGTCCCGCCGGCGTGGGAGAGGGGCCCTGCGGCGTCGAGCGTCCAGGTCCCGCGGCCCCGCTCGATCACCGCGTCCTGCACGCTCGGACCCATCGCGACTCGCGCAACATGGCGATGGTCGGCACCGAGGACGTCGTCGAGCAGCGGCCACGCGAGCGACAACCTCGCCGGCGGACCGGGGCAGGAATAGCGGGCACGGATCGCGACTGCGTCCTCCTTGTCGATGAGGCGGGCGCTCTCGAAGGATCCCGGACAAGCAACGCCGTCCGCGGCTACCTTCACCGCCGCGACGAATGCCTCCGAGAGGACGGAGCGGCCCTCGTCGAGCTCGGCCTTCTGGAGCCACCCGTCGTGGTCGAGGTCCAGCCCCGGCAGCGCCAGAACGAGCTCGCGCTGCGAAAGGGCGATCTCGGACGAGAGGGTCCCGCCCTGCAGGCGATAGTCTCCCCGCGAGATGCCCACCGAATGGGCGCCGGCTGCCGGTGCGCGCGTAAGGACGATGAGCACCACCGCGATTGCCGCCACGAGGAGCGGAAAGCGGCCACGAAGCGTTGCCTCGGTACTTCTCCGGCAGGTCATCGAACTTGACGCCGGAAGGGTACCAGCGGTTCGGCGCGGCCGCCCGCAGCCACGCCCGTGGACGTTCGAAAGCTTACGCTTCGCCCGTCCTCGAATCGTGAATCTCATAGGTCGAGCTGAATTCCGATCTCGATGACCTGCCCCGGGGGGATCTTGAAGTGGCGATCCGCAGCCACTGCGTTGCGCTGGAGGTAAGCGAAGAGGCTCTCGGCGAACTGACCCATCGCGCCATTGCTGGTCGCGAGGAAGGCTTCGCGCCCGAGGTAATACGTAGTCTCCTCCGGATCGACACGCAGTCCGATCCGCGATGATACCTCGCGCACGATGGCGGGCACGTCGGGCTCGTCCATGAATCCATAGTGAGCGACGGCTTGCATGACGCCGCCGTCCAGACGTTCGACCGAAATCCAGCGCGCGGCCGGAACGCGAGGGACCGGCTCGGTGACCACCGTGAGGAGCAGCACGTGCTCTCTGAGCGCGCGTTCTCTCTCCACGACGTGCACGAGGATGGGCGGCAGATAGGTCGTGCTGGAGGACATGAAGACGGCCAGTCCGGGCACGCGCGCCGCCAGTCGCGGGAGAAGGCGAGGCAGGGCCTGCGGGATGGGGGCGCTGCGACGGAGGAACTCCTCGATGGTGAGCGCGCGCCCCTTGCTCCAAGCGAGCATCGCCGCGACGAAGGCGATCCCGATGAAGACCGGCACCCACCCTCCGTCGAGGATCTTCACGGTGTTCGCGGCGAAGAAGGGGATGTCGAACGAGAGAAAGAGTGTGAGGACCCCTCCTGCCAGCGGCAGCGACCACTTCCACGTGTAGCGCATCACAACGAAGTAGACGACGGACGTGAGCGCCATCGTCCCGGTCACGGCGATGCCGTAGGCCGACGCCAGGCGGTCGGACTTCTGGAAGCCGACGACCAGTAAGAGGCAACCGACGGCGAGAATCCAGTTGATCTGCGGGATGTAGATCTGCCCCTCGGTGTGGGCGGCCGTGTGGCGGATCGTGACGCGCGGGAAGTATCCGAGGAGCATCGCCTGACGCGTGAGCGAGAAGGCGCCCGAGATGAGCGCCTGCGAGGCGATCACCGTGGCCGCGCTCGACAGCCCGACGAGCGCGAGCGTCGCCGCGCCTGAAGGGACCATCGAGAAGAAGGGGTTCTCGACGGTCGCAGGATCGCGCAAGACGAGGGCCCCCTGACCGAAGTAGCAGAGCACCAGGGCGGGCATGGCCACGGCGAGCCACGCCACGCGGATCGGGCGCGCCCCGAAGTGCCCCATGTCGGCGTAGAGCGCCTCGCCTCCCGTGACGGCCAGGACAACCGAGCCGAGCACGAGGAAACCAGGCGCTCCGTGCGCCGCGAAGAAGCGGACCGCGTGGTGCGGCGAGAGCGCAGCGAGCACCTGCGGCTGCCGGAGCACGTGGTAC
>CALKVG010000340.1 GCA_937998045.1 uncultured Myxococcales bacterium
GGGGCGAAGGTCGTGGGAGGCGCGGTGCTGGTGGCGGCGGCGGGCGGGGCGAGCGCCGCGGGCACCGAAGCGTGGCAGCCGCACAAGCGCGTCGCGGAGTCGGCGGAGCACGCGTCGGCCCCGACGCCGCGATCGGCTCCGGGTGGCGGACAGGGGGCGGCGGCGGCGAGCGCGGTCCCCGAGGCGGTGGCACGGGCGGCGATGGATGCGACGTGGGCGGCTCCGGCGGTGCGAGAGATTCCGGGCGCACCGCTGGTCTCGGCCGCCAGGACGCATGCCCAGGCGCCGACGGCTGGGAGGGACCCGCTCCGGGACGGCGTTCGCGCTCCGGCGATGGCGTCCGATCCGGTGGCCGCCTTCCCGGCTTCGCCCTCGGTGGACATCGTCACGGCGGAGGTCCGCCCGGGGCCGCGCGCGGTCTCGCCGCTGGAGGAGGAGGTCCGCTTGCTACGCGACGCGGACCGGGCGACCAAGGCCGGGGACCCGAGCGGCGCGCTCGTCCTGCTCGCTCGGCACTCGGCTGCCTTCCCGCGGAGCGCACTCGAGCCGGAGCGCGCGGCGGAGCGTGTGTTCGCGCTGTGCGGAGCCGGACGTCTCGCCGAAGCGCGCGCGGAGGCCGCGACGTTTCTCGCCGCACACCCGGCTGGGCCCCTCGCGGAGCGGGTAAAGGGGGCGTGCGTGCGACGGTGAGGCAGCACAAGCGACTTCCGATCTAGCTCGCGGTCAGGCCAAGGACAGTCCCGTCTCGACGATCGCGTTCTTGTGCGCCACGCCGACACCTTTTTCTGGTGGCCCCGTCAACAAGCGAGAAAGTCCGTTGCGTCCACGGGCGTCTCCGTGGCTTGTTCAGCGTCGGCTCTTGCGACTGGTGCCTCCTCCCCCATGTCCGAGCACGAAATGCGAACCGCGTGAATTTGGGGGGGACACGAATCAGAGGTCGAAGAGTTCTTCAATCGAGCAAGTTGACCGTGGCGCGTGGGAGTTCGGCCGATGTCGCAGCGCGCCCGGTGCCCGCGATGCCCGGCCGCCTCCCGCGCCGCTCAGGCCGGGAGGTTCAGGCTGCCGTCTACGCCGTCCTCAGGTTGCTGCAGAAGCACGAGGGGGGGCTCCGCGCCGAAGAAATCCGCGCCAGACTCGGAATCCCGGTGAATGCAATGCCCCGCGTCTTGAAAGAGGGGCTTGCGACGAAGAAGTTGACGAGCAAAGGCCCGAACTCGAGCGCCGCGTAACGGAGCTTGCCGCAGAGACGAAGCGCGAGCCGGATGCCGTGCTTGCTGAGCTTCTGGGTGCTGCGCTGGACGAGGACGCCGCGTTCCGGCTTGACGTACGCGCCGGTATTGCGGAGCTGGACGGGAGTTCCCCGAGCTTGGACCCGTCGCGAAGCGGGAACCCGGGAGCTCGTCATCGTCGGGACGACGTACACCGTGGTGTACCGGATAGTCGGCGACGTTATCGAGATTGCCGCCGTCTGGCACGGGAGGCAGAGCCGCAAGCGTCGGTAAATACGACCCGCTGCCGCTTGGCGAGGAAAGCATCGGAGGCGTCGCTCGCGCCCCGGCGCCGGGGGCCCCCCTTTGGGCCCCCGGCGATGCGACGCCCGCTCACGTCACTTTCGCGACGATCCCGCGGGCGGCCGCGCCGCTCCGTGCACCTGAGGTCAGTGCACCATGAGCGACGTCGGCTGGCTCCAGTCCCCTTCCCCGCTCTTCGTCAGAGCGCGGTACTTGAACTGGACCGTCGACCCTGGCGTGAGACCCGCCACGGTCGTCTTGGCCTGCAGCGTCGACGGGAGCGCGACCCATGTCTTGCCTCCGTCGGTGCTGTATTGCCAATCGTACGACGCGCGCCGGGCCGCCACCTCGGCGACGACCTGCGCCACGCCGGACACGGGCCCCTGCTTCGCGACGAACGCTCGTGCGCGATGTGTGGGCGACTTCCGGACGGCCATCCCTGCGCCCTCGATGATCGACATCGCGTTTGCAGGGTCGGCGTCCGCCGTTGTCTGGACGTAGGACCGGACTTGCTGGAGCACGCCGATGAGGGCAGTGCGCTTCTCGTTTCGAGTAGCGACCGCCCCCTTGGCGCGCCCCAGCGCCGCCGTCTCGGCGGTCTGCAGCGCGGCGGTGGCCGTGCTGAGCGTCGTGAGCGGCGGGTTGGGGTTGGAGAAGGATGGGTTCCCGGTCATGTGTTCGAGGACACGCTGGGAGTACACGATGAGCGCGGGAACTTGCTTGGGAAGGCCGAGTGCGATGGTGATGCGATGAGTGCTCTTGGTCGTGGTGGTCATGACGATTCTCCGTTTTAGTCGTGATTTGTTTCGGCTTCGTTGACGATTGGTTCGTTGTCGTGTTGCAGTGAAAAGTGCACGTTGCTTTAAGGTATTGCGTGGTAGTCTTCGTGGAGAGTCGACGGTCCTGTCGACAAAGCGACTCATCCATCTTGGCGGGCGCCGTGTCCATTCGGTCGATCGGCTCGGACAACGGGGCGAGCGTCGTGTTCTTCGGGCGAGGCGTCGCGGGTACGTGGCGAGGCGTCGCGTCGAAGTGGACGCGGCGCGTTTTCTATTGGCCGGGCGTCAGGCCCTATTGGCCGAGCGTCACGCCCTCTTGATCGAGCGCCGTGGCCTCTTGGTAGCGCCTCGTTTGCCTTTGGACGGGCGACGCGTCCTTTTGGATGGGACGCGCGAATGGGTGGTGAAGCGTCGCGTCGCCCTGGGCGACCGACACGTTCATCTGTCGGACGGT
>CALKVG010000341.1 GCA_937998045.1 uncultured Myxococcales bacterium
GCTCGTGCCTTCGGTAACGATGGCGACGCCGAAGTCGGCAGCACCTCGGCGGCGCCACCTTTGCAGGAGACCGCGCAGCTCGAGGCGCACGAGCGGCCCGGACGATGGCGTGACGCGCGTGATCGGCGCGCCGACTTCCTCGACGCGCGGGGCCCGTGCCCAGGTGACCGAAGCGCCGTCCCAGGGATCGAGGATGCGCGCGGCGTGAAGGGCAATGGGCGTGGGGTCGGAGTCGACGTCGGGCGCGCGCTCGACCAGCAGGTACGCCTCGAGGACGTTGGCCTCCGGCGGCAGGCGGATGTCGAAGCGCAGAAGCGCGAGCGCGCCGCCGTCGCGAACCCGACCGAGGGTCGCGATGTCGATGTCGCCCGACGCCGGACCCACGCGCGGCACGAACGCGGCGTCGACGGGCGCGAAAAGAAAGCGGCGGCCGTTGTCGATCGCGGCGGTCGCCCCTTGGGCGACGCAGCGGCCGGCCACGCACGAGGCGCGCCCGCTGCAGTCCCCCTCGGCCGCGCACATCCGCGGGGAAGGCGCGCAACCCGCAGAGCACGAGACCAGGCAGAACGCCAAGGCGCCACGGCGCCAAGGACGCCAGTAGAGGAAGGGGGGAAATGCGGCAGGGATCATCGGCGCACCCGAAGCGTACACGGGGCACAAGGACGACCACGATTCGTGGCGTCCTCGTGGCCGTGCTTTGGCGACTGGACCCGGCCGCCCTACTATCTTTGGCCGATGCCCGACGGTACGCCGCTCCTCCGTGTGCGTGATCTCGTCACGAGCTTTCAGACCGACGCTGGCGTTCTTCGGGCGGTCGACGGCGTGTCGTTCGATGTCCCGCGCGCCTCTACCGTCGCGCTGGTGGGCGAGAGCGGCTGCGGCAAGAGCGTGACGGCGCTCTCGATCCTGCGCCTCGTGGCTTCTCCGCCGGGCCGGATCGAGTCGGGCAGCGTGGAACTCGAGGGGCGCGACCTCTTGGGGCTCGACGAGCGCGCGATGCGCTCGGTCCGCGGCAACGACGTCTCGATGATCTTCCAGGAGCCCATGACCAGCCTGAATCCGGTGTACACGGCGGGCTGGCAGATCATGGAGGCCATCCGGCTGCACCAGAAGAAGTCGCGCCGCGACGCCCGCGCTCGAGCGGTCGAGCTCCTGCGCCTCGTCGGCATCCCCGAACCCGAGACGAACATCGACGCCTACCCGCACGAGCTCTCCGGCGGCCAGCGGCAGCGCGTGATGATCGCGATGGCGCTCGCCTGCAAGCCCAAGCTCCTGCTCGCCGATGAGCCGACAACCGCGCTCGACGTCACGATCCAGGCTCAGATCCTCGATCTGCTCGCGTCGCTCCAGCAGAAGATGTCGATGAGCATCCTCCTCATCACGCACGACCTCGGGGTCGTGGCCGAGAACGCTCACCACGTCGTCGTGATGTATGCGGCACGGGTCGTCGAGAGCGCCCCGGTGCGGGAGCTCTTCGCCAAGCCGATGCACCCGTACACCCGCGGGCTGCTCGAGAGCATCCCGCGCCAGGTGCCCGAGGAGCCCCGCAGGCTGCCGACGATCGAGGGGCTCGTCCCGGATCTGCGCCTCCTGTCCCCGGGGTGCCGCTTCGTCGACCGGTGCCCGATGCGCGTCGACCGCTGCTCCGATGAAGAGCCGCCGTTGAGCGAACCGGCTCCGGGGAGGATGGCGCGGTGCTGGCGCGCCGAGGACGTGGCGCCATGACCGACGCGAAGGGCCTCTTGCAGCCCAGCACCTTGCCGCCGGCGCGCGAGATCTCCACGGAGGTCGCGGGCGAGGACCCGCAGCGACCCCGCACGCTCATCGCGACCGATCGGATCGGGAAGTACTTTCCGGCGCGCGCCGGCTGGTTGTCCCGGTCCACGCGGTTCGTCCGCGCCGTCGACGGCGTGTCCCTGCGCGTGCGGCGCGCGCAAACCGTGGGCCTCGTGGGAGAGAGCGGGTGCGGCAAGAGCACGCTCGGGCGGCTGATGCTCCGCCTCATCGAGCCGACCTTCGGCCGCGTCGTGTTCGACGGACAGGAGGTGACGCCGCTGTCGCAGCGCGAGATGCGGCCGCTGCGCCGCCGCATGCAGATCATCTTTCAAGACCCCTACTCGAGTCTGAACCCGCGCATGACCGTACGGGAGATCGTCGGGGAGGCGCTGCGCATCCACAAGCTCACCAAGACCCGCGAGGCGGAGGAGGCGCGCGTCGTGCAGCTCCTCGAGCGCGTGGGGCTGCGGGCCGACACGATGGATCGATACCCGCACGAGTTCTCCGGCGGGCAGCGGCAGCGCATCGGGATCGCGCGCGCTCTGGCGGTAGAGCCGGAGTTCATCGTCTGCGACGAGCCGGTGAGCGCGCTCGACGTTTCGATCCAGGCGCAGATCGTGAACCTGCTCGTCGAGCTGCAGGAGACGATGGGGATCGCCTACCTGTTCGTCTCGCACGACCTGCGCATCGTCGAGCACGTGAGCCACCGCGTCGCGGTGATGTACCTCGGCAAGATTGTCGAACAGGCCTCGGCGAAAGAGCTCTACAGCGAGCCGCGGCATCCTTACACGCGCGCGCTCCTCGCCGCGGCCCCGCAGCCCGACCCGGAGCGCAAACGCGTCCGTCTCGTCCTCGAGGGCGACGTCCCTTCGCCGATGGCCCCGCCGCCCGGCTGCGCCTTTCACCCGCGCTGCCCGCGCGTCATCAAGGGGACCTGCGATCGCGAGACGCCGTCGCTCGACGAGATCGGCACGGGTGAGGCGCGGACCGGCCACAAGGTGGCCTGCTGGAACCCTCACGACGACTGAGCGGAGCGCGGTCGCAGGAGGGCATTCTCGTTTGCCTTCGCAGAGGCCGCTTCCGTAAGGTCGGGCATGCTGCGCATCTCTTGCTTCTGCACGACCTTGGCCGCGGTATCGCTCGCGCACGTCGCGGGCGCTGCACCCCGCGTGTGGGTGATCGACGACGGGGAGAAGATCAAGCAGGACGCGACGTCGCTGAGCTTCGCGGACGGGACCGACAACCCGGTGTGGTCTCCGGGCCAGCCGGTGCGCGTCGTGGCGCTGCGCAACGAGACCACAGCGCTGCAGGTGGTCATCCAGGCCGACGCGACGGCGCTCTCCGGCGTCACCGTCGACCTGCCGTCGCTGTCGTGCCCGGAAGGCGCGACCATCGCGAACGCCACGGGCGCGACCGACCCGACGACCTTCGTCGGGCGGCCGATCGAGCGCTTCGTCGAGCACTACTTCGGCGTGACGCGCGCATCGGGCAGCAAGGACCCGACCGCCTCGCTCGGGTGGTCGAGCGGCTCGGGCCCCACGCCGGGCGCGTGGACGGGTGCCATGCCGGACGCCCTGATCCCCGTCGAGGACGCGCCCGCGTGGGATCCGTACCCGATGCAGATCGCGGCGCAGAACAACGGGGTGGCGTGGATCGACGTGACGATCCCGAGCGACCAGAAGCCCGGAACGTATACCGGATCGATCGCAGTCGCCGCAGGCGGGCAGTCGCTGGCGAGCATACCCGTCGAGCTCGACGTCGTCGCCGCGACGCTCCCGGATCGGCCGCTCGGGACGATGCTCTACTACGACCCGTCCGAGCTCACGCGACGCATCGGCGACGCGGCGGCGGAAGAGCACCTGTGGAAGCTGCTCCACCGCCACCGGCTCAGCGCGATGCACGACGCCATGTCGGCCGGGGACGTTACCGCGCAGCTGGCGGCGCTCGACGGATCCCTCTTCACCGCGGCGCACGGCTACGAGGGCCCCGGCGAGTCGCTCGGCGACGGCATCCTCAGCCTGGGGACGTACGGCGCGTTCGGGGCGCCGTCGGCGACCAACCTGGCGAAGGTCGAGGCCATCGCGGACGCCCTCGCGGCGCACGATCTGTTCGGCGGCACCGACGCTTTCGTGTACGCCATCGACGAATCCTGCAGTAGCTCGTATGGCGCGGACTGGAAGTCGCTGCTGTCCGGATCGACTGACCCGAACGCACAGCACATCCTCGTCGGCTGGACCTGCAGCCGAGACCCGAGCACGCAGCCCGTCGACGTGCCCATCGTGTTCGCCGACAGCTACGACCTGCAGCAGGTCGCCGCCGCTCGCGCGGCCGGCAAGCGCCCCTGGATCTACAACGGGTCGCGCCCGCAAACGGACGCGTTCTTGACGGACACGGCGGCCGTCGCGCCGCGCGCGAACGCGTGGGTCGCGGCGGCGGCGGGGATCGAGCGCTGGTTCTACTGGGAGACGACGTTCTGGTACGACGACAACCCCGGCGGCAATGGCCCCTACGACCCGTTCGTCACGGCAGAGACGTTCCACAACAGCAGCGGCGACTGGTGCGAGGGCGACGGCGTGCTGCTCTATCCACGCAAGCAGGTGGACATGTTCACCGAGCACTCGGTGGGCGAGAGCGGCGTGCTGCCGTCGGTGCGCCTCAAGAACTTGCGCCGCGGGGTGGAGGACGCCGGGTACTACGCGCTCGCGCACGCGGCCGCGCCCTCGCAGGCGGAGGCGGTCGCGAGCGGGCTCCTGGGCGCCGATCTGTCAAAAGCGCGGAGCGGCAAACCGGTCGCCTGGCCCGAGCGAGGCGCGCGCTGGTACGAAGCGCGCGCGGCCCTGCGGGCGCTCATCCGGCCAAACCCGGTTCCCCCGGATCCGGGTGCCGACGCCGGAGGGGACGCGGCGCAGCCTGGCGACGCCGGCGCGGGAGGGGCGGCCGGCGGCGGCGCACCCGACGACGCACAGCCCGGAGGTGGGCTCGCCGACGTGGGTTCGTCGGGCGCCGGGAATGCAGGCGCCGGCGACGGCGACGGATCCGCGCCCGGCGGCGGACCGACCGCGAACGCGTGCGGTTGCGTGGCCGCGGGCCACTCGGGAGCCGGCGCTTCGTCGCGAGCCGCGCTCCTCGGCGCGGCGCTGCTGGGCCTTGCGGTCCGTCGGCGTCCGCGCCAGCGCGAGTAGCCGTCAGGGGCCCCATCGGGGGTCGCCCTCGAGGAGCCACGGCTCCTGCGCGCGTGTCTCGTCGGCGACCGGACCGTTGTACCAGTGAATGAACTGCCCCGCGTCGGGCAGCTTCGCCAGGACGACGTGCGCGTCGACCCCGGCGCGAACGAGCGCCTTCGCGGCACGCTCGGCGCCGGCGACGCGCGAGCGCAGCCCGCACGCAAAGAGGACGCGCTGCCCACCGCCGCGCGCGTACTGCTGCGCCAGGACCGGCGTCCACCGGTCCTCGCCACCCTCGATGAGCACGGCACGCGGGAATCGCGAGGGCTGGCGCGCCACCACGGATACGCCGAGGATCGCTCCCAGCGAAAACCCGTGTAGAGCATCGCGTGGTCGTCGACGTACCCGGGGTGCCGCGCGGCGAGGGTCCGCAGGTCGGCGTCGATCTCGCGGGCGAGTGCGTCGGCGCTCTCGTAGCGCGAAGTGCCGTCGGGCATGGGCTTGCCGCGCGGGCACACGACCCAGGCGCGGTCGCGGAAGATCCAGCGCTGGTCGTCGCATAGCCCTTCGGGCGGATCCCACATGCCGTGCGTCGCCACGACCACGGGCCGCGGAGACGTGGCGCCGATAGGCAACGAGATCACGGCGGGCGGAAACCCGTCGACGGCGAGGGGGACGATGGGGGCGTCGCTCCGGAGCGGCGGCAGCGCAGCGAAGGGGACGGCGTCCCGACCCGCGCCCGCGTCCCGAACGGCCCCGGGCTCACCGTCGGCCTGGATCGAGCTCACGCCCACGGAGCTGTCGTCGCGCGCCGGCGGCGTCCGCTCGCGTCGGCACGCGCCGAAAGCGACGAGCGCGACGAGGCGCCATACCCCGGGCGACCGCGCCTTCCCCATAGGTAAGCCAACGCGCGCGAGCGGATGCTTGTTCCGTGCGCGTCCCGCCGACGCGTGCGGGGGGGACCGGACGAGCGGTCGCGACGTCGCGACATCCGCGCCGTGCCGCGCTACAAAAGCGCCCGAGGCATGGAACTGCCCACGCGCATCGGCCGTTACGAGGTCGAGGTGGAGCTCGGCCGCGGGGAACTGGGCCGCGTTCTGCTCGCGCGCGACAGCGTGTTCGGGCGACAAGTGGCGCTCAAGATCCTCCGAAGTGATCTGGATCTCCGTCCCGAGCAGCGGGCACTGGTGGAGGAGCGTGTGCGTCAGGAGGCGCGCGCCGCGTCCGTGCTGTCGCATCCGGCCGTCGTCGTGCTGCACGACATGGGCGACGACCCGATTGCCGGGCTCTTCCTCGTATTCGAGCTCGTTCACGGGCCGACGCTCCGCGAGAAGCTCCAGGGAGGTCCGCTACCGCCGGCAGAGGTCGCGCAGCTCGCACGCGCGCTCGGCTCGGCCCTCACGTACGCGCACGGCAAGGGTCTGGTGCATCGCGACGTGAAGCCGGAGAACGTGATGCTCGCGCCGACCGGGCCGATGCTCACCGACTTTGGAATTTCGCAGCCCGGGCCGCCGTCGCCGGGCGCCCGCGCGGTGCTCGGGACGCCCGCTTATTCCGCTCCAGAGGTGCTCGCGTCCGGTGCGTTCGGCCCGCACGGCGATCAGTTCTCGCTCGCGGCTACGCTCTTCGAGGCGCTGACCGGGATGCGCGCCTTCCCCGGCAGCGACACGGCGTCCGTCGCGGGGCGTGTCGCCACCGCGAAGCAGCCCGCGCCTACGACGCTTCTGTCCGCGCTGCGCGCGTTCCCCCACGTCGATCCCATCCTCGACCGCGCCCTCGCCAAGGAGGCGCGCAACCGCTTCTTGTCCTGCGAGGCATTCGCGTCGGTGCTCGCCAACGAGCTCGAGGGCTCGAACGCGACGCTCCTAACGACGCCCATGCCCCGCTCGTCGATCGTTCCGCGAGCGACGCGCCGCTGGCAGAACGTCGCGGCCCTCATTGCCATCACGGTGATCTTTCTCCTCGCGCTGGCTGGTCGGTATCACCGCTCGGGCGACGGCGAGGGCGTGTCTCTGAAGAGCGTCGCCAGCGCGTTCGCCGAAACGGTCGCGGCCGCCGCTCACGCGGCGAACCAGGGAGCCGGAACGTCTGCCGCACCGCGGCATCTTCATGTCGGTCCGGTTTCCCCCGCGTCTCCACTGAGCGCGACGGAAAGCGTAACGCCGAATGGATCGAGTGTTCCTGCTGTTGCTTCGAAGAGCGCTTCGGAGGGCGTTGACGCGTCTTACGCTCCCGGCTCCGCGATTTCCGCTGCAAATCCTCTCGCCGACCCCTAGTGGGCGCATTCTTCCCAGACTAGACTCTCGGCCCCGCTGATGATGGCAGACAACACGCAACCAGTCGGACCCGGTTACGATCACGCCGCTGCGGCAGCCGCGGACGTGTCTGGGCCCAGCAGCCCGGCTTCGCAAGCCTCGCCGGCCTCACCGGCCGCCCTCACGCGACCGAGCGGTGAGCTCGAGCACCTCGCCGAGCACTACCGCATGATGCTGCTCATCCGCCGTATCGAGGAGGAGAGCGCGCGCGCGTACGCGTCCGGAAAAATCGGCGGATTCTTGCACCTCTACATCGGGCAGGAGGCCGTCGCCGTGGGCTCGCTCGCGGCGCTCCGTGCGGACGATTACGTCGTCACCACCTACCGCGATCACGGGATCGCCCTCGCCAAGGGGATGAGCGCCCGAGCGCTGATGGCGGAGCTCTTCGGGAAGGTCAGCGGCTGCAGCAAGGGCCTGGGCGGCTCGATGCACATGTTCGATAAGGAGCACCACATGCTCGGCGGATACGGCATCGTGGGCGGTCACATCCCGCTCGCGGCCGGGGTCGCGTTCGCGAGCAAGTATCGCGAGGACGGCCGCGTGACGCTGTGCTTCTTCGGCGACGGGGCCATCAGCATCGGCGGCTTCCACGAGGGGCTGAGCCTCGCGGCGCTGTGGAAGCTGCCGATCGTCTTCATCTGCGAGAACAACGAGTACTCGATGGGCACTCCGCTCTCGCGGTCGATGTCGGTCGAGGACGTGTCGCTCAAGGCGCTCGGGTACGGGATGGACCGCGATCGCTTCTTCGTCGACGACGTGCTCGACGTCGAGCGCCGCATCGGCGAAGCGGTCAAGCGCGCGCGCGAGCAGAGCCTGCCGACTCTCGTGGAGGTGCGCACGTACCGCTACCGCGGGCACTCGATGAGCGATCCGGCGAAGTACCGGACGCAGGCGGAGCTCGAGGAGCACAAGAAGCGCGACCCGCTCAACCGCGCGCGCACACAGCTCGCGGAGCGTGGCTTCGGCGAGGCCCGGCTCGAGACGCTCGAAAAGGCCGTCGAGGCTGAGGTCGCCGACGCGGTCCAATTCGCCAACGAGAGCCCGGACCCGACGGTCGCCGAGCTCGAACCGACGACCTACAGCGGGCCGTTCGCGTATTGACCTTCGTTCGCGAGACCGCGGCCACACCGATCTCGTTCGATGGGAGCGCCGCTCCCTCGAAGGCGCTACCTGCGGCACCTCGACCCCGCCCCCCAACCCTCGACCTGAACTCGACGCCGACCCCGATTGATTGACACAAGGATCCAGACGATGGCAGCGCGCGCATTGCGATTCCGAGAGGCCCTTCGTGAGGCGATGACCGAAGAGATGGAGCGCGACGATCGCGTGTTCCTGATGGGTGAGGAGGTCGGGCATTACCAGGGCGCGTACAAGGTAAGCGAGGGGATGCTCGAGAAGTTCGGGCCGAAGCGCGTGGTGGACACGCCGATCGCCGAGGGCGGTTTCGCCGGCATCGGGATCGGCGCGGCGATGGTCGGGCTGCGGCCAATCATCGAGTTTATGACGTGGAACTTCAGCGCCGTAGCGTTCGACCAGATCCTGAACAACGCGGCGAAGCTGCGGCAGATGTCGGGCGGGCAGTTCGACTGCCCGATCGTGTTCCGCGGGCCGAACGCGAGCGCGCGGCAGGTGGGCAGTCAGCACAGTCACGCCATGGAGCATTTCTACGCGCACGTGCCGGGCCTCAAGGTGGTGGCGCCCGCGTATCCGGCCGACGCCAAGGGGCTCATGAAGGCCGCCATTCGCGACGACAACCCCGTCCTCGTCATGGAGTCGGAGACTCTGTACGCCGTGAAAGGCGACGTGCCCGACGGCGACTACGTCGTCGAGATGGGGAAGGCGCAGATCGCGCGACCCGGCAAGGACGTGACGATCGCCGCGTACTCGCGGATGACGCACGTCGCGATGGAGGCAGCGGCGACGCTCGAGAAGGAGGGCATCTCGGCCGAGGTGGTCGACCTTCGCAGCTTGCGCCCTCTGGACGAAGAAACGCTCGTGGCGAGCGTGGAGCGCACGCACAGGCTGGTGGTCGTCCACGAGGGCTGGCCGTACGGCGGCGTGGGCGCCGAGGTCGCGGATCGGGTGCAGCGCCTGGCGTTCGATGCGCTCGACGCGCCCATCATGCGCGTGACCACGCTCGACGTGCCCATGCCGTACAGCGCCAAGCTGGAGCAGGATTGCATGCCCAGCGCGGCGAGGGTCACGGGCACGGTGAAGCGCCTCTTGGCGCGCGGGAGAGCGTGATGGCGAAGATTCTCGACATGCCGAAGCTGTCGCCCACGATGGAAGAGGGCGTTCTATCCGTCTGGCACAAGAAGGAGGGCGACGCGGTCGCGGTCGACGACCTGCTCGCCGAGGTGGAGACCGACAAGGCGACGATGGAGTTCCGCTCCTTCGACAAGGGGACCATCCTCAAGATCCTCGTGCCCGCAGGAGCGCAGGTGAAGCTCGGACAGCCCGTCGCGGTCGTCGGCGCGCCCGGCGAAGACGTCTCCGGCCTGGCCGCGGCGAGCGCTCCCTCGCCAGCGCCGGCCGCCGCGCAGGCGCCCGCGGCCGAGACCGCGCCGGCGGCCACACCGAAGACCGAGGCCGCGGCCCGCTCCGCCGAGCCTCGCGCGACCGAGACGCTCCCGCCGCCCGCGACGCGCAAGCCCGCCGTCGGGCACGCACTCGATCGCACGTCGTATCTCTCCGAGGCCGCCGGCAATGGGACCCACTCCACGGGAGGCCGGGTGATTGCGTCGCCCTACGTGCGCAAGGTGGCGCGCGAGATGGGGATCGATCTGCAGGGCGCCCAGGGGACGGGGCCCGGGGGCCGCGTCATCCCGGCCGACCTCGAGGGGATGCGATCGTCGACGTCTGCCGCGCTCGCGCGCGCGACGCCTGCTCCGCTGGGGGCCCGTGCTCCCGCGGCGGACCGAAGCGACGAAGTCGAGACGGTGCCCCTGTCGCCGATGCGAAAGACGATTGCGCGGCGCCTCACCGAGTCCAAGACGACCGTCCCCCACTTCTATCTATCGATCGACGTCGACGCCGAGCAGCTCGTGAAGCTGCGCGAGCGGATCAACGACGAGCTCGCGTCGAGCGGCGAAGGGAGCGCGAACGGCGAGGGGAAGCCCCTCAAGGTGTCGCTCAACGACCTCCTCGTAAAGGCGTGCGCCGTTGCGCTCGTCCGCGTCCCCGCTTGCAACGCGAGCTTCACTCCCGACGCCATTCTGCTCCACAAGCGCGTCGACATCTCGGTCGCCGTCGCGATCCCGGACGGGCTCGTCACGCCGGTCGTGCGGCGCGCCGACCAGAAGAGCGTCGTCGCGATCGCGCGCGAGGTCCGCGAGCTCGCGTCGCGTGCGCGCGCGCGCAAGCTGAAGCCCGAGGAAATGCAGGACGGGACGTTCTCGATCTCCAATCTGGGGATGTTCGGCATCGACCAGTTCGCGGCGGTCATCAATCCGCCCGAGGGAGCCATTCTCGCGGTCGGGCAGGTGCGCGACGTGCCCGTCGTGACCGACGGCGCCATCGCACCCGGCAAGCGCCTCGCGATGACGCTGTCGTGCGATCATCGCGTCGTCGATGGCGCTGTCGGCGCAGCTTTCCTCGCCGAGCTCCGCCGCCTGGTCGAGCATCCCCTGCGCGTGCTGACGGGGTGAGCGCGCCGGCGCCGCGTCGCAGGGACATCGGATGAAGACAGTCCTTCCCGCCGTCGGCATCCTCGCGCTCGCGCTCGCCATCTCGTCCCCGAGCGACGCCGCGGCGCATCGCCCGCCAAGCGCGGCCGCGTGGTGGGCGGGGCTGGACGCTGCCCAGACCCGCGTTCCGGCGCGGGGGGTCGTCGTCCTTCGGCCGATACCGCACGGCCGGGTACGCATCCCGGCAGGGACGTTCGTGATGGGCTCGACGCAGTCGCAGCTCGCGCGAGCCATCGGCCTCTGCGAGCGCGAGGTGCTCGCCACTCAGTGCAACGACACGGACCTTATCGCGGCGCTCCGGGCCGAGAGCGCCGCGCATCCGGTGACCCTCTCCGCGTTCGAGATGGACGTGACCGAGGTGACCGTCGGCGACTACGCCCGCTGCGTATCGGCAGGTTGGTGCGCGCCGCCCGAGCTGTTACCGGAGGAGGCGAGGGCGACTCGCGACGACCTCCCCGTCACGCGCATTCGCTGGGACGACGCTGACGCGTACTGCCGGTGGGCGGGTGGACGGCTGCCTACCGAAGCCGAGTGGGAGTATGCAGCGCGTGGCGTCGAGGACCGTGAGTTCCCGTGGGGAAGCGTCTACAACGCGCGCGTCGCGAACCACGGCGCGCTCGCCGATGACCCCACGGACGCGACCGACGGCTTCGTCGGGCTCGCTCCGGTCGGGTCGTTCCCCGAGGGCGCGACGCCGCTCGGGCTGCTCGACATGGCCGGGAATGCAGCTGAGTGGGTCGCCGACGTGCTCGAATACGATCGGTTCGGTCACCCGGTCGGCTACGGCGAAGGGGCTGAGGTCGACCCGAAGCCGAAGACGGCCGGCGGCGGTTTCCACGTCGTGCGCGGGGGCTCGTATCGAGACGCGCCGCTCTGGCTCCGCGCCACGGCGCGCGATACGACTTCCTTGCCGCGGCCGCCCAAGGTCGGTTTCCGGTGCGCCGCCGACACCAGATGAAAATCGCCCACTTTTCGGACCTGCACCTCCTCTCGCTGGACAACGTCCCCGCGCGCCGCTTTCTGAACAAACGGCTGACCGGCTGGGTCAACCTCCGCCTGAAGCGGGGCAGCATCCACCGCGCTGCGTACGTCCGCGCGATTGCGCGCGAAGTCGCGCGCATCGGCGTCGATCACGTCGTCGTGACCGGCGACCTGACGAACCTGGCCCTCGAGCCGGAGTTCGAGCTCGCGCGGGACATGCTCGAACGCGACCTCGGCCTCGATCCTTCGCGGGTGACAATCGTGCCCGGCAACCACGACACGTACACGCGCGGCGCTCAGCGCGCGGGGCGCTTCGAGCGGTACTTCGCGCCCTGGCTCCAGAGCGACTTGCCGGAGCTCGCGAGCAGCGGCAGCCCGTTTCCCGTCGTGAAGATCCGAGGGGACGTCGCCTTCGTGGCGCTCTCGAGCGCGGTACCGCGCGCGCCGCTCGTTGCGGCGGGCGAGCTGGGAGCGCCGCAGCTATCTGCGTTGAAGCGCATTCTCGCCCACGACGAGGTCGCGGGACGGACCGTCGTCGTCGCCATCCACCACCCTCCGGCCCATCGGTGGTCCCGCATCAAGGCGCACCTGGAAGGGCTCCGCGACGCGCCGGCGCTCCTCGCGCAGCTCCGCGGCCTCGCCGGAAGCGTCGTGCTCCACGGCCATCTGCACCGGCGAATCCAGCGCGTACTGACGAGCGATGGCGGGATTCTCCAGGTGGGCGCCACGAGCGCGTCGTTGCATCACGACGCGCCCGATCGTATGGCGGGGTTCAACGTGTACGAAATCGGCGATGGGTCACGGCCGGTGACAGTGCTCGCGCACGTGTACGCGCCGGAATCGGGCACGTTCGAGGTTCAGAGCGTGCCGAGATACGTCTGAATCGTGCTTAGCCGACGGCGGCGGCGCCGTTCTGTCGGCTGACGTTGATCGCCTGCAGGCCCTTGGGGCCTTCCTTGATCTCGAACTCGACGACCTCGTCCTCGTAAAGGCGACGGCGTCCCTCCCCCTGGATCTGGGAGTAGTGCACGAAGACGTCGGGGCCCGCGTCCTGCTTGATGAAGCCCCAACCCTTCTCGTCGTTGAACCACTTGACGCGTCCCAATGCCATCGGAATGCCTCCACTTCTCGCTTCTCGCGTCCCGGCAGCGCGTGCCAACGAGCCGAGGGACCCTGCCGAACACTTCGTCGGCGCCGGTGTATGCGCGCCGTGGCAGGGCCGTACGCTAGGGGAAGGCGTTCGCAGTGGTCAAGGTCGGAAGCAAGGAACCCGGTTTGGGGATTGACACGATGCGTTTCGATCGGTCGGACCGGCGAAGCGCCACGTTCGCCGAATTTCAGGGCGCGGCGAGGACCTGCCGGGCGACCCTCAATCGCGCTTGTCACCTTTTTCCAGCGCGTCCAGCTCCTCGAGGTTGGCCTTCACGCGCGGGTCGTCCGGGGACAGCGCCTTTGCGCGAAGGAGGGCCGCGCGGGCCTCGGATCGTGTATGGCGGTCGAGGGCGAGCACGGTCGCGAGGTTGATCCAGGCGCTCGCAAGCTTCGGATCGAGCCGCAGCGCCTCGCGGTACTCGGCGACAGCGCGATCCATGCGGCCTGCCTGCTGCAGCGCGAAGCCCAGGTTCGAGTGGAAACTTGCGCGCTGCGGGTCGAGGCGCACCGCCTGCTGCAGCTCGGAGAGCGCCCGCTCGAGATCTTGCGTCCCGAGGAGGGCCGTTCCCAGATCCGAGTGCGCGCGCGGATCGCCGTCGTCGATGCGCACCCGGATCTCGTACTCGGCGATCGCTTCCTTGGTGCGTCCGGCCATCAGGAGAGCGGTGCCCAGGTTGCCGTGGCGTGCGCCGCTTCCGGGGTCGAGCTCCGCGGCGCGCGCCAGCTCGCCGGCGGCTTCGGAGGCATGCCCGGTGGCCAGCAGGGCGACCCCGAGCTGCGAGTGCGCCTCCGCATCGTCGGGCAGGAGCTGCGTGCCCTGCCGGAGAGCGTCGGTCGCTCCCTGAGCGTCGCCGAGGAGCAGCCTCGCTCGCCCGAGCTCGACGAACGCGGCGCCCAGGTGCGGCGTGGCGCGGGCGGCCCGCGCGAGGTCGCGCTCCGCCGCCGCGACTTGCGGGTTGCCCTTTGCCGCCGCGTAGTCGAGCGGGACGTCGACGCGCGCCATCCTCACCCGCGCGAGGCCGACATCACGCGCCACCCCGCGCGGCGCCGCCTCGTAGTGCTTCTGCGCGGCCGTCAAGTCCCCTCGCTGGAACGCGTCATCACCGGCGGCGAGCTCCCCCGGACCGAGCGGCACGCAGGTGGGCCGCGGGGGCGGAAGGCGCGCGGCCACGTCCCCCGAGGGCGCTGGCCCTTGCGGTGCAGCCTGAGCCGACGGCGCCGCGGGAGGAGCGCTCGCCACGGACGCTGCGGCCTCCGGCTCCCCTCGCGAGGAGAGGGCGCCGTTTGCCGACGCGGGACTCGGCCCGGCGCCGCCGCTGGCGGACGTCGACGGCACGGCGACGCTACCCCCGTGTGCTGCCCTCGCGCCAGAACCGCCGGCGCACGCGCCGAACGCGGCCAAGAGGAGCGCGATCTCACCCGTTCTCGGTCTCATGCCTCTTTACTACCGCCCAGGCGTGCGCGATCACGTCCTTTGCCGCTTCGAGCACCGCGGCATGCCCTTTCGGCGTGCGCAGCACGACCACGTCCGCCGAGGGTCCGCGGGCGTCCAGCACCGCAGAGCAGGCGGCCCGAACCGCCTCCGGGACGCACGCGTCCTTGGCGAGCGCTTCCACATGCTCGATGTACGTCCGCCCCCAGGCCTCCTTCGGCTCGACGATCAGCGCGCCGTTCAGCGCCATGCCCGCTGCGCGCTTGACGCCCGCCGCGCCCGCGCGCGCGTTTCCGGCGCCGTAAGCCGCCGTCGCGCGGTGAAGCTCGCCGAGCGCTGCGCGGATCCACTCGTCGGGGGAGTAGCGGTAGAGCCAATGGCTCGGGTCTCGCACGAACTCGCCCATCGGCCCGGCAAGCCCCTGCTACGACCGGAGATGGCGTGTCGTGTGTTCCTTGCCGTCGTAGCGGAGCATCACCGGCTTGCCCTCCGCCACGGTCGTGACGTTCACGGGCCTCTTCCACATGCGGACCGTGCTGCGCATGACTTCGCGCGCGTAATCCTGGCGCAAGTCGAGGCCCTGATGATCGTGCCGTAAGAGGAGCTCGCCGCGGTTCTCGAAGTTCGCGTCCTCCACGTACACGAAGGGGTTGCCCCCGTTCGTGAGCTGGAAGAGCAGCTTCTCCTTCACCGCGCGGAACTCGCGCGATTCGATCTCGTAGCGCTCGTTGCGGTTCGACCACGCGAAGCTGAAGAGGTTGTGCTCGCGGACGAAGTCGGGGGTCAAGAACTCGTCGATGAACGTGACGTCGTTGTAGAGCGCTCGCACCTCGAAGATTTTCTTTCTGCCGAGCCCGAGGCGGAGGTTCCAGTTCTTCTTCGCCTCCAGGTCGTCGCACTCCTCCCACTCTTTCCCGAACTGGCCTCGATCCCAGCGCTCCTCGACATTCCGAAACAGCTCGACGCCGAGCTTGTACGGGTTGAGCCGCCCGCCGCTCGTGGCCAGCACGCCCGCCGCGTGGTCCGCGTAATCGATGATCTCGCTCGCGTCGAGGATCTGCTCGGTCATGAGCTTCGAGTGCCAGTACGTGGCCCAGCCCTCGTTCATGATCTTCGTCTGCCACTGCGGCGCGAAGTAGTACGCCTCCTCGCGCACGACCTCGAGGATGTCGTGCTCCCACCGCTCGAGCGGCCCGTGCTGAAGCAGGAAGACCAGCACGTCCCGCTCCGAGTGCTCGGGGAACTTCTTCGCCTTCTCCCGCTCGGCTTCGATCTTCTTCTTCTGCTCCTCGATGTACTCCTCCGGATTGATGAAGCTCTCCATGTAGTCTTTCGCGCGTAGGCGCGGGATCTCGGTCGCCTTGGGATCCTCGTCCTCGGCCGGGCGCTTGCGACGACGCCCGCTGAACGGCGCGTGCAGGTCGACGAGGTTCTCGAGGCTCAGGCAGTGATCGAGGAACTCCTCGACCTTGTTGATGCCCTGCCGGGCGACGATCCGCCGCATGCGCGACCCGTGGTTTGCCATCTTGTCGATCCAGCGGCGGTTCGGGTCGTAGCCGCTCGGGCGCCTCACCGGGTCCACGGTCCGCCCGCCGGTATCGAGGTCGGTCGAGCGGAAGCAGTAGTTGTTCTTGAAGAAGTCGACGTGCGCATAGACGTGCGCCATGACGAGCTTCTGGTCAACGAGCGAGTTTCCTTCGAGCAGGTACGCGTACGAGGGGTTGTTGTTGATGACCATCTCGTAGATCTTCGAGAGGCCGTACTCGTAGCTCTTCGCCAGGCGCTCGTACTCCATGCCGAAGCGCCAGTGCGGGTAGCGGTTGGGGAAGCCGCCGTACGCCGCGATCTCGTTCATCTGGTCGTAGGTGAGGATCTCGAAGACCGTGGGGAAGAAGTCGAGCCCGGCGCGCGCGGCGAGCGTCTCGATCTTGTTCTGCTCCTCCCGCAGGTACGCCGGCAACGCCGTCTTGAGCGCAAACTCACTCATCGTCGTGAGTCTACCCTGGCCGGCGCCGGCGCTCTACCCGTGCCGTAAAAGAGTACTCAGGCGCCCTTGCCGAGGAAATCCTTGATGGATCCAACGATCGCGTCCTTGTCGCGGATCTCGCTCGTGATCACGCGCTCGTCCTTGCCGAAGTGCTCGCGCAGGTCCTTGATGAATTGCCCGGAGCCGTAGGGGCTCTCGACCTGGCCGTAGGCGAACATGTTCACGCGCGGCAGGATCTTGTTCTTGAGGAACTCGACGCAGAGCAGCGTGTCGTCCATCGACCAGTTGTCGCCGTCGGAGAAGTGAAACGGATAGATGTTCCACTCCTCGGGCGGGTAGTGGTCGTCGATGAGCTGCGAGCAGAGCTTGAAGGCGCTCGAGATCATCGTCCCGCCGCTCTCGCGCGTGTGGAAGAACGTATCGCGATCGACCTCGCGCGCGACGGCGTCGTGGATGATGTATCGGCTCTCCAGGCCCTTGTATTGCTTCTGCAGCCACGCATCGATCCAGAAGCTCTCGATGCGCACGATCTCCTTCTGCTCGTCGCCCATCGAACCGGAGACGTCCATCATGTAGATGATGACCGCGTTGGCCACGGGCTCGGCCTCGGTCTTCCAGCTTCGATAGCGCTTGTCGCTCGGGATCGGGACGACGACGGGATTGCCCGGGATGTAGGTGCCCATCGCGATTTGCCGCTTGAGAGCCTCGCGGTAGGTGCGCTTGAAGTTGCGCAGCGACTCGGGCCCGACGCGGCGGATGCTCGTATAGCGATCCTTCGCGTTGATGATCTTGCTCTTGCCCTTGTCCTGGATGTCCGGAAGCTCCAGCTCCTCGCCGAGGATGGCCGCGAGCTCGTCGAGCGTGACGTCTACCTCCAGGGCGTGCTCCCCGGCAGCCGAACCTGCCTGCCGGCCCTCGCCCGCCTCGTCACCGTCCGCATCGCCACCGATGGGATCGCCCGGATCGCCATCGCCCTGGCCCGCGCCGCCGCGCTGCCGGTCGCCGAACGAGAAGTGCGGGATGTCGATCTGCGGGATGGGGATCGAGACCAGGTCCTTGCCTTTGCGGCCGATGAGCTCCCCCTGCGAGATGTACTTGCGCAGGTTCTGCCGGATCTTGCCGCGGACGATGGCCCGGAAGCGGGAGTGGTCCTGGTCGATCTTCAGCGACATCTAAATCCAGTCTAGGCCTTTTTTCCGTCGAGCGCTGCGCGCGCGAGCCAGAGGCACACCAGAGCGTGAAACACGAGCCAAACGCGCCCCAAAAGCGCGCCGCCGACGAACGCAGCGTCGCCGGAGTAGGCCAGCTGGGCCAGCAGCGCTGCCGAACCCAGAGCGACTCCGCCGATGACGGGCCGCGCGCGCCGGCTGGCGAACCCGAACATCGTCAGCGCCAGCGCCGGCAGCGAGCTGGCCAGCAGCAGCCAGCGGTGCAGGTCGGTCCCACCGAGGACGAGGTCCCACTCCCCGAGCGGGCGCATCGCGAGCTCGATCCAGGTTCGCGCGGCTGACCCTGCGCCTGCGCGCGCCGCGAGCCCGAGCAACGGCGCGAACGGCAGCAGCCCGACGCCGGCGAGCAACGCCCCGGCAAGCGCGCCCGCGCTTCGCGTCGCCGTCCCTCCGCGCTTCTTGATGCGCCGGCGCACGATCCAGGCGAGCGCGCCAAGGGCCAGAGCCCTCTCCCAGACGTGCCTCCAGAAGACGTGCGACGCGGCCGCGCCCACGTCGAGAATTCCCGCCCCGTAGAGCTTCGCGTCGTCTTGCGGACGGGCGCTCCCCGCCAGCGCCTCGCGGACGGCAGACGGATTCGTCACGCCGAGCGACTCGACGATGGCCGCGGCCCCCGCCACGTGCGGCGACGCCATGCTCGTACCGTTGAACGTCCCGAACACCTCGCACTTGTCGCGCCCGCCGTTGCACACCGTTTGCTGCGTCACGGCGACGCCGGGGGCTGCGATGGCCAGCTCGGGCCCGCGCGACGAAAACCACGCGATGCGATCCTTGTCGTCCGTCGCGCTCACCGCGATCACGCCGGGGTAGGCCGCCGGCCAGCCGACGCGCTTGCCGCTGTTGCCGGCCGCTGCGACCACGACCACTCCCTTGGCCAGCGCGTGGTCCACGGCGTCCTCGAGGATCTTGCTCTTGATCGGCCCCCCGAGGGACATGTTGATGACCTGGGCGCCGTTGTCGGCGGCGAAGCGAATCCCCTCGGCCACGTTCGCGACCGTACCGAAGCCCTGCTTGGTGAGCACCTTGATGGGCATCAGCGTCGCGCAGTAGGCCAGGCCGGCGGTACCAACGCCGTTGTTCGTGGTCTGCGCGATGGTCCCTGCGACGTGGGTGCCGTGCCCATGGTCGTCCGCCGCCTCCGACGAGTCGTCGACGAAGTTCCACCCGCCCTCGCACCGGGTCCCCGAGAGATCGGTCCCGCGAGAGAAAGGGCCCTTGTCGAAGCAAGCGATGCCGGTATCGATAACCGCGACGGTGACGCCCTGGCCGCAGGCGTAGTTCCATGCCCCCTCCGCGCCGACGCGCTGCAGGTGCCACTGCTTGCTCGAATAGAGGGGATCGTTCGGGACGAAGCTCGCCCGATACAGCGCCATCGGCTCGGCGTGCTCGACCCGCGGGTCGTGCGAGAGCGCGTCGAGGAGCGACGCCTCCGCGGACGGGTCGACGTCGGCGATCTCGAGCTTGTCGTGGGTCGTGGACCAGCCGCTGCTGGGGCGAAGCGCCAGGCCGTAATTCCGCGCGAGGTCGGCGAGGTCGGCGGCGCTCGCGTCGTCGCGGACGTCGACGGCGATCTCGCCGGAGATCTCGCTCTCCTCCGCGACGTCGTCGACGAACGTCGGCTCCGGCACGACGGTCCCGGCCGCAAACGCGAGCCGGCACCCGACGAGGATCGCAGCACCGATGGCTGCGGTGGACGAGGCCAGCAGGCGCTTCTTCATGGCTTCTCCTTTTCGTCGGGCCGGCAAGCCCTGGCGCACCGGTCGAGCAAGACGGCGTGCAACAGACACACCGAAGCGTACGCCATGACGGGCCGGAGCGCCGTCCACGCCAGCGCCGCGCGGAGCCACGGATGAACGAAGCTGGGAACGGCCGTCATCGCCCAGCTGATGACCAGGCAAGCGCCGAGCACGGCCGCGCTGGCCAGGCCATTCCATCGAGCTCGCGCACCGAGACTGGCGGCGAGCTTCGCGTCGCGGGCAAGTAGGCGCACCCCGAGCGGCAGCAGCCGGATCGCGAGCAGCGACTGGACGACGGCGGCGGCGCCGACGGTGGCGGTGATCGTCATGCCGACCGGTCGCGCAACTCCCAGCTTTGCCTGCAGGTAGAGTAGCCCGGCGCACGCGGCCGGGACCAGCAGCCAGGGCAGCGCCAGCTGCCCCAGGGCCAAGCTCAGCCACGCGGTCGCACGTACCAGGAGCGGAGCTTTCCGGCCCGAGGAGCTCCCCTCCCCGGCCGCAGCCCATTGCCGGCGCCCCCTCGGCTCGACGTAGAGGTACACGCACGTCGGCAGGATGGCAGCGAGCAGCAGCGCGCCGATGGCGCCGACTAGGAGAACGATGCCCCCGGGGGGCGCGAACGCGGTGTACATCTTTACGACCTCAACCTTCGCGAGCCGGCCCTTGTTCCTCTACGGAGAGACGTAAGGTCTCGCGTTTCGACGCACCAGCACCGGGCGCCCTTTGGGAAAAGCTCATGCGTTGCTCCGGGACGGTCGCATGCCGCACACGAGCGCAACCAGATCCCTCATCAAAGATGGCCCTTTCTCGAGCGAGCGCACGCCGAGCTGCTGCAAGAGCTCGACGTCCGCCCGCGTCGCTCGCCCGCTCACTGAAACAATCATGCACCCGTCCCCGAGCTGCATGCCGCGAAGCAGCATGCATACTTCGATGCCGTTGATGTCCGGCAGGTCGAGGTCGAGTAGGAGCAAATCGGGCACTCGCCGGCGGACCGAGCGCACCGCGTGCCGCCCTTGCCCGGTCATCTCGATTTCGGCGTCGGGCGCGGTGGAGCGGACGTACAGCGCCAGGGCTTGCCTCATGTCCTCGTCGTCGTCCACGATGAGGACGGAGAACGGCCGGGGGGTCCCCTCGGAGGTGACGCGCGCGCGGAGCGCTCGGAGTTGCCACAGCGCGGCGTCGGCGCCTTGCGGGCGCTCCGGCGGCTCGGGCGACATCAGCTGCCGGACGAGCTGGTCGAGCGGAGCGGGCACGTCGGAGCGGTGCTCCGTGACGCACGGGAGCGGCTCGCGGATCTTCGACCGGTAGATCTCGAGCGCCTCGCCGCCGCTGAACGGTGCCATGCCGCACAGGAGCTCGTACGCGACCACCCCGAGCGCGTAGACGTCCCCGAGGTTGGCGGCACCCTCGGCGATGTCCCCGGTGAGCGCTTCGGGAGGCATGTACTGCAGCGACCCCGCCACGCTGCGGTGACCCGCGCGGTCCGCGTCCGGAAGCACGAGCCCGAAGTCCATCAACACCACGCGCCCTCCCGGCGCGAGCATGACGTTGCCGGGCTTGACGTCGCGATGCGCCAGCCCGGCTCGATGCACGACGCTGAGACCATCGGCGATGGCGATGAGCAGCTCGAGCGCTTCCATGACGGCGAAGCGCTCACCGCGCCCGCGCCGATCGTCGATGAGGCGATCGAGGCTCAAGCCGAGGACGCGCTCGAGGACGAGGAATCCGACGTCCCGATGCCGGCCCATCGCATAGACGGCGACGATCCCCGGATGGCGAATCGCCGCGAGAGCCCGCCCTTCTCGCAGGAGGTAGTCGCCGGGCACGTTCGGACGGACGACCTTGATGGCGACCCGGCGATTGAGGACGCGGTCGTGCGCCTCGTACACCTCTCCCATGCCGCCCGAACCCAGCATCGTCCGAATCTCGTAGGTATCCGCGACGACGTCGCCCTGGGCGAATACGGGCGGCGCCTCGCGGCCACCCCCGAGAGTTGGCGCCACTGGCGACCTCCGGTTCATCGAGCCTCCCCCTGAGCTTGCCCAGCCAGATCCGCCAGCCGGCGCAGTTGCTCTTCCAGGCGCGCGCGCCCGTCTCCGTCCGGGACGCCGGCGCTCTCGAGCAAGAGGTCTTCCACGGCGCCCGCGCTCGCGCCCAACTCGACGAACCCGTACGTCCCCGCCGAGCCGCGCAGTCGGTGCGCCGCGCGGCGTGCCTCGTCCCATGCACCCAACGCCACGAGCGCTTCGACCTTCGCCGCCTTGGCCGGCAGCTCCGCGGCGAACTGGGCGCGCGCGGCGGCCAGGAGCGCGTCGATCGAGGGATCCGGCGCAGGCGTCATTCGGCTGAGTTTACCGTGGCACGGCCGAGGATGTCGCGGACGCGCCGCGGCAATTCGGCGATGTCGAACGGCTTCGAGATGACCTCGACGGCGCCCAGCGCGCGCAGCCGGTCGACGTCGGCGTCGTTGGATGTAGCCGTGAAGAACACCACGGGGACTTGCGCCGTCTCCGGGCGCTCGCGAAGGGCGCGCAGCGTCTCGGGACCGTCCATGCCGGGCATCGTCACGTCGAGAAGGACGAGGTCGGGCACCCCTGCCGCCGCGGCGGCGAGCGCTTCTTGCGCGCCGTCAGCGAGGACCACGCGAAACCCGCCGATCCGCTCCAGAGAGAGCGCCGCGATCCGACGTATGTCCGGATCGTCGTCGACGACGAGGATCTTCCACGAGGGCACCCTTCGAGGGTACACGAGGGCCCCAGGATGAATCCTCGCTTCGTCTGCCGTACCGCCACGCTCGCGGGGCTCCTGTCCCTCGGCGCCGCCGCCTGTGGAAAGTCCCCGCCCGAGCCCTCGGGGCCGAGCCGCGACGGCTCCCCCGGAGAGTCCACTGCCCTCCAGTCGCCGGCGCGACTCCCGCGCGACGACGCCGGCCACCTCGTTCCCCGCACTCCGCCGCCCGACGAGATCGCCCCTCCCCCGTCGAGGGCGAACCGCGAGCCCGACTGGGACCTGGACAGCGACGACGCCGCGCGCGACTACGTCCGACGGTACGCGCTCGGCACCCGGCGCTACGGCGATACGCTCGATTGTGTCGACGTCGCCCCCTCGCAGCCGGCCAACGACAAGCGGCGCGTCGAAGTGAAGACCGCGGCGAGCTGTCCGGGAGCGGGCACCACGCGCGACATCTTCATCGTCGACGTCGCCGCCGACCGGCTGACGGTGGACGACAAGTCCAAACGCGACGCGCTCGCGCGCTGGCCCGACGGAAGCGATCCCGAGGGTCCGCCCGGGGCGGTGCGCGAGGTCCCGAGCGTCCGCGACTGGAAAAGCCCGCTGAAGAGCGCCATCCAGGGACAGTTGCTCGTACCGATTCGAGTGCAAACTTATGGACGCGGGACGTATCCGGTCATCACGCTCGCCGGCTGGCACGGAGCCATCGTGCCCGGGGCGGGACCGGATGCCCTACGGGCGTTCGCCGAGACACTTTGCCGCGCCAGCGGCGGTGCCCCGCTCGGCGTGTTTGCCGGCGTCGACCGTTCCCTCATGCTTCGCGTGCGTTGCCCGCATAGCGTGCGGTGGGACAAGCTCTGACCCGGCGGATTCCTATGGGCACCTAAGTTTCTCGCGGAGGTGTGGTGAGACGCAACGTTGCCGCAAGCGCGTTGGCCACGGCGCGAGAAGTCCGGCTTCTTGGGATCCATGCACCATGCGCCGATTCGTCTGCGAAACGTGGCCCGGTTCGGTTGGCTCCTGGGCCTGGCGGCCTGCGGCAGCACGACCGGTTCGAATACGTGGGGCCTCGACGGCGGAGTCGAGGGCTCGGCGAGCGCTGTCGACGCGGGGTCCGGCCAGAACCCCTGCCCCCCGTGCCTGACGGATCGGGATTGCCCGGCGGGGGCCGTATGCGCGCAGTTCGGCGGGGACACGTACTGCGCGCCCCTTTGCGGTGGCGGCGACAGTTGCCCGGGGGACCGCGCCTGCATCGGGGAGACGTCCGCCACCGGACGCTCGGTCAGCGTGTGCGTGCCGCGCGGCGATGTGTGTGGGTCCGCCGGCGGTTCATCCAGCTCGGGCGGAGGCTCGAGCACGGGCAGCGGGAGTGGAGGGGGTAGCGGAGGCACCAGCAGCGGAACGGGCACCAGCAGCGGAACGGGCACCAGCAGCGGAACGG
>CALKVG010000342.1 GCA_937998045.1 uncultured Myxococcales bacterium
CTCGCCGAAGCGGCGGGTGCCGCCGCCGACGCGCCGGCTCCGTGGGCCGACCCGCAGACGATGCTCGTCGTCGAAGGCTACCTCGCCGGCCTGGCCGATTCCGAACGTGCCGTGTATCGGGAGCGCTACGAGCGTTGTCGCTCGCAAGAGCACACGGCGCAAGCGCTGGGAATGACGCGCCAGAATGTTCGCACGCTCGAGAACCGGTTGCGCGTGGGCCTCTCGCGCGCGCTCGCGCGGGCCCAGCTCGCCCGCGTTGCGAGCGGCATCACCCCTTCGCGCGGGCCTCCGCGCGCGCCGGAGTCCGGCGAAACATTGGCCAAGGGGAGTCTGCCGTGAACGACGCGGAGCTCGACGCGCTGCTGGCGCGCGGTGCCCTCTCCGGGCCGACGCGCGAGCGGGTGCTCGGGGGCGTCCTCGAGCGGGTGGCGCGCGAACGTGCGCGTCCGGGCGCAAAGCTCGCGGCGCTTCTGATGCTGCCGGCCGCGGCGGCGGCAGCGCTCTGGATCGTGGGGGCCCAATGGGCTTCTCACCCCAAGCCGGCCGACCTGGGCTTTCATGTCCGGGGGTCTTCGCCGGGCGCCGTCCGGGTCGATGCGGTGTGTACGGGGGGCACGCTGGCGGCGTGTCCCCGCGGTTCCCGCCTCGTCTTCCACGGCTCGCCAAGCGACGGGCCACGTTATCTCGCTGCCTTTGCCGACCCCATTGGTGGCGACGCCGTAAACAATGCCGAGCGCATTTGGTACTTCTCGGCCGAAGGGGAAACGCCGAAGCTCGGTCCGAGCGCCGTCGAGCGGTCGGTCGTCATCGGCCCCGAGCACGTCGCCGGTCGATACGCAATTCATGTCCTCGTAAGCACGCGACCTCTGCCACGCGCCGAGGCGGTCCGCTCGGAAGGCGAGGACATCGTCGGCCGAGAATCCATCGAGCTGGGCGTCGTACCGTGAGGCTCACGACGGCCTTCCTCCCGGCGGTTGCCGTGATCGGCCTGCACGCGGCTCCGGCGCGCGCCGCGACTCGCTCGTCGCACGCGTACGTCATCGCCATCGGCTACAACGGACTGCCCACGGCCTCGAGCGTGCCCCTGGGCCCTCTTCGCTTCGCGGACGACGACGCCATCGCGTTCGCGACGTACGCGGCGGAGGGCGCTCGCCAGACGCACGTGCTCACGGTGGCCGACGCCGAAACCGAGCGCCGGCTCGGCCGTTCGATGCCCCCCGTGGTCGCGCCCACCGCGGCCGAATTGCGCGCCGCGGTCGACGACGTCCACCGAGCCCTCGACCGCGACACGAGCGAAGGCGTCGAAAGCACCGTGTATCTCTATTACAGCGGGCACGGGAGCGACGAAGCCGGCCGGCCACCCGCCCTCGCCTTGCTCGATGCCGAATTGACGCGCGACATGCTTTACGACGGGGTGCTCGCCAAGCTTCCGGCCACACACGTGCATCTGTTCGTCGACGCGTGCCACGCCGAGGCGGTGGTCCGACCTCGGGACAGTCAAGCGCTCGTCGTCCCCACGAGCGAGGAGGACGCGGCCTCTTACGCGAGGACGAGCACGCTCGCGCGGTTTCCGAACGTCGGCGCCATCGTCGCGACGACGAGCGGAGCGCAAACCCACGAGTGGGACGCGTACGGAGGGGGCATTTTCACTCACGAGCTTCTTTCCGGGCTCCGCGGCGGCGCGGACGTCGACGCAGACGGTCGCATCGAATATAGCGAGATCGCGGCATTCTTGTCCGCGGCCAACGGGGCGGTGACCGAGCCTCGCGCCCACCTCGAGCCGGTCGTACATCCGCCGGTGAGCGACCCGCGGACGGCCATCGTCGACGTCGGTGCGAGGACCGGCGAGGCCGTTCTCGAGGGCCCGCTCGACGGACTCGGGCTGGTGACGATCGAAGACGACCGAGGCGATCGGCTCCTCGATATCCGTGCGGAATCGGGTCATCGTGCGCGGCTCTCGATACCGGCCGCCACCGCGCTCTACATTCGCTCCGAACGCGGCGAGGCGGCGCTGCGCCTCGAACCGGGGACGCGCACGAACGTCGCGTCGCTCGTCTTTTCGCGCGCGCCCGTCGTAGCCCGGGGCGCCGTGGAGTCGGCGTTGCACCGCGGTCTTTTTGCGACGCCGTTCGGGCGCTCTTATTACCGCGGCTTCGTCGACGCGGCCACCGACCTCATACCCGTCCCTCTGATCGACCAAGCAACGGTCGAGCGGATGGCCGGACACGACGCGCTCGGTGCGAGCGTGCCCGTCTCGGCGCCTGTTCCGAACGGCGCCGTGTTGCACGAAGGCAACCGGACCTTCGCGTGGATTGCGCTCGGCACCGCCGGAGCGACCGCGATCGCCAGCGGCGTGTTCGGCGCTCTGGCCCTCGACGCGCAATCGACGTTTCGCAGCACCTCGCTCGAGCGGCCCGCGGCCGCAGCCGCCGCCCGCTACAATGAAGATTCGGCCGCCTTCCTCGTGCTCGCGGGCTGCACGGTCTTGGCATCGGCCATAGGGACCTATTTGTGGGTGCACCCCGTCCGCAGAACGGGCGGCGCAGCGGCGCTCGCACCCGGATTCGACACGACGCGTCTGACGTTTCGCTTTTAGCTCCGTACCGTGAACCCCGGAGCGTGCCGCATCATCCCTGGGTCACCGGGCGATTCAGAGGCCGCCGGGACTCGCGGGCGGCGGTTTGCACGTGCCCGTCGTGGGGTCACATAGTCCAGAGGAGCACTCGGAAGGGCGACTGCAGGGCTGGCCCGCGCCACGGGCGACGCGGCACCAACCTTGGCCGCAATAGCCAAGGATCTGCGACGAGCTGCACCGCGAGTCCCCGTCGGCGTCGCTGCCGCCGTCGACTGCGCAGGAGGTCGTGCAGATCGTCGCGCTCGTCGCACCTCCATCGGCCTCGACCGGGGCGTTCTGGCACGACAACGGCGCGATGCACTCGGAGGAGCTGGCGCAGGGGATACCCAGGACGCCGGGGTAGCAGCCGCCCTCGAGACCGCCTCCTTGCAGACACCCGTGCGGGAGTCCGCCCTGCGGATCGCACGTACCGTCCGGGTTGCAGTGGACCCGGCACTCGCCTCGACTGGCGTAGGCCCCATATCGATCGACGTGTGCGCAGAATTCGTGGCGATCGGCGCGGCACTGATTGTCGGTGTCGCAGTTGGCTCCGTCGAACTCTCTCGGAGAGACACAATGCCGGTTCGTCGGGCCGGCCACACACGAAAAAGCGGCGGCTGTCGAGTTGAGCCACGCACAGTCCGCGTCCGACGAGCACGAAATCGTGCACACGCTGAAGCCGGCTCCCGTGTCCTCGCAACTGCCCACGATGCACTGGTTGGCATTGCAACGCGCGCCGGGCGCACCCGGAACGCAAAAGTCGGGGGAGCCGGAGCCCGCGGTCGCGCGGGCGCACGAATAGTTCGGCGGGCAATGCAACATCGAGTCGCAATTGGGAACGCAGAAGTCCGCTGGCGACGAATATTGCGTCCCCGGACAGCTCTCCGACGGTGTGCAACTGGTCTGGAGGCTGAAGCAGCCTGCTTGCACGCAATTCAAGTGATCCAGAGGCAAAAGCGCTGACTCGGACGTCAGGCGCTTCACGAGGCTCGACACGCACACGCTGTGAACGGTGCCGGGACAATCGGTGTCCTTCGCGCAAACGGGCATCCGAATGCAAACGCCGGCGTTGGAGAAAGGGTCCACCGACGTGCGGTAGCAATTGAGGCCGGGAGGGCAGTCGGCTCTGGGGTCGGCGCTGCTGCTGGGGTGGCATCGCCGCAGGAGGGCCCCGGAATCGACGCAGACGAAGTCCGTGGCGTCCGCCGGAGGCTGACTCGGATCGCACGACTCGGCGCAGAAGTCTTCCCCCGCCAGGCTGCTGGCTTGAAAGCACGTCATCGGCTTGCCCGAGGGCGATGCGCCGCACGGCAGCGTGGCCGGGTCGCAATCGATGAGCGAAGCCGGTGGCCCGGCTTCGACAGCGCCCGCGTCGGATCTACGGGTCGCGCACGTGCCGCCGACGCACTGTCGGCCTACGAGACAGTCGCCGTCGGTCACGCACTGCGACTTGCCCGACGGGTCGAGCGTGCAGGCGCCCACGATGGTCAGGGCCAGCGCCCACCCGATGACCGCGCGAACGAGGTCACGGCGCTTCTTCATCGCTCGACTCCCGCGGGTCCGCTGCGCCGCGCGCAACCAACAAGTCGCGGGTTGAAGTGGACCCCACTCTTCGGACCACAGACGTCGGCGGATAAGGTGGAGCCTG
>CALKVG010000343.1 GCA_937998045.1 uncultured Myxococcales bacterium
AGCCGGGGCCGCCTGGGGTGTCGACGGCTGGGCCAGCAGATGGCCGCACGACACACAGAAGCGAAGGCCGCGCTGGTTGGCGCTTCCGCAGAGGGGGCAGGCGGTCGTCACGGCCGGCGATGCGGCGGGCGGTGCGGCGTTTGGCTCGGCCGCCGCGGGCGCCTCGTTGCGGGGCGCGAAGTGCACTTGCGGCGCGGGTGGCCTCTGCAGGGGAGTCCCTCGCACCGACGCGGGTGCGGGAGCGGGCGTCCCCTGCATCCGCTCCATCCGCTCCATCTCCTGCGGCTCCGGGGTGGGCAGCGGCCCGAGCGCGGTGGCGGCCAGCGGTGAGGTGGGGCCGGCGGTCGGGTTGCTCGGAGCAAGACCAACCGGCGGCGTCGGCGGCGCGACGCGCGGAGCGAGCCGCTGACCGCACTCTTGGCAAAAGGTCAGATGGCTCGGGTTGTCCCGGCCGCAGGTGGTGCAAATCAAGCAAGAACGATGGGACAACGGCGCCCACCTGCGAGTCAAGCTGGCGTGAAGGGGGGCGGTCTCGCGGGGGCTGCCGGCCAGCTTGCGCGAAGTCCGGGAGAGATTGGCCTACAGCGCGTCCTTGGCTTCGATGGAGACTTCGAACGACAGAAAGTGCGCGATGCCCGAGTCGTGGGGGATTTCGCTGGTGTCGGTCCAGGCGCGAAAGTACATGGCGCGGTACGCGAGGGAGAGGTCGAGCACCGGGCCGCCGAGCTCCACCTCGAGTCCGGCGCCCGCGGAGGCGTCGAAGCCCCACGTGTCGATGCCCCACTCGTTGCCGTAGCCGTGCACGCCGCCGGCGAGCAGGACGAACGGCGTCCCCTCGCGGCCGTTCGGGAAGTAGCGGCGCGCTTCGAAGCGGACCTGCTGCAGGATGCCGAGCCGGTACAGCTGGTTGGGGTCCTGCTTGGTCATCTCGTATGCGCCCCCGAGGTACAGGACTTCGCTCGGTCGCCAGCCGGCACGCGCCGAGATGCCGCCGCCCGAGCCCAGGATGCAGTTGGACAGCGGCGCAATCAACGAGAGGATCGATGTCTCCTTGCAGATGGGCCCCGGCGACGCGACGCCCTCGGCTGCCAGCGATACGCCGTACTGCACGTACGCGCGCTCCGACTCGGGCAGCGACGCCGGTTGGGTCGCGTCCACAGCGGGCGGCTCTGCTGCGGCGTCGGACGCCGCTAACGCCAGCGCGCTCGTCAAAAGGACAGTCGTCGGGCGCCCGGGGGCCACGCTGCAAGCATACACTGCGGCGAAGTTCGCACGCGGGCGTTGACAGGCCGAGGGCGGTTCGCATACTCGGGTGGCCCAAGCGATGGAGATCTTCCTAGACAAGCGCGCCGTTCGTCAGATTCGCCTGTCCGCGCAGGACGCGATCGAGGAGGGCGACATCGAGACGTTGCGGGAGGACATCCTCGAGGCCTTCACCGAGGAGCAGGTCGAGGAAATCGAGCGCCGTCTGGACAACGGCGACTTCTTCGAGTTTCTGACCGACCTGCTCGACGAGTGGTCGGGCGACGACGCCGACGAACTCCTCGAGCTCATCGACACGCAGCTCGGCGACGTGGGCGTCGACTTGAAGTTCGAGAAGCGCGGCGCCGCCGCGGAGGCCGAAGAAGAGGAAGAAGACGAGTCCACGGACTACGAGGACGAGGACTTCGACGAGGACGAAGAGGACGAGGACGAGGACGACGACGAGGAGGAAGAAGAGGAAGAGAAAGACGAGGACTGAGCGGGTCGCCGGCTCGCACCCCGGCTCGCCGCAAACTCAGTCTGCCCGGCTCCCTTCCTCCCATCTCGCCGATTGAGCCGCCTGGCGCGTCAGGTACGGGTGGCACTCCTTGGGCGCCGAGCTTTCCTTCGATCGCGCGAGGTCGCTGCACTGCGCGGTCGCGCACGGAACGTAGCGGCTGTCGGGGAACTCCCGCACCAGGCGTGCGAGGCGGTCGCACGCCGTCCGCGCGTCGCCCTCCTCGCGCCATAGCGCCGCTTCGAGCCAGAGCGCGTCGTCGCGCGCGGTCGAATGCGTGAAGTCCGCGTAGAGCCGATGAAAGGCCTCCCGGGCGCGCGCGTGATCGTGCAGGCGGTCGCGCCAGAGCACGCCGATGCGGAGCATGGCGGGCACGTACTTCGGCCGCTCGTAGGTGCCGATGAGGCTCGTCGTCTCGCGCGCGGCGACCATCCGTTCGAGGTCGTTCACGGCGCGCGCGTACTGGCCGAGGCGCTCGTCGAGGAGGCTCGCTCGCCAGAGCGCGTCGTCGAAGAATCCTCCGAAGGGATAGGGCCAGCGATCGGCGATGCGAAGGTACGCGTCGCGCGCCGCCACCGGGTCGCCCAGCTCCTCGACGTGCTCCGCCGAGAGATACGCGATCAGCGGCGCGAGCTCGGTGGACGCCAGATCGCGGTCGAGCGCGCTCAGCTCGTCGCTTCCGGCGCGCGGTCCGCCCTCGTCGGCGTGCTCCACCAGACGGCGTACGGCGACGTGCGCCGCGCCGTGCGCGGGAAAGCGGCGCGGCACGAGCTCCATCTCGCGCCAGCCTCGGGCCGGGTCGTCCCCGTCCACGCGAAGGGACGCCGCCCGGTAGGCCGCCTGCGCGGCGTGCTCGCTGGATGCCTCGCCTGCGATCCGGTCGAGCCTCGACAGCGCCTCGGGGATGCGGTGCGCCCGGACGAGCGAGTCTACCGCGTCCCAGCGTGCCTGGTCGCGATCGCGTGCACGCGTCGCGACCCCGGCGGCGAGGTCGTACTCGCGGACCGCGTCGTCCAGCCTTCCGGCGCTCTCGGCGCGAGCTCCCTGGGCGAACGCGCGGTCGTAGGCCGCGCCGCGCGAGGGCGCGCAAGCCGTCGACGCAAGGGCGGCGGCGCAGACGGCGAGCGAGCGCCTCACGCCCGCTGCGCCTCCGTGGAGCAGCGATCGATGGCGCGAGCGAGGATCTCGGCGGCGGTCAGCACGTCCGAGCGCGAGACATCGAGGTGGGTGACGGCGCGAAGCCGCTTCGGGCCCGACGCACCGATGAGGAGGCCCAGGCTGCGCGCCGCGCTCGCGACGGCGTCGGCAGCCACGGCGAGGTCGATGTTCACGATGTTCGTCTGCACCCCCGGGAGGTCGATCCGCGCCGCGCCGGATCGGAGGAGGGTCTCGGCGAGGGCGCGGGCGTTCGCGTGATCGTCGGCGACGCGAGCGCGGTGATGAGCCAGGGCGTAGAGGGCTCCGGCGGCGAGGATTCCCACTTGCCTCATGGCCCCGCCCCACCGCTTCCGAAAACGCCGAGCCTCGTCGACCAGACGTCGTGTCGCGCAGAAGGCGCTCCCCACCGGGGCCCCTAGACCCTTCGAGAAGCAGATGCTCACCGTGTCGAACGGCTCGCAGAGCGCGACGACCTCCGTGCCTGCGGCGACGCTCGCGTTCCAGAGCCGAGCCCCGTCGAGGTGCGTGGCGAGGCCCAGAGCGCGCCCCCGCTCCGCGACCGCGCGTGCCTGGTCGGTCGGCCACACGCGCCCGCCGCTCCGGTTGTGCGTGTTCTCGACGGCGACGAGGGTGCTCCGCGGAGCCCAGTACACGGCCGGCTGAACGGTCGCCTCGAGCTCCTCCGGCGTGAACATGCCGCCGCGCCCGGCGACGGCGAACTGCACTCCGTTGAGCGCGGGTCCGGCGCCACCCTCGTAGTACACCGGGTGCGCTCCCTCGCCGACGATCACCTCGTCGCCCGGTCGCGTTTGCGTGGCGATGGCCAGCTGGTTGCCCATGGTGCCGCTGGGCACGAAGAGCGCCGCTTCCTTCCCGGTGATGCGCGCGATCTCCTCCTCCAAGGCGCGCACGGTGGGATCGTCGCCGAACACGTCGTCGCCGACGTCTGCTCGAGCCATCGCATCGCGCATGGCCGGGGTGGGGCGCGTTGTCGTGTCGCTGCGCAGATCGATCGGCCGCGACCCGGGGGGGGCG
>CALKVG010000344.1 GCA_937998045.1 uncultured Myxococcales bacterium
CTCGAGGGTCGTGAGCATCGGCGGGGCGGCCCCGCCGACGATCGCTGCCGGGTGAGGGTCGAACGTCAGAACGCAGGCGGCCAGACCGCGCGCGCGCGCTTCGCTGACGGCCTCGCGAAGGACCGACTGATGGCCGAGGTGCACGCCGTCGAAGTTTCCGATGACCAGCGAGCACGCGAGCTCGCAGGGCGCGGCATCCTCGCCGATTCTCACCAGAGCCGCCCGCAGGGTCATCCGCCACGCACCGTTAGCATGCCCCGGGGTCTACTGCTGCGAGCCGCACTGCGGCGGGGTGGGCGGGACCTTGCCCGACATCCTCGTGCAGTTGCTAGGGTCTTGCGGCCCGACGATCTCGACCACCGCGCGGTTGCCCTGGGACAAGAGCACAGGTCGCTGCTTGAGCGTGCATGTGAGGCCGTTGTAATCGGTGGGGCCCTCGGTACCCGAGCACGCCCCTGCCTCGTTCGGGACCGTCCAGGCCTGACCGTCGGGGTACACGAGGTTGATGGCGTAACGGCCCTTGGGGAGGCAGCCTTGCTGGACGTTGCTCACCAGGTTCTTCACGGCCTGGCGACTCGGGTCGTCGTTCGTGAGCAGATCCGGCGGCACGAGGGGTTGATTGGGCTCGGGGTTCGTCGGATCGGACGACGTGCCGGTCAGATACGGCGTCACGAGCGTGCCGCGCTTGTCCGGATTCGACGCGTCGAACAGCGTGTCGAAGCAGATCACCGAGGGGCGCAGGATCACGTTGAGGTGGTCCTGGCCGGTAACCGCCTTCGGCTTGCCGGTCTGCGGATCCACGTAGTTCGCAGGGTTCGGAGGGTTGGGAAAGTTCGCGAACGCCGGCAACCCGGCTCCCAGGAGGGAGTCCGCCGGGGCAGTGCCGGCGCTCTCCGTGATGCCCAGCATGACGATCACGGGGTTCTTCGGGTCCCCTTGCGCGGTCAAGCTCGCGGGATCCAGGGTGTGAAAGCTCCCGTTCGCGTCGGGCTGGTAATCGTCGACGAGCTTGCTGAGCACCACCGCCGGCCAGAAAAACGGGATATGGTTGCCCTCGGGGATCTGCTGATCGACGTACTGGCTCTTTTGAGGGTCGAACACCGAACCCGCCCAAACTGAGATGTTCTTGCTCTGATTGCCCGGGATCTGCATGTGAAAGGGCTGCGACGGGCTGACCGCCGTCGACAATTCGTTCGAAGGAACGCCGGACAGGAGCTTCAGATGGGGGAACGACGATTCGAACTTGGGCACCGCTGCCGCCAGACTCGCCAGACCGACTGCGCTCGTGGGCGGCGGCGGCGGCGCCAGCACCTGAATGTCCTGCGGCATGGTGAGCACCGGCACGTAGTACGCGTAGTCCCGGTCGGACGGAGTCTCGAGGGCGTTCTTCAGAGCATCCGGAACGGGATTGGCCGCGGCCTGTGCCGACGACTCGATCGGGTCGTACTGCATCGTCGTCGCGTTGTACTGTAGGCCCGTCGGCCAGAAGTACGGCCGCGTGGTCGTGAGCGGCGCGCCGATGGTGACCGTGACGTTGTCGGCGACGAAGCCTGCCGGCGGGATGACGTAGTCGGGAATCGCGTCGGGTAGCCCGTTGGCTCCCGAGCCGAGCGCCTGGGGTATTCCCACATCGACGGGCAGAAAGACGGGCTGGTAGTTCGGGTTGCCCACGTTTCCGGGTTTGAGCGCGTCGGCCGTATCGATATCGCCGCCGACGATGTCGCCCATCTCCGGCAAGTTGCGAAACTTGAACTCGGGCAGCCAGTCCCCGGTGTAATCGAAGAACGCCTGCAGCTCGTACGACCCTCCCGCAACGGGCCCGATCTCGAACGAGCCGCTGGCAGTGATGGTGCCGGTGATCCCGTGTCCGGCCGGGCAGTAGATCATGTCGTCGCCCTGGTAACGCGGCTCGTTCGCGAAGAGACGATCCCCGGTGACGTCGCCGAAGTTCACCGCCGTCGTGGCGAGGCCCCCGGGCGGAGGCGGATTGCGTCGATCGAACACGAGGACGATCGCGTTGCCGACGATGTGGCCGTTGCGCGAGCAAGGGTGCGGACCCTGGTAGACGACGGTGCCGCGAATGACGCCGGACGGCGGAAAGATGCGCGCGCCGGGATCGTTCGGCACAGAGCCGCACGCGAAGAGGATCGCGCCGAACGAGAGCGGGACCAGCAGCCGAGCGGTTCTCATGTTCGCCCTACCTCTCAGAACTTGTAGGAGAAGAGGCCCATGATCCGGCGGTCGATGACCTGTCCGTACGGGTGCTCGCGGTGGAGGTCGTCGAGGAGGTTGAACACGACGCCGCGAATCTCCGCCTGATTTCGCAGGAACCGGTACCCCAGGCTGGCGTTCAGCAGCGTGTAGGCGTCCAGGTGGAAACTCTGGAACTCGATGTCCTGCTTCTGGATGTTCTGCACCTGCTCGGCCCAGTCCTGCGGCGACAGGTAATGGAAGTCGATCGAGCCATCGAGGCCGAACTTCGTGCGCAGCTGCACGCCGGTGTTGATCTTGTGCTCGCTCGTCCTCGTGTCGCTCTGCGGCTGCGGCCCGGAGCACCCGCTGGTGTCCTGATTCACATCCATGAGCGTGTAATTCGCATAGAGGTCGAGGCCTTCCACGGGGAAGACGCGGACGCCGAGCTCTGCGCCGTAGACGTTGTACCGGCGGCAAGCGTTCTGCCATCCGTTGAAGAAGAGGGGATAGTAGCCCGTGGAGTCGCTCGCCTGCGTGGGAACCTGGGGAGTCGCGAGGTCACCGACCGTTACGGGGTTGGGGCTCGTCAGCTCGATGAGATCGGTCACCCGGTTGTAGAAGAATGCGCTGTCGAGCGTGAAGTAGTCGCTCTCCGAATTGAGGTAGCCGAACTCGGTCGTGAAGATCTGCTCGGGCTGCAGCTTGAAATTCCGGTTGTCGGACGGAGCGCCCTGCGCGATCAGCGCGGCGCCGGAAACGGGCGTCGGGACGGGCGTGCCCAGATAGGCCTCGAGGAAGTCCGGAGTTCGGAACGCGGTGGCGACGATGCCGCGCATCGTCGACTGCTTGCTCGGGTGAAAGAGAACGGATCCGCGCGGCGACTGCACGACGCGGTTGAGGTACGGGACGTAGTCGGCGCGGTAGTCGCCGACTACGGCGAACTGGCGCCCGAGCTTGATCTCGTCGTGCACGAAGAAGCCGAGGTGGTTCTCGGTCTCGGTCTGCGCGAGGTACGTCCAGGCGATTCGCTTGAGGCGATACTCCGCCCCGACGTGCAGGTCGTGGTTCACGCCGGTCCCGGTCTCGAACTGGTCGACGTACTGCGCCTCGCCGTCGACGATGTCGAGGCGCCCCTGGCCCTCGAAGAAACTCTGCCCGGCGTAGGCGGCGTTGTTCGCGTTCGTCACGAAGTAGTTGTTCCAGAAGACGCGCGCCTCGATGTGCTTCGAATGAAGGAAAGCCGAGACGTCGCCCACGTCCAGTGGCTTTAGGATGAAGTCGTTGATGAGACCGACGGCGAGGATCTCGAGCGGGTTGCTCTCGCTGTAGCCGCCCTGCACGCCGACGCTCACGTCCTTTCCGATTTGCCGTGTGACCGTTCCGTCGACGCGGAAGGAGCGCTGCGAGACGTTCTGATCGTCGTTGAATACGTCCACGTCGGCGCGCCCGGCGGGCACTTCGCGGCTCCACCGCGGCAGGTTGTCGAATCCGGCCGAGATGCGGTAGGCGAGGTCCTTGTCGCGGCCCGACGCCCACACCGAACCGTGCGCGGAGTCCCGGTCGCCGTAGCCTACGTTGAACCCGCTGCCTCCCTCGCCCGGCTGCTTGGTGATGATGTTGATGACGCCGTTGAAGGCGTCGGCGCCGTAGAGCGCGGACCCCGGACCGCGGACGACCTCGATGCGCTCGATGTCCTCGACGCCGATGGATAGCGTGCCCCAGAGGGTTGCGCCGATGAGGTCGACGTAGACGCTCCGGCCGTCGATGAGGACGAGCACCTTGTTCGAGAGGCGCTGGTTGAAGCCGCGGATCGAGACCTCCGTCTGCGCGCCGGTCGTCTCCATGATGTCGACGCCGGCGAGGCGCCGCAGAAGCTCGGGGATCTTCGTGATGCCCGAGAGTCGAATGTCCTGCTCGGTGATGATCGACGTCGAGTTGGGGGCGTCGAGAGGGCTCTGCGCCGTCCTCGATGCGGTGACGACGGTCTCCTCGAAGACCTCCTCGGTCTTCAGCTCACCCGCGTCGATGTTGCCGGGCGACGGCGCGACGGCCACGCCGTGCGCGCCCCGCGCGGGACCCGGAGGCGCGCCCGCGCCGGGCGCGGGTCCGAGCCCTGGGGCAGTGGGTCCGAGAGGAGGCGGTCCGGCTTGCGCCGTCCCCGGGGCACCCGCCGGCGGCGGCGAGACGGGCGAGCCGCCCGGCGGAAGCGCGGGCGCGATGCCGACCGCTTGCTGCGCCTCGAGGAGCTGCGCCTGCTGCTTGCGAATTCGCGCTTCGAGGCTCGCGACGATCTGCGCGACCTCGTCGCGATCCTTCGGATTGCCCTCGAGGTACCTGCGGTAATAGGTGACCGCGTTCTCGAGGTCGCCCACGTCTACGTACGCGCGTGCGATGTTGTAGAGGACGTTCGGGTGAGGAAGGATGTCGTAGGCCTTCTTGAGCTCTTCGATACCCGCGTCGTAGTGGCCATCGGCGATGGCGCCCATGCCCCTCTTGAAGTGAGCCCGAGCCTCGGTGCGCTCGTCGGCTGCCGCGGTGCCGGCAGAGAAAACGACGGCGCCGAGCAAGAGCCCCGCGGCAATCCTGGTCCAGTTTCGTTGAGGCACGTTCGAGCTCCTCGAATGAGCCGATCACGGTCCGGGCGACAAGTCCGAGCAACGACGCAGCAGCGCCGGGGATCGCAGGCGTCGGGGTTCGCCCCGACTCACGGTCGCCTGTGGGCGAATCTCGGCGCCGGCAGGCGCGAGAATAGATCACCGGTCGCGTCGGCGTCTCTATTTCAGTACGGGATATCCGGCTTGTATCCGGGCGGGAGAGATGGGCTCTCGCTCTTCGGCGACGCTTGGGGCGCCACGTAGTGCGCCGGACCCGCGGGGATCACCGCGAGCTTCACGATCACGGGACTGTCACCTACGCGCACGCTCCTCGTGTCGGAGCGATATCCAGCTCGAACGAACGTGAGGCGGTGTTCTTTCGCACTGTCGGCGTCGGCCCCCTTGTAGAGAATGTCGCATGGCGTGCTGCTGCAAAGTTCGACGCCGTCCTCTTTCACGCTCGCGCCGTCCGGTTCGGTGTTGATTCGAACCTTCACCAGCGCAGGGGGCGGGGGCGCCAGAGGGACAGCCTCCGTGGGCGGAGCCGCGGTGAGGGTTCCCTGCAGCGAAGGCGCGCCGCCCTGAACCACGCTTGCCGGGGCTCCGGCAGCCGGGGCGTGCGGGGGACGCATCGCGAGATAACCGGCGAGCGCCGCGCAACCGAGCGCGCTGACGACCGCCGTGATGAGCGCCGCCTTCGACCCGCCCCTTCCTGGCATATGCGACGTGAGCAGTGCGCCGCCGCCGGGGGAGTCGCCCGTCCTGCCGAGCGGAACGGGCATGTCGCTGACGCTCGGCGAGAGAAACGCGGGATTCGCGCCGCTTCCGAGTCCGCGCGGCATGACCTGCGGTCCGCTGCCGGACCCCGAGAGCGACCGGTATTCGCCGGTTCCGACCCCGCTGACCGTGCCCGTGATCGCCGCTCCGCCGATGCGCTTGAGCGCAGCCAGTACCTCGTCCATCGACCGGAAGCGCTGGTCGGGGTCCTTCGCCATACAGCGCGCGACGGTGTCCTCGATCTGAGCGGAGATCTGGATCGCGGGGTTCATCTGGCGTAAGGGTGGGGGTTCCTCGTTCACGTGCGCCATGAGGATGTTCACGCTGTTCGGACGATCGAACGGCACCTTCCCCGTGATCATCTCGTACATGATGATGCCGAGGGCGTAGATGTCCGTGCGGGCGTCGACCTTGTCGCCACGGATCTGCTCCGGCGCCATGTACTTCGGGCTGCCCATGAACAGACCTGTCTGCGTGAGGTCCTCTCCCTTATCGCCCGACACGTTCTTGACGAGGCCGAAGTCCAGCACCTTGACGAAGTCGGTCTCGTCTCCGTGCTCGACGAGGAAGATGTTCGCCGGCTTCAGATCCCGGTGGATCACCCCGAGGGAGTGCGCCTCGCGGAGCGCCCGACAGATCTGCCTCGCGATGTGCGCGGCACGTTCTTCGGGAAAGAAGCCCTCACGGATCGCGCGATGGAGCGTGTGCCCCTCGAGGTACTCCATCGCCATGTAGTAGATGTCGTCCTCGGTTCGCCCGTAGTCGAAGATCGTGACGGTATTCGGGTGCGTGAGCTTCGAGGCGATGCTTGCTTCGAGGAAGAAGCGCTTGTGAAATTCCGGGTCGTGCTCACCGGCGTAGTTTGGATTGAGCACCTTGATGGCGCATATCCGCCCGAGGGGTGCCTGCTCCGCCCGATAGACCTTTCCCATCCCCCCACGTGCAATGAGCGCGCTGATCTTGAACCGGTCGTTGATGACGCGTCCGACGAGCGGGTCCGGCGCCCCGGTGCTTTTGGACAGTGCCGCCGCCGCTCGCTCGCTCATAGAGCCGCTCCCCACGGAAGCCCCGTACAACGAGCGCAGGCGTCCACAATCTTGAGTGTGCCTGGGGCCTTGCAGGGTGTCAATGTGACCTCTTCCACCGACAAATACCGTCCTCCCCGGCGATAGATTTGCGCCCCAGCCGGTACGCGACGGGTTTGGGACAACGTGTCAAACTGGAGCGTAAACAAGCTAGGTGCCGCGGGCAAGCGACCGCTGATAAGTTGCCCTGCGCATGTTTCCTCTCAACCGAATGACGCGCGACATTGGGGCGAGCGCGGCCGCTCCCTCCAAACCGCCGACCCACACCCAAGCAACGTCGAATCCGATCGCACGAGCACGCCCCACACGCCGCACCAGCGCGCTCGCGCGAGCATGGGTGCGGCGGCGCGCGACGCTGCCTTTCTTGCTCGTCTTGCCCCTCTTTGCCTGGCTGGTCGTCACGTTTGCCGCGCGGCCGGCGCTGGCCGGCGGGAACTTCTCCATCAAGACGCCCGAAGTCAGCGAGAGCTCGGGGGAGTGGCACGTCAAAGTGCGCATCGATCTCCCACGGGCGCCGAGCATGATGCACACGCCGATGCGCTTCACGTTCTCGAAGGAAGCGGTCGATGAGCGCGCCATCATGTCGAAAGGCGCCGAGCCCGTGCACCACCGGATGGTGCAGGACATCCCGCCGAAGCAGATCGTGTCTCTCGACGTCGACTTCGCCGACGCGAGCGGGAAGGTCTTCAAATCCACGTACTTCGAGTTCCCCCTCAAGCGAGATACGGGCTACTTCGAAGCCGGCGAATATCTCGTGACGCTCTCGGGGCCGGACGGGGACGTCGGGGCGGCGCAGCGCCTCACGCTGAAGGGCGACAATCCCCCCGTCTACCGCGGCGCGATGGACTTCAGCACGGACGCGAAGAGCGGAAAGGGCGGCAAGCAGCAGAAGGGACCGCGCATGGAGAACGTGAGCAGCGGCCTGGACGGCGGGCAAGTCGCGCAGAACGACGACCAGCCGTCCGCGGCTGCGCCGGTCTCCACGGACGTCGCTGCCGAAGGCCCCGCGCCGGACATGGTCCCCAAGGGTGCGTACAACAAGACCGCGGAAGAGGAGGCCGTTCATGGCCATCCGAGTGGTTGCGGCTGCGTCGCCGCGGGCGGCCCCAGGTTTGTCCTTTGGGGGCCCGTCCCTATCGGTGCGGGAGGCCTCGGCGCCGGGCTGGTCGCAGGTCTCGCGTTCGTGGCGGCGCGCCGGCGGCGATCGCGCTCGTGACGCCGGCCGAAGCCCTCTCCGAAGCACGACGGGGGGCGTTGCGGCCGGTCTACGTGGTCGCGGGCGAGGAGCGGCTCTTGCGCGACGAGGTGGTGGCGGCGCTGAGGACCGCGTCGCTGGCGCAGGGGGTGGCGGCCTTCAATGAGGACAAGTTCACCGCTGGGGAGGCGGACATCGAGGCCGTCCTTGCGGCGGCCCGCACCGTGCCGATGATGGCTCCGCGGCGCTTCGTGCTCCTTCGCGGAGCCGAGCGTTGGGGCGGCGGGGACGAGGGCGAGCCGCGCCCGCCGCCGAAAGCACAGGCCTCGGGAGTGCCCCCCTTCGACCGCCTCGCGGAGTACGCCGCCGCTCCGGCGGATTCCACCTGCCTCGTGATCGTCGCGTCAAAGCTCGACGGTCGGCGGAAGCTGGCCCTCCTCGCCCGCAAGCAGGACTTCCTCGTCGCGTGCGACCCGCCCGACTCCCGCGGGTTGCCGGACTGGATCGTCCAGCGGTGCGCCGCCAAAGGAAACCCGATCGACCGCGACGTGGCCGAGCTTCTCGCGGCACTCTCGGGGCCGCAGCTCTCGCCGGTCGACGACGCGATCGAGCGCCTCTCGTTGTACGTCGGACCTGGCGCCGCCATCGACGAGAACGCCGTCGGCGCGTGCGTCGCGCGGATCCGGACGGCCGACACGTGGGCGCTCGTCGACGCCGTCGGCGCGCGCGACCTGGGACGCGCCCTGCGCACGCTCGCGGACGCGTACGACCCGCGCGACCGCGGCCTCCCCCTCCTCGGCGCGTTGGCCTGGTCGATCCGCCAGTTGGCCCGCTTCCAGGCGGCGCTCGCCGCGGGAGAACGGCCCGACGAGGCGGCGCGCCGCGCCGGCGTCTTTCAGCCGTACCGTGCGCGCGAGCTAGCCACCAAGGCCAGAGCCGTGCGCCCGAAGGAGGTCGAGCGCTGGGTCCTCGTCCTTGCGGAGACCGACCTCGCCCTCAAGAGCTCGCGCCGAAGCGCCGACGCCATCCTCGAGGAAATGCTGACGCGCCTGTGCCGCTCCGAAACCCGTTCGCAGCGCCCAGCATCGGACGCTACGAGTAGCTCGAGCCGTACGAGCCGTACGATTTGACGTGCGGGCGACTCGTCCCTACCTTCTCCTCCTGGGGCTGCGCGAGGTGCTCAAGCCCGCGAACGCCCCCGAAACGACAATGAATACACGGAGATTGAGATGCACGTCCCCCAACGGGTGATCCGGCCTCAAACCTCGCAAACGCAGTGGGTGGCCAAGGCGACCATCCCCACGCGTCACGGGGATTTCGAGACACACGTCTTCCGTCAGGTTTCGAGCACGCTCCGGGAGAGCCGGAGACGTGCCGTCGATCCCGACACGCCCGAGGCGGGAATGGCCGCGGCGGAACACGTCGCCCTGGTCCTGGGTGAGCTCGAGGGCCAGTCCGACGTTCTCGTGCGAGTCCATTCGGAGTGCCTGACGAGCGAGGTTTTCGGATCGCTCAAGTGCGACTGCAAGGAGCAGCTCGACGTCGCGCTGGCCGCCATCGCGCGCGCGGGGGCGGGGGCGGTCCTCTACTTGCGCCAGGAAGGGCGCGGAATCGGCCTCGCGAACAAGATTCGCGCGTACGCGCTTCAGTCGCGCGGCCACGACACGGTCGACGCGAACCGCCTCCTCGGTCTCCCCGACGATGCGCGGCAGTACGACGTCGCGCGCGACATGCTCGATCACCTCGGCGTCGCGAGCATACGGCTGATGACCAACAACCCGGACAAGGTCACCAGCCTACGTGCCCTCGGTGTGCGCGTCGGGGGGCGCGTACCGGTGATCGTTCCACCGAACCCACACTCAGCGCGCTACCTCGAGGCCAAGCGCCTGCGCATGGAGCACGACCTTCCGGCGACGTTTCTCGCGGCGAGCGGCGACGCCGAATAAGCGCAGCCCCGATATAGTGGGGGGCACAGCTTGCATGCGCATCGCCCTCACGCACAACCTCCGCGTCGCTGACTCCGAGGAGGAAGCCGAATTCGATCCGCCGGAGACGATCGCCGCGATCGCACGCGCCCTCTCGAGCGCGGGCCACCGGGTCGAGCCCATCGACGTGACGGGCCCTGCCTCCCTGCTCGTCACGCGCCTCGAGGCGTTCGCCCCCGACATCGTCTTCAACCTCGCCGAAGGTCACCGCGGAAAGACTCGCCGCGCGTTCTACCCCGCGCTCTTCGAGGAGCTGGGGATCCCCTCGACGGGCAGCGACGCCTACACGCTCTGCGTGACGCTCGATAAGGCGCTCACGAAGAAGCAGCTCGCCGCCTGGGGCGTTCCCAGCCCGCCGGGGCGCTTCGTGACGCACGCCACGCTCGCGAGCGGCGGTCTCGACGAGCTCCCCTTCCCCGTGATCGTCAAGCCGAACTTCGAGGGGTCGAGCAAGGGCATCGAGGTCGGCAGCGTCGTCTCGGATCCGCTCGCTCTCGGCCGCATGCTCGACGATCTGCTCGCGAAGTATCCCGACGGCGCGCTCGTCGAGCGGTACATCCCGGGCCTCGATGTCCGCATGGTGCGCGTCGAGGGACTGCCGCAGCTTCCCGCCGTCGAGACCCTCATCGACCCGAGTTACTCGCGCCGCTTCGACCTCCTCGATTATCGCCTGGCGAACGTCGAGACGCGCTTCGTGGAGCGCCGAGCGCCGGCGCAGCTGCCTGCCGCGGTCGCCGAGCGGCTGCGGCACCTTGCGGAGCGCACGTTCATGGCGTTCGCGCTCCGGGATGCTGCGGCGCTCAACTTTCGCGTGGGTCCGGACGGCGAGGTCTGGTTCTTGAGCACGACGGCCATCCCCGGCTTCGATCCACGGGGAGCGCTGGCCACGGCCGCCGCCGCCGTCGGAGTCGACTACGACGCGACGGTGCTCGCGGTGCTTCGTTCGGCTGCCGCACGCCACGGCCTGACGGCGATGCTCGACGCGGCCAGGCCGCGCCCGCGCGCGCGTCGCACGAGTTTGCGCGTCGGCCTCGCCTTCAACATGAAGCGCATCGACTCGCACGCCGGCGACGACCGCGAAGCGGAGTACGACGCCCCCGAGACGATCGCGGCGATTTCGCGCGCGATCGAGAGCCACGGCCACGTCGTCGTGCCCCTCGAGGCGACGCAGGAGTTCCCGCGAGCTCTCATGGCGGCGAACGTCGACGTCGTCTTCAACATCGCCGAGGGCGTCAGCGGAAGGAGCCGCGAGGCGCAGGTGCCCAGCTTGTGCGAGCTCCGCGGCATACCCTACACGGGGAGCGACTCGGCGACGCTGTCGATCTGCCTCGACAAGGCTCTGGCGAAGCGGTTGCTCATCGACGTGGACACGCCGGCCTTCCAGCTGCTGGTGACGGGCCGCGAAAAGCTCCGTGCCTTCCGCTATCCCGTCATCGTGAAGCCCAACCAGGAGGGCACGAGCAAGGGCATCACCAAGAAGAGCGTCGTCTCCGACGAGGCGCGACTTCGCGAGGTCGCGCGGGAGCTCATCGATCGCTACGGCCAGCCGGCGCTCGTCGAGGAGTACATCGAGGGCCGCGAGCTGACGGTGGGCCTCCTCGGAGAGCGCCGGCCGCGCGTCCTGCCCCCGATGGAGGTCGTCTTTCTCGCGCAGAAGGAACGCCCCGTCTACGACTACGAATGCAAGCAAGACTGGCCGCGGCACGTCCGCTACGAATGCCCGGCGAAGCTCACGAAGGAGGAGCTCAGGACGGTCGAGCGCGCGTGCCGCACGACGTTCATGACCCTAGGTTGCCGCGACGTAGCCCGCGTGGATCTGCGCCTCACCCCGGAGGGCCGCGCCTACGTGCTCGAAGTCAACCCCCTCCCGGGACTCACTCCCGACTACAGCGACCTTTGCCTCATCGCGAACGGCGCGAAGATCGACTACCGCACGCTCATCGGGGAGATCCTCAGCGGCGCCATCAAGCGCTGGCAGCTTCGCCATGACGCCGGACGCGCCTCGGGCGACGGCGCCGCTGCCGGGCCGGCGCGGCGCGCGGAGCGAACGCATTCGGACGTCGCAGTCGACCGCGTAGAGAACGCCGCGGCGGCCGGGCGCCGCCCCGACGCCGAGGAACAGGACGCGAGCACGCCGGACGTGACCGTCGCGAACTGACACGGGCTCGCGATGGTGCGCCGATTCGTCTACAGCTCCCCCGGCACGGCACGCCGCTGCCGGGTCCTCTTGGCCTGCGCCACGGTATGGACGGCCTCCAGCGGGTCTTCCGCGCTCGCGCAGACGTCGCCGTCTCTCGATGCGCGAACGTGGCGACCGTCGAGCGACCCGCAGGCCACGCTCGTCCTCGAACCGCCGTCCACCCCGGGCAGCTGGCATTGGAACGTCGGCGCGTGGGTCTCCTACGCGCAGGCTCCGGTCGTGCTGCGCGATGGCGCCGGGCAGGTCGCCTTCAAGCCGCTGCTCCACTCGTTCGGCTCCGATCTGGTGGCGGGGGTGGGCCTGGGCGATCGCGCGGCGCTCGGCGTCGACGTCCCGTTTTTTTTCGGTCAGGACGGGTCGTCGGGACTGCCCACGACGGTCTCGAGCCGAGGAAGC
>CALKVG010000345.1 GCA_937998045.1 uncultured Myxococcales bacterium
CCACAGACCGTGCGCGAGGCGAGCGGCGTGAAAGGGATACTGCTTCTTGATCGAGACGAGCACGAGGTTGTGGAACGCCCCCTCGATGGGGAGGTTCATGTCCACCACTTCGGGGAAGAGCATCCGCAGGAGAGGGAGGAAGAGGCGCTCGGTCGCCTTCCCCAGCCACGCGTCCTCCATCGGGGGCGGCCCGACGATCGTAGCGGGGAAGACAGCATCGGCGCGATGCGTGACCGCGGTGACATGGAACCGCGGGAAGCGGTCGACCGGCGTGTAATATCCGGTGTGATCGCCAAACGGGCCCTCGTCCACGAGGTCTTCGCCTACACCGACGTATCCCTCGAGGACGAAGTCGGCGTCGGCGGGCACTTCGAGGTCGACGGTCCTGCAGCGGACGGTGCCCACCGCGCGCTTGCGCAGGAAGCCGGCGAACATCCACTCGTCGATGCCGTCGGGGAGCGGCGCCGTCGCAGCGTACGTGAGGGCCGGATCGCCGCCGAGGGCCACGGCGACCTCGATCCGCGGGAGATTCATCTCCTTGGCGCGGCGGAAGTGGCGCGCCCCCGTCTTGTGGACCTGCCAGTGCATCGCCGTGCTGGTGCGGTCGAGCTTCTGCATCCGGTAGCAGCCCACGTTTCGCGTCTGGTTCTCCGGATCCCGGGTGATGACTTGCGGCAGCGTGATGAACGGCCCGCCGTCGTCGGGCCAACACGTGAGGATCGGCAGCGCGTCGAGGTCGACGTCCGCGCCGGTGTGCACCACGTCCTGGCAGGGCGCCCGCGACACCGCCCGGGGCGGCACGTGCGCGAGCTCGGGCAGCTTGCGGGCGAGCTGGGCGAGCTCGCGGGCGCTGGAGGGAGCGCGCGTGCGGACGAGCTCACCGATCGAGCGGGCGTGTTCCTCGAGGTCGTCCACCCCCAGCGCGAGCGACATCCTCTTGCGGGAGCCAAACGCGTTGATGAGAAGCGGAAAGCGCGACCCAGCCGCGTCCTCGAAGAGCAGCGCCGGCCCTCCGGCTTTCATCACCCGATCGGCGATCGCTGCAATCTCGAGCCGGGGATCCACGCGGCGGCGGATTCGCACGAGCTCTCCGCGCTCCTCGAGCGCGCGAACGAAGGCGCCCATGCCGTCCCACGCCATCCCGGTCCCACCTCCCAACAACTTTCAAAATATTTTGAACGCTACGCTTTTAGGCGCGGCCTCCGGACCCGTCAAGGCAACCTCCAGGGGTCCCTCTCCCCCTTGCGGGTCGCGACTACCCGCGTCACAGCCTCTGGACGCAAGCGCCGACGCGACTGCGAGCGACTGCGACCGTCTCCGGACGTTTGCAAGGCGAGTGGGACATGAAACCGGCCGACCATCCCGAGTTCTTCCGCTTCCCTGCCCCGGAGGGGCGCTCGCGCGAGAGTACGATCCGGCTCGACGGGGTGGGACGCTTCTGGCACGACGGAGCCGTCGTCGAGCACGCCGGGCTCGCGGCGGCTCTGGGCGGCTGGATCTCGCGGCACCCGGACGACGGCCGCTACATTCTCACGAACGGCTACGACTGGACATACTTCACGGTCGACGACGTTCCCTACTTCGTGCGATCGCTGCGCTTCGAGCCGCAGCGGATCGCCCTGGTCCTGAGCGACGGTACGGAAGAGCCGTGGGAGCCGGAATCGACCCGCGTGGGGCCCGACGACGCGCTCTACACGACGGTCAAACGGACCCGCCCCGGCGGGCCGTACGAGGCGAAATTCACAGCGCACGCCCAGTCGTCGCTCGAGCCATTTCTCGTCGACCTGGACGATGCGGCGGAGAGCGTCGCGGTGGAGATCGGCGGGCGCGCTCACACGATCGGAGCGAAAAAATCGCCGTTCGGTTAATATCGTCGGCCCGCCATGCGTCTGCTCATCGCCGACAAACTTCACCCCCGCGCAATCGAAGAGCTGCGCACGCTCCCGCTCGAGGTCGTATACGAACCAGAGCTGACGCGCGAGACGCTCGAAAAGAACCTGAAAGGCGTGGGCGTGCTCGTCGTGCGCTCGACCGAGGTCACCGCGGGCGCCATCGAAGCCGCCAAGCAATTGAATCTCATCGTCCGAGCCGGCGCGAGCTACAGCACGATCGACGTCAGAGCCGCAAGCAAGCGCGGGATCTACGTCGCCAACTGCCCAGGCAAGAACGCTTCGGCGGTGACGGAGCTCGTCTACGGGCTGATGATCTCGCTCGACCGGCGCGTGCCCGACGCGGTCGCGTCGTTGCGCGCCGGCAAGTGGGAGCGCCAGGAGTACAGCAAAGCCGAGGGGCTCCACGGCAAGACGCTCGGGATCGTGGGCCTGGGCGCCATCGGTCGCGAGGTGATGTCGCGCGCCCGCTCTTTCGGTCTGAACGTCATGGCCTGGAGTCGGTCGCTCACGGCCGCGCGCGCGACCGAGCTCGGGATCGCGTACGCCCCGTCCATCGAGGAGCTCGCGGCCAAGAGCCACATCCTCACGCTCCATCTGGCGCTCGTGGACCGGACGCGGCTCATCCTCAATCGGCGCGCCATCGGCGTTCTCCCCGAACGGGCGATGGTGATCAACACGGCGCGCGCCGACCTCTGTCTCTTATACACATCTCCGAGCCCACGAGACAGGCAGAAATCT
>CALKVG010000346.1 GCA_937998045.1 uncultured Myxococcales bacterium
GCCCTCAATCAGGCGTGACTCCGTTTTCGGACCGGCTCTTAGACTAATCCGGGGGACGGTGCGGGCCTTGGCACCCAGGGTGCCTGTCGCAGGCCACCCCCGAGACTGACCCGGACATCGGCGGAGTATCGCAAGTGCGCGCAACTGCAAGCTCCCGCTCTGGTACGCGACAACCAGTCCGCGCGGAAGTCAGTGGCCCTCCTTGCACCGGCATACCGGCCTCGCCGCCCCACCGAGACGGTGCTCTACCGCGTCGTGCGCAGTCACCTGGAAACGTTTCTCGCGCACGCCCGCGATAGCTACGAGGCGCCGGTGCCGCGCTACGTAGAGCAAGAGCTCCGCGGGTACCTTCGTTGCGGCGTGTTCGCCCACGGCTTCGTGCGCGCGCGCTGCGACACCTGCGGCCACGATCTGCTCGTCGCGTTCTCGTGCAAGCACCGCGGCGTCTGCCCAAGCTGCGCCGGACGGCGAATGGCCAACACCGCCGCGCATCTCGTGGACCGCGTCATGCCCGCGGTCCCGGTGCGCCAATGGGTGCTCTCGCTGCCCTTCGAGTTGCGGACCCTCGCGGCATTCCGAGCCGAGGCCCTCTCGGCGCTCGCCCGAATCTTCGTCGAATCGGTCTTTGCCCGCCATCGCGCGTGGGCCAGGCGCAAGGGGCTCGCCGCCGCGCCCTCGGGCGCCCTTACGTTCGTGCAGAGATTCGGTTCGAGCATGAACCTGAACGTCCCCTTCCACACGACGGTGCTCGACGGCGTGTTCCGGCGCGACGCGGAGGGCCGGCCTGTGTTCCATGCCGCGCCGCCGCCCACGCGGGAGGAGCTTGAAGCCGCCGTGCGGCGCGTACATCGAAACGCCCTCGCCTGGCTCGAACGCAGAGGCCTCCTACTATCGGGACAGGACGCGGGCGCGGGCTCGCAGGAGCCCGCTGCGCAGACCTTTCTCGACGCCTGCGCGGCCATCGCGATGCAGCGTGGCGCCGTGCGCCCCCTTCCCGACGACCATGCCGCTACCGTGGAGACCGGTCCAGCCGATGCACAAGGCGCGAACGACAGTGCCGTCGAATTCGAACGATTCAACCTGCAGGCTTCCGTTCGCGTCGACGGTGACGACGACCTCGGACGCGAGCGCCTCCTTCGCTATGGCGCCAGACCCGCACTCGCGCTCGACCGATTGCGCCAACTGCCGGGCGGGAAGATCGCCTATCGCATCAAGAAGCTGCGCGGCGGACGTGCCAAGCCTCGCGTCATAACACCACTCGAGTTCTTGGCCCGCCTCGCCGCCGTGGTGCTGCCGCCCCCACGCTATCCACCCCTTCGGTACCACGGTGTCCTCGGCCCACGCTCCGCCTGGCGGCGCGACATCGTGCCGAAGCCGCCATCCCAAACGGCACCCCGTGTGCCTCCGGCAGCCACCGAAAAGAAGAAGCCCGCTTGTGGCGCAGCAACCAGCCAACAGCGAGCGCGCGAGACCCCGACCGGCCCGCCCGCCAAAGCATTGACCGTCCGCGTTGCGCACGCATCCGGCATGTCGCCGGCCACCGTCGGCTCCCCGCCCGCCGTACTCGTGTCAGACTCCGCGCGCGCGAATGCCGTCCTTTTGTCTCCGAACATCCTGAGTGTAAAGCACTGGAACCGCCTTTTGGATGGCCTCCTCTATGCGGCGACGCCTCGCGTCGAGTGGGCCACTCTCTTGCGCCGCTCGTTCGACGTCGACGCGTTCTCCTGCGCCCGCTGCGGCGGGCGCCTCCGCGTGCTCGGCGAAGTCACCGATCCCGCGATGGTCCGGCGGATCCTCGAGAGCCTCGGCCTACCGACCGAGGCGCCCGTCGCCGCCCGCGCGCGAGATCCGACGGAGCTGGTGGCGGACCCAGATGTGAACTGACGGCTGCGCGAGCCACTCGCCCCCTGCTCCGGCCGACGTGTGCTAAGCGCGGGTTCAATTTGGCCCACGTTCCGCCCTCGGCGGAATCGCCGCGAAGACCGGTTACGTGAACCGCGCGGACCCGCCTCCGGTGCCCGCGACCTTTCTCTACGATCGCCTTCTCGCCCTTGATCTCGCTCCACTTGCGCGTCGCCATAATGCAGCTCCTGAAATTGGCCCGGCTCACCGGGGTTACTTCTTCTTGTTCTTGGCCTTCTTCTGCTCGGTCCCGTAGGCGACTTCACCGAACCGGTCTTATCGAACCGACGCTTTCAGCAGGCCTGTCGCGGCTCTTTGCCCAGGCGCCCGGCCGACCCCCCGCCGCCGTCGAACCGCACCCTCCGGCGCCGAACGCGACGAAGCGTTTTCCGGCGCGCGCAGCTACTTCGCGAAGTACGGATCCAGCGCCTGCTCCATCGTCGTGGTGCCCTTCTCGACGCGGTGTCCCGGCTCGACGCCGAGCAGCCCCTTGCTCGCCCCCTCGTACATCTCCTGCAGCAGGTTCGCCATCGACGCACCTGTGCCGCCCTGCTGGATCGCGCCGGAGGCGGCCGACACGGGTAGGTTGAGGAGATTGATCTCCTTGCCGAGTTTCTTCGACAGATACGCTGCCTGATCCACCGCGCTGTACTCGTGGGAACCAAGGATGTAGACGACCTCCGTCGCGGTAGGCGGAGACAGCAGAGCGCGCGCAGCCGCGGCGGCGATGTCACGCGTCGCGATCGTCGCGGTCTTATGCTCGGGCGGGAAGAAGTTGGGGAGGACGCTCTGGTGCTGCGCCGCCGGCAGCATGTTGAGCAGGTTCTCGGTGAACGAGCCCGCCCGTAGGAAGGTCGCGATGACGCCGGTCTTCTTCAGCGCCTGCTCGAGGACGTGGAGCCCGACGATGGGGCCTGTGCCGGCCGACCTCTCCGCGCCCCAGGACGAGAGGAGGACCACGTGACGGACGCCGCTCTCGGCGACTGCGCTCGCCTCGACCTGGGCGAGCCGATCCAGCAGGGCACGTACGTCCTGGGCGTCGTTCGGAGGTGGCGGAAGGAGGAGGAAGGTGCCGTCGGCCCCGCGCAAGGCTCGCGCGAGGAAGCCGGCGTCGCCGAGCTCGCCGGTAAGCAGCTCGGCGCCGTGAGCGGCGAGCGACTTGGCTTTCTCGACGCTCCGCACGATGGCGCGAACCTTGTGGCCCGAAGTCAAGAGCTCGCGAGCGACGACAGAACCGACGTGACCGGTGGCGCCTGCGACGACAAACGTGGACATGGGGACCTCGAACGGGTGGATGGTTGCGACAATCGCTACGGAGCCATGAAGTGGGAAGGAGCCGCTGTCGCCCTTCGAGCCGCGCCCTCATCGTCCAAACGACAGAAGATCCTCGATGTGGCCCGGTCCCGTGTGCCCAGGAACGATCGCCACGATCTTCTCCCGCTCGGGACGAAGCGCGTCGCCGAGAGCGACCAGCGACGCGCGGCTCTTCGCAGGATCGTCGGTGAACGCCCAGGGGGGCCCATCGAGCTTGCCGTCCGTCGTCATCGCCCCGCTGTCGCCGAGAAAGAGCACACCGCTCACGAGGTAGGCAGCGCTTCCCGCCGTGTGGCCGGGCACCGCGTAAACGCGTACCGCCTTGGTGCGAACGGAGGTCGTGGTGCCGTCCTCGAGCGACTCGACGTGGAGCCCAGTCGGTTTCGCCCCCGCCATTTTGGTCAAGGGGCCGCGCGCGGCTTCGCGTCCCTCGACCAGCGCAACGTCGTCCGCGAGCGCGTAGATGGTCGCCCCCGGAAAGAGGTGCGCACCCGCGGTGTGGTCGGAATGCCCGTGCGTCATGAAGATCGCGACCACAGCGTCGGTACCCAAGCCTCGCCGAGCGAGCTCGGCGAGCACCGCCTTACCATCCGGATCCATTCCCGAGTCGATCAGCGCCACCTTCTTGTCGGCCACGTCCACGACACCGATGGCGACGAAGCCATCCTTCACGACCCGTACGTCGGGCGCTGGCGTAAACCCATCCGCGATGCGGCTCTTGCCTCCGACCGTCGAGTAATAGAGAGCACCGAACAGCCCAGCGACGACCAGGACGAGCGCGCCGATCACTTGAAGGCCACGTTTGACCCACTTCTTCACAGCCACGAGGTGAACCTAGCATCCAAATCGTCTCAGTCAAGACGCTCTGAATGAGGAACATCCACTGTCGGAAGATCCGTACGCGGGACGTTCTCGTGCTAGTCAACAACGATGGCAGGCAGCGACATCTCCACGGACCTTGCCTTGTTGTTTCAGCGCAACGGGCAGAGGCTACGCAACACGATCGACCAGATTTCCGTTGCCCACGGGCTTGTGGGCGGGCTCCGCGACTACGCCGTCCTCACGACATTGGAGGAGCAGAAGCCGAAGACCCAGAGCGAGCTCGGTGAGCTTGTTGGCCTGGACAAGACCACCCTCATGGCGCAGCTCGATCGCTTGGAGCGCGAAGGCTTCGTCGAGCGAAAACTCGACCCAGCAAACCGTCGCGTGCGCACCCCTGTGCTGACGCCGAAGGGCAAGAAGCTCCAACGCACCATCACGGTCGCCCGTCGTAAGGCCGTGGACGACATCCCGGGGATGACGGCCAGCGAGCTCCAAACGCTCCGTGCGCTGCTCATCAAGCTCGATGCGGCGTGTGAGGAAGCAGGAATGAAGATCGTGGGGTCCTGCGTCTGATCGTGAGGAGGGTGAGGGGCGAAGGCAGTGTCCCGTGCACGTGTCGACAACCAGCGCGCGGACGGACGAGTCGATCGACACTTGGCAAGGTGGACGCGTGGAGTTGACCCGATTTTCCGGACACCGAACGGAGCACGTATGCTCCCGAAATGCGGGCCGGGCCTCATCGCGTATCTCATCGTCAGCAAGTGCGGCGACGCGATGCCGACGTACCGCGCGGAGAAACATTTTCGCGCGCCTCGGTGTTCCCATGCCGATCGAGCAGCGACGCTCGATCGCAGCTCATTCGCGGTATCTTCATCGGGCGCAGCTCCTCCTGGCTCGGGTGTCTGGCGATTCCCCAAACCCGTGGGGTTGCCCCGCCGATTTCCACCGACTGCTACGCGTGATCGAGGATCACGCTCGGTGATTTGGCGGGCGAAGAGACTCCCGCAGGCGACGGCGCGCAGCGCCCTTCTTCAGTCCCCGCCCCCTTCATCGACGGCTCCTCCGTCGCCGGGAGACTCGGTATATTTGAAGAACTCCATCGACGAACTGTTTTGGATGAGGTAGAAATAGAATTCGCCGGTATTTGAAATAAAGGGCACTGCGCCCGTGTTGTATACGGTCATCCCGGGCATGGGGGTGCCCGTAACGGAGGCGGGCAAAAGCAGGTGTTTGTCGCTCCATGGCCCCCACGGATTGTTTGCGTACCGGAAATACGAATTTCCGTTCACGCCCTCCATGTACACCAGTACATATTCACCATCCAACTGCCCGCCTTGCATCTTGAAATAACCGGGCATGTTGCCCACCGGCCCCACGATGGTTCCAGAAACGTCCGTCAAATCGGTTGCTTCCTCGTAGTTCCGGACCCAGCTCGTTCCGTTCCAGTACTGCCTTGTGTTGAAATCTTCGACGCTCCCGCTTGGAACCCTCGAAATTACCAGGTTCGATTTGTCGTTCCACACGCCATACTCGTTCGTCTCGTCCGCCCCCAACATGTAGATGTTGCCGTCATCGTCGTTCCAGGATGCCAGGTTTTCGAACTGAACAACCCGATAATAGTTGCCAGATTTGGCGTCGTCGGCATTCGGGCTGAATCCGCTGGGAATGGTGGGATAGTACATGTATGGCAGGGAGTCGAACGCCACCAGCGTAGTCCAATCCACCTTGCCGTTGACGATGGTGTACCTCATCAACTGGGTGGCATTTGCCTTGAAGGGCGAGCAGCAGCTGGCATCGTTATGGAGCACGAAATAAACGTAGTCACCGGCTGAGAAGGCCTGCATGTTCCAGAAGCCGCCGGGCATCTGGTCATAGGCGCTGCTGCTCGCGGTAGACCCGGCTGAAGCCGTTAGGAGGAGCTTGTTGCCGGAAGTATCGTATAGGCGCACCGCGCTCAAACCGTACCCGCCGGCGTCCCCCCCAGTTGCCGTCTCCGGAGACCGGGTTGTACGCTATTTTAACGTACCGGGCCGACGTCCCATTCAGGTCGATGACCTGGTTATAACCCCCTGGGCCTGACCCGCTCGCCTGCGGCACCTGGAAGGGGTATCCGCTTCCCATGTACTCGGTGTAGTTGGTCCCATCCGTCGAAGTGGATATTTTAATATTCTTCAGGCCCTTGCCGGTGTTCCCCCCTTGATTGAAGTTCCATATATACAGCTTTCCGAGATTTCTCGTGCCATAGGCGTCCAGCGCGACGTAGCTGTTGGCGGCGGACGGAGACTGGGCGGAGAGCCACATCGCCATGTTGTTCGTGTCATGCGTGTCGCCCGTGCCTCGGATGCCGCTCATGCCGTAGTTGTTGACGAGGTTCCTCGCAACCGTGCCGCCGTACCCGCTCGGCGCGTGGGTCGTGTCCCACATGTCGGCGCAGACTTGGTTCCGGCCGTCGATGCCGTACACCCATTTGATATCCGAGGTATTGGGTGTGATGCCGCCGGTGTACTCGCCCGCGGTGCTGTTGGCGCCGCACCCGCTGCAGCTCGAGTCGTTGAACAAAATGACGGAGTTCGTACTCGAGGTCGCGAGTCCCTGGCGATTTTTTATGCCCAGCGGAACCCACGAAAAGCCGTCGCCGCTGTGGCCTGTGTTGTTGAACACCGCATTCCAGTCCGGTGCTGGCGTTACTTGGTACGTGGGTGGTGGAGGGAGCGGGCGCGGGGCACCCGTGCCGCCGTCCGACCCGGTCCCGCCCGAGCTGGTAGCGCCGCTGGAACCCGAGCTGGCGCCCCCGCTGGAGCCCGAGCTGCCGCTGCCGCTGGAGCCGGAGCTCGTGCCGCCGCTGGAGCCGGAGCTGGATCCGCCGCCGGAGCCTGAGCCGGACCCGCCGCTCGAGCTCGTGCTGCCTGTGGCGTCGGAATTGGCACCGGCATCCTCGCTCGCTCCGGTTGCGCTGTTGTCGTTCGACGAACCACACGCCGCCAGCGCACCCGAGGTCATCGCGAGCGCGCAATAGATGGACCCACGAGATAGACGTCTCATTGTAGTAGTACCTCCGGGAGGCGCGACGCGGGGCGGGGCGACTGCAGACCCGCAGACGGCGCCCGGCGCCCTACCTTCGGTGTGGAAGCAGCACGAACCGTGCGAGGAGCGCAAAGCGGTGTCGACGCAGAGTGCGAGCTCTCGTACCGCGTCGCTTCGTGCGCGTTCTTGCTCGAATTGAGCAATCGGTTGCGCACTTTGTTCGACACCGCGCGGTGCGCCGCGCGCGCCAGTTTGGGCCCACGTTCCGCCCTCGGCGGACCTGCCGCGAAGACCGGTTACGTGAACGCGCGGCCCCGCATCCGGTGCACGGGACCGCCCTCTACGATCGCCTTCTCGCCGACGCTTCGGCGCCTCATGCCGACCAGCAATGCACGCGGCATTGTCGTGGCTACTTCGCTCCTCCGCCGAGCCTCGTCGTGGAGATCCTTATGCTCCTGCAGCAGCTTGCGGTGTTCATGCGCACCCGGCCACGGCCGCAGATTCGCCCGGTCGATCGCGCCTTCTTGGTCGTCGTCTCCCGGGTCTGGTCGCGATGGGCCGACGCGCTGGCGATCGTGAAACCAGCAACGTCGTTGCATGGCACCGCCGCGGCTTCGCGCGCTTCTGGACCTGGAAATCGAGGCACGTCGGACGACCGCCTTTGGAGCCCGAGGTCGTGGCGCTCATCGTGCGAATGGGCTGCGAGAATCGGCGGAATCCATCATCGCTACGCCGGGCTTGCAGCATGAACACGTTTTTCGCCACCACAGGTTCAGGATGCGCAAGGCCGCGCGCAGCATCACCCGCTGCTACGATGGGCCTCCGCAGCGATGCAACCGCTTGAAAAAGGACTCGCCGCTAGGATCGCCGAAGCACGCGGGACGAGCCTGGCGCGTCTCGGGCTCCGCTTCGATCGCGTGGTGCAACGAGTGGCGGCCGATCTGCGCGCGCACTCGGAACGCGTGGTTCCGGACGGGGTGATGATCCTCGCAACGCTCACGGCGCCGGTCCGGCAGCCAGCAAAGACCGTCGAAGCGATGCAGGCGAAGATCGTCGCGCTAGTGGCCCGCTCGTTGAGGGGCAGAGACGTTGTCCTGGAGGTGCTGGGAAACCGCGTGCGGCTACGAGTGCGATCGTCCGCGCCGCGCCTGGGGTCGAAGCTCGTGCTGTTCGTCCACAACTCCGACGTCGATGCGCAGCAGCTCCTCGACGAAGCCTGCGCGCTCGACTGACAGAGGCATCTAGCGCGCGTCGACCTGGGCACGGCACGGTAACCCCTACGGGCCAATGTTGCAGCACTACTTCAACTTCTCGGCTACGAGCTCCCCGCGGGAACGGGTTACGTCTCGAAGCAGCCCCACGACCACAGGAGCCGGTCGCGTCCCGACCTGCACAACGTCGGCAATCCACCCGACGATGCGGGTCGCGACTTCGCGTACGCGGTGCATGACACCAGAGAGCACGACGCGGTTCTCGACGATCGTCTCCGGCCGTTCAAGTCTTGTTCGACGCGGATTCCTCAACGATCCTGCGTCGGATGCGACGAGTAGCCAGGACAGGTGGAAGGTAACGCCATCGCGGCACCCCGTCCTGGCCATAGCCAAGCTCAGGCCCACGGTCCTCTTGGCTTCCAAGTCGCCTCGAGATTGCGCGCTTCGCGAGCGGCGGCGAGAGGGGGAAGAACGAACGGAGCGATGAGGGCGACGATCTCGTCGAGCGTCGTGCTTTTGGAGAGGAGCGTCGTCTTCGAGACGAATGCCTTCCACTGCTTCACCTTGGCATCGTCCTCGGCGAAGTCCTTGGTCAGCGCAAGCGGCGCCGTCTTCGGCAGCTCAGTCTTCCGGCGCTCGAACGTGGCTTTGATCGCGCGTGCGAGCACGGGGCCCGCAAACTCGAAGTTCATTGCGAGGAACCACACATCGAAGAAGTCCTTCATCCGGCTGTTCGCGATGCCGAGGAAGACCATCGCCTGTAGCTTCTCCGCGACGACCGTTTCCTTGGGGTACGCTCGGATCTTCGGCGCTGTCATCGGCAGGAGCGTCGGGAAGTCCACGTCGACCGTCCCTGGTGTGACGGCATCCCCGAAGCCGACGTCAATCTGGAGTTCGAGCCGAGCCGAGCCGATGCGCGCGGTAACGTTGACGCGAACGCCCTCGTACTCGGCATCCTCCTTGATACGGAATGCCTTGACACTCTTGGGGTCGAACATGATCCCGTCGTCCTCGACGGCGACCGAAGCGATCTCGGCGAACACGGAGGCGACCCGAGCGGGGTCTGGCTCGCCCGACCCGAGGAGGTCGAGGTCCTTCGTCGGCCGGCGGACCGTGGGCGACCAGACGCGGAAGAGCATCGCCCCTTTGAGGATGAACGTGCTCTTATGCTTCGACGCTGCCAGGCGGACGAGTAGACGCTCAAGGGCGTAGCGAGTGAGGACGTACGTGAAATCCTCGCCGCTGTTCTTCGCGAGCTTGAGGAGCCGGTCGCGAACAGAGGCTGCGACGTTCTTCGGCAGCCCCTTCATGCCATCGCTTCGAGGTAAGGGCGCATGACGTTCTTCACACGGCACGCGGCGGCTGCTGCCATGAGGACGTCCACGGACCGGCGCCGCGAGCGAAGGTAGTCGCGGAGAGCCTCGATGGCCACGTCGAGGCCGACTTTGTTCCTGTACTTGAAGCAGTCGGCTACGGTCTTCTCTCGCGACGTGACGTGGACCTCCACGTTCTCGATGACGTGCTTCTCTATACCGAAGGACAGAGCAGCCCCTGAGAACCGGACGATGCGAAGTGGCGGCCAGTCCGTCACGGGCTTTCGCGCCTTCACCCCGATGGCCATCCAGACCTCGTGCGGGCTCTGGGTCGTCAGCTTGTGGAAACGAAGCGCGGAGAGCAGACACACGACGCCGTGCGGCACGCGGACGGCCGACTCCACCAGCGTGTGATGTTCGGTGACCTTGACATGGGTCGGTGCGTAGAGGCCACGGCCTATCCGTTCTAGAGCACCAGCCTTGGCAAGCCGAGCTAGGGCAACCCGCGACACCCCAGCATCACGGGAACGAAAGATCCCACGAGGAAGGATGCGACCGCTGAAACGATTCGTCTGCACATCGTGAAATGTACCGACGTTTTGTAACGGGTCAAGCCGGGCAGCCCGCCGAGCTACGTCGGGTGCGTCCCAGCGTTCGAATCGGGCAAGACGTTCTCCCGTACGGAAGCTGACCAAAGATGGCGCTCATGGCCTCCGCTGTCGCGAGAGGGATCGAGACGGCCACGCCATAGGCCCTCTGGCCTCACGTCCGCGGTGGAGCGGGGGTGCGGTGGAGCGGGGGTGACGAGAGGCGAGTATCTCAACTATTTCGCGCGTGCCTCACGAGCGTGCGCAATCTGGCTGGAGCAGGTCACGGCGTTCGAGACGCCCCTACCGTTGCAGAGGATCCGCGAACGGTGGCCGTGGTTTCGACCACCACAGAGCTACCGCTACGTGCGTGCGACCTTCGAGGCGCCGCGAACCGTGACGTCGCTGGCCCTGCGATCCGCGACAAGTCCTCGGACGTCAGCACGAGCCATGCCCACCGCCATGCAAGCAACCCTTGGCGACGATTCGGCGCGCGGCGGCTGCACGGAACCCGGGAGGCGAGATCTGTGAACAAGGAAGAACTGCTCGGACCTTCAGACTGTTTCGGGTGGCACCGGGGGAATCGACAGCTGGATCGGCCCGGACACAAGCCCGCTCGAGTTTGGCCGACTAATAAGCTAAGCGTTCTCAACGAGAGGCCACTGAGCCTCGTGCAGCTGAACCAGCGGCTCGTCCTCGGACACGAGGCTGAGATGTCCGAAGGGTGCTTTCACTACTACTGGCTCTCGGAGCCCGGCCACCCTTGTAGGCCGACGGGAAAACTGACCCCCGATCGACGCGGAATCTGACCCCCCTCTGGCACAACCAGAGGAGGCATCGATGGAGATCACGCAAGGTAGGCAGGTCGTGGCACTTCCGGGGCCGGAGGTGCCGATGATCGAGCCGGACTCGGTACGGCAAATTCGACTGCTGCAAGAGAGGGGATGGGGGGCCAAGCGGATCGCGCGCGAGCTGGGTATCGCGCGCAACACGGTCCGCCGCTACCTACGCGACGAGCAGGCGGGTGAAGCGAAGGAGCCCCGACCGGGCGCGCTGCGCCTCGGAGAAGCGGGGCGCAAGTTGGCCTTGGAGCTGTTCGAGGGGGCAGCCCGCGGCAACGCAAGGGTGGTCGTCGCGCTGCTCGCCGAGCACGGCTACCAGGTCCACGAGCGCGTGGTGCAGAAGGTCGTCGCCACTCGTCGGCGCGAGCTGCGTTCCGCCGAGCTGGCGAGCGTCCGGTACGAGACGGCGCCAGGGCAGCAGATGCAGATCGACTTCGGACAGACGCTCGTGTCGATCGCTGCGGAGGCGGTGCGCGTGCACCTGTTGGTCGCCGTGCTGAGCTACTCGCGCCGGCTGTTCGTCAAAGCGTTTCTCGCCGAGCGCCAGGACGACTGGCGAGAAGGCATCGCGGCCGCGTTCCGTCGCTTCGGCGGCGTGCCGCGCGACCTGCTCGGCGACAACGCTCGTGCGCTCGTCCTCGCGCACGATCGCATCACCCGCACGGTGACTTTCCATCCGACGTACGTCGAGTTCTGCCGCGACTGGGACGTCGTGCCTCGCGCGTGCGCTCCCTACCGCGCGCGCACCAAGGGCAAGGGCGAGGCGGGTGTGAAGTACGTCAAGCGCAACGCCCTCGCCGGCCGGAGGTTCGACTCGTTCGTCGAGCTGGAAGCTCACTTGGAGCGATGGATGGATCTGGCCGATCAGCGCGTGCACGGCACGACGCACGAGACGCCGCTCGCGCGCTTCGAGCGCGACGAGAAGCGTGCGCTGCGCCCTCTGCCAGCTCGGCCGCTGCCGGCTCGTGAGCAACATCTTTTCCGACGCGTCGCCAACGACGCCTTCGTCGACGTCGACACGGTTCGCTGCAGCGTCCCTCACCAGCTCGTTCGGGCTCGCGTCGCCGTTGCGGTTGGCGACACGACGGTCCGCATCTTCCATGGCGCCCGGCTAGTCGCCACGCACGCTCGCTCCAACGAGCCGCACGACTGCGTCGTTGACCCCCTGCGCACCACGCGGGATTGTGGCGCAAGCGGGGCGAGGCGCCGCCTCCGCCGGTCGCTCGCAGCGGCACGCTCGCCGCTCTCGGACGGAGCCTCGACGACGGAGGCGTCATGAGCGAGATCGTACGCGCCCGCGTCCTCGAGCATCTCACCAAGCTGCGCCTCCCGGCTGCTGCCGAGCGTATCGACGCCCTGCTGAGCGAGGCAGCGCGCAAGGAGATGACCTTCGTCGACTTCCTCGATGCACTGCTCCGCCACGAGGTCGATGCCAAGCAGCGCAAGCGCGTCGCGATGGGGATCAGCATCGCGCACTTCCCTGGCGTGAAGCTCCTCGACGATTTCGACTTCAAGTTCCAGCCGTCGATCGACCAGCGCCTCGTGCGCGAGCTCGCCACCGGGCACTTCATTCCCAACGCCGAGAACGTCCTTTTGTTTGGGCCCCCAGGCGTCGGCAAGACGCACTTGGCGATCGGGCTGGGACACCTTGCACTTCATCTGGTCTGCGACGTCTGGCCCGAGGCGCAGGACACGACCTCCGCTCCACCGAAGGACGAGAAACAATGACCACGTCAGGGAAGAGGACGATAGAGCTCCTGCCGAGCGGAGTCCCAGGACTGGACACCGTTCTCGGGGGCGGCTTGCCTGAGTACTCGTTCAACTTGATCGCCGGCGGTCCGGGCGCGGGCAAGACGACGCTCGCCCAGCAAATCGTCTTCTCTCGAGCCTCGATGGAAGCCCCGGCACTCTACTTCACCGTGCTCGGCGAACCGCCGCTCAAGATGCTGCGCCACGCGCAGCAGTACGCCTTTTTCGATCCGCAAAAGGTAAGCGGAGCGGTTCGCTTCGTAAACCTCAGCTCGGAAGCCTTGAATCAGGATCTCGACAGCGTCATGAGGCGTATCCTCGCCGAGGTCGAGGCGACCCACCCGGGCGTCGTCGTCGTCGACTCGTTCCGTACGGTCGCGCGGGCGAGCACGTCGGAAGCGCAGCTCCAGGAGTTCGTTCAGCGCCTCGCGCTCCACTTGACGGGCTGGCAAGCGACGACGTTTCTGGTCGGTGAATACGAGATTGCCGAGTCGCACCGCAACCCCATCTTCACGATCGCAGACGGGATCCTCTGGCTCACCCAGTCCATCGAACGCAACGCGAGCGTGCGCCGTCTGCAAGTCACCAAGATGCGCGCGTGCTCCACGATGCCGGGGCTTCACACCTTCCTGATCTCATCGGAGGGCATCCGCGTCTTCCCCCGGATCTTGTCTCGCGCCGAACGCCGCCCGCGATCACGTGTCCCTCCTGCCGGCGCGCGAGCATCGACCGGCATCGAGGGCCTGGATGGCATGATGCGCGGCGGAATTCCCGCCGGCGAGTCTGCGCTCATCGTGGGGCCATCAGGGTCCGGTAAGTCGCTCTTTGCACGGCACTTCATCGCGGCGGGAGCGGAGGCGGGAGAGCCTGGCATCATCGCCGTCTTCGAGGAGCACCCGGGAGAGTACCTCGCGCGGGCGGAGGCCTTTGGTCCCAAGCTGGGGGGCTTCATCGAGCGGGGGCTCGTCGAAGTCATGTACCTCCGGTCGCTCGATCTGACCGTGGACGAGACACTCGCCGCCGTACGCGGCGCCGTCGAGCGAACGAAGGCGAGACGGCTCGCGATCGACTCGCTGTCCGGCTTCGAGCTGGCGCTTGCACCCTCCCATCGCGACGACATTCGCGAATCGATCTTCCGCACGATCACGGCGCTGACCGGCATCGGTGTCACGGTGCTCATGACGGTCGATCTCGTGCAATCGTTCGCGGAGCTGAGCCTCTCGCCGCACATCACGGAATTCTTGGCCGACGTGCTCGTGCTGCAGCGCTACGTCGAGCTGGAAGGCAAATTGGCGAAGGTGCTCGCTGTGGTCAAGATGCGGAGCAGCGAACACGACACGACCATCCGTTCCTACGCGATCGAGCGGGCGGGCGTCGTCGTCGGCGAGCCCGAGCATCGCTACCGGAGCATCCTGACCGGTGTGCCCATTCTCCGGGCCGAAGACAGCCCCGCCCGGCGCAGCCGAAAGAGCGTGGCAAAGCATCGGTCAAAGACCTAGTACACTCTCGCGGGGTACATGTATCATGCAAATCCGGGGGGCGGACCGAGATCTTCCGACGTCGCTCGCGCCCGGGGACGCTGCGGCGGCCGTGTCGTGGCGTGAGCTGTTCGAACTGTCGCAGGATGGGCTCGCGTATTCGACAATCTGGAATTCCAGAACGCCGAGGGCAACCCGCTGGGTCGCGAAGAATACCCTCTCCGCCGCGCACTTCGTGGCCAAGACTTCGTGGACTGCGAGGTTCTTTGCCTGCCATCTCACCGCGAGCCTCGACGGGTGGTGTCGACAGGCACGAGCGTGAGAAATGCGAACGGCCAGGTCGCGCTGGCGATCGTCGTCTTTCGTGACGTGACGGAGCTGCGGCGTCTCGAACAGCAGCGGGAAGAGTACACCGCGCTCATCTCGCACGACCTTCGCAACCCGCTCGGCGCGGTCATCACGTTCGCCAGCGTGCTGAGGCAGTCGATGCAGAAGAAAGGGCTCGCCGAGGATGCCCAGGCCGCTCTGCGCATCGAGCGGAATGCAGCCCGGATGAAGACGATGGTGGCGCATCGCGATCGAAGCGGAAGACCAGTCCCCCTACACGGTCTTTGCAGACGCGCCTCGCCTCGAACGGTGCGTGGTCAACCTCATCACGAACGCGCTCAAGTACTCTGCGGAACATTCCCCCGTCAGGATCCGGCTCTCCCGCGATCCAGGCCGCGTCGTCCTCGACGTCATCGACTACGGCATCGGTGTCGCGCCCGACACCGCGAAGAGGCTCTTCGACCGGTACTACCGAAGCGCGGGGGGCAAGGCCCACACGGAAGGCCTCGGCCTGGGCCTTTACATCGCGCGCCTCATCGTGGAAGCCCACGGCGGACGAATCGAGGTTCTGAGCGAGATGGGCAAGGGCAGCACCTTCAGGATACTGCTGCCGTTACCCGTCGAATGGCCAACCTGAGAAGGCGCCCTTTGGGATTTGGCAAACTGCGAATGTTCGTGGGAGGCTCTTCTCGCCGCGGCCTCTGAAGGACGCATGGCGCGATCCGTGCGTTCCGACGAGCGATCATGGTCGCGTTCGACTGTGTCGATCAGGACGGCAAGCCTTGCAAATTGGCGCTCACCATCGAGCGCGATCTGGTCACGCTTGCGGTTGTTCCCAATTCGGCGGGCAGCCCGCGTCATGGGGCAACTGTATCGGCTCGAGAAATGAGGCGCGTAGCCCACGCGATCCTCTTGCTCCTCGAGCACCAACCGTCCGAGCGCGATCGGCGCTTCGAGCTGGCGTGCTTCGCCATCGGCGGTCTTGCTCCCGAGTTTCGCAAGAGCGGCGCCGACCAGAACCCCGACGAAATCGCGAAGCGTGCGGTCGAGCTCGCGGACGCGACCGTTCGGGCACTCGGGTCGCCGGACGAAGCAAGTTCCTCCAGCCTCGGAGAAGAGAATGCATGACGCACCCGACCGCGATTCCGATTCGCTCGATCCCGTAGCGAGTTGCCCGACCGTGCCGGCGATGCCCGTGGATGGTCCCGCGCCCACCGACTCGCGCTGCGACACGCCGCTGCTCCCTGCCGAACCCCTTCTGTCGACGGGCTCACGCGCGACATTGACGCTCCTCACCGGGATGCACGCAGGTCGCCCCACCACGGTCGAAGTGGCCGGAGCGATCGTGGGGCGTGCTGGGGATGCGAATCTCGTCGTCGACGATGCGGGGGTCAGCCGCCGGCACGCTCGGGTAGCACGCGCCTCCGACGGTTGCTTCTACGTGGAAGACTTGAGATCGACGAACGGCACATTCGTCGGCTCGGCTCGCGTCGGTATCGCGCTCCTTCGCCAGGGAGACGTGATGCAGCTCGGCCCCCAGGTTCGAATACGGTTCGCGATGGTCGATGAACCAGAGGAATCGCTCCTCCGGAACCTGTACGAGTTCTCCGTTCACGATCCATTGACGCATCTCTACAACCGCGACTACCTCGCCGACCGCCTTCTCGCCGAGGTGGCGCGCGCGCGACGAACGAACGGTGAGCTGTCGCTTCTCATGGCCGACGTCGACTCCTTGAAGCCGGTGAACGACCGCTTCGGCCACGTGGCCGGCGACCGTGCGGTCTGCCTCGTAGGTGCGCGGATCAAGCGCGCCATCCGTCTCGAGGACGTGCTGGCTCGATACGGCGGCGGCGAGTTCGTCGTGATCGCCCCACGGACCGGCGCCGTCGAGGCCCTGCACCTGGCGGAGCGCGTTCGTCGAGCCATCAGCGAGCTGCGGCTGGGCGCGCGAGGCGAGAGCGTCCACCTCACGTTGAGCATCGGGGTCGCCTCGCTCGCGGAGGTCACGTCCGCCGACCGCCACCTCCTCGGCTTGGTCGCGCTGGCCGACTCGCGCTTGTATCGCGCGAAGCGGGACGGGCGAAATCGTGTGTGCAGCGTCAGTCCGAGTGCGTGACTGCGCGCCTACCGAGCCGCGTCTCTCCGTTGCCCCGCGGGAGAGGCAGGACCCCGGCCATGTCGCCGATGACGTTCACGAGCTCGGCGTTGGACGGTACGACGATCTTGGCGTTCGCCGAGAGCGCCCGCTCGACCGTGATCAACCTCCGCAGGAGCTGGGCGTTGCCGACGAAGTACTTATCGGCTGCCTCATTGACGAGCTGAATCGCCTGCGCTTCGCCCTCGGCCTCCAGGATCTTCGCCTGCTTGATCCCCTCGGCCTTCTTGATCTCGGCCCGGCGCGCGCCGTCGGCGATGGTCTCGGTCGCGGTCGCAAAGTCGATGGCCGCGACCTTCTCGTTCTCCGCCTTCACGACCTTGTTCATCGTCTCCTGGACGTCGGCAGGTGGGTCGATCTCTTTGAGCTCGGTGCGGACGATCTCGATGCCCCAATGCGTGGTCTCGTCGCGCATCGTCCGTTGCAGCTCGCTGTTGATCTTGCCTCGCTCGCTGTTGGCGCTCTTGAGAGTCAGCGTCCCGATGATGTTGCGCAGCGTCGATCGGGCGAGGTTCACGATCTGATACTGGTAATTATAAACGTTGTACTGAGAGTTCTTTACGCTCTCTTCGTCGCTCTTGACCTTGAAGTACACCTGCGCATCGACCTTCGCGTTCAGCTTGTCGCTCGTGATGATCTCTTGCGGATCCGCGTTGACCATGACCTCCGTGATGTTGACAAGAAACATCCGGTCGACGGCGGGGACGATCCAGTTGAAGCCCGGCATGGCCATGTGGTGGTACTTGCCCAAGCGTTCGATCAGGCCTCGCCCAGTGGGGCGCACGACGCGAATCCCGGACAGGAAGAAGATCGAAACGAGCAGCACGAGCGCGGCAATGCTTCCGATGAGGTACATGGCGGTAGTTCGTCGAAAGCATGGATCGAGCCGGTCGTCGCTGCCGCCCTCGCAGCGGGAAACGGTCGCGCTGAGGATTCGCAATTTGCCACTCACCATCGGATCGGCTCTTCCGTCGCTCGACGTTGCGCGACGTTTCGGCAAGCGACGTTTTGGCAAGCCAGTTGCCGAGCAGCTCCGGCAAACCGCGACACGGCAGGAAGAGGGACGGCGCCTTTCGGCTCGGAATGGCTCGTGCCTGCGGTCGTGGTCCGCGATGCGTTTTCACGGGCTCGGGGCAGCAACCAGCTGGCGAATCGACGGGAGGAGATGGCAACATGCCATGCCTATTTTGCCAAAAGACGGTCTTGCGGGACGTTGCGCTCCATTCCGACGACTCGATCGTGCATGCGAAGTGCTTGAAACGTCACAAAGGCTGGCGTGCGAAGCAGAGCGAAGAGCCTCCGGCTAGTGGCGTGGGGCCTCTGAAGTTGGTCCCGCGCTGGCTCGTAGAAGCCCAGGTGCGCCCCGCAAATTCGTCGTCCGACGCGAGCCGCAATCGCAGCCGCCCGCGACACCGACGCTGAATCCGCGCTCAGCGGAAACCGAAGCAGCCGGCGCAAATTGCCAAGGCCGGCACCGCAAACCGCCTGGCGATGGTTACGTTGCGAGCCATCGTGACTGCCGTCGCATCGCCGCAGCCATCGCGCGTCCTTATCGTGGATGATGACGCGGAGATACGCGATGCGCTCGGGATGTTCTTCTCGGGCGAGGGGCACGAGTGCGAGCTCGCCCCCGACGCCGAGGCTGCCCTCGGGATCGTGGAGCGACTGAGGCTCGATGCCATCATTTGCGACGTTCGCATGGACGGGATGGGTGGCCTCGAGCTGCTTGACCGCGTGAAGCGCACCCATCCGGCGCTACCCGTCGTCGTCATTACCGCCATGGGCCGCATCCACGACGCGGTCGACGCCATCAAGCGTGGTGCGTTTCAATACGTGACCAAACCGTGCGACCTGGCCGAGCTGCGCACGATCGTAGCGTGCGCGATCGAGGAGCGGCGCCGGAGCGCGGACGCGGAGGGTGAGCGACGCTCGCCGTTTTCGCCGGCCACGAGTCCGAGGCTCGAGCTCGTTGGAAACGGGCCCGCGATGCGCTCCCTGCGAGTCAGCATCGATCAAGTCGCGGCCTCGAGCGCGCCGGTCGTCATCACCGGCGAAACCGGCGTTGGCAAAGAGCTCGTCGCGCGCGCCATCCACGCCCGCGGGGCTCGGCGCGGCAAGCCCTTCGTGCCCGTAAACAGCTCGGCGATCCCGCCCGAGCTACTCGAGAGCGAAATCTTCGGGCACGTGCGCGGGGGATTCACCGGTGCCGTCCAGGCGCGCAAAGGCCTGCTGACGGAGGCCGACGGCGGGACCCTGCTGCTCGACGAGATCGGGGACATGCCGATCGCCTTGCAGGCAAAGCTTCTGCGCGTTCTCCAGTTCGGGGAAGTGCGTCCGGTCGGTGGCGATCGAGGCCACGCGGTCGACGTTCGGGTGATCGCCGCGACGCACCGGGATTTGCCGTCGCTTGTTCGCGAGGGGCGGTTTCGCGAGGATCTCTACTTTCGGCTCAACGTGCTGCCCGTATACGTGCCGCCGCTGCGGGACCGCCGAGAGGACATCCCCGCGCTCAC
>CALKVG010000347.1 GCA_937998045.1 uncultured Myxococcales bacterium
GGGGGAGAACTCTTCGAGGGACCCAGGGCGGCGGCGAGGTCAGCGGCGGCCTTCGCGAGCTGCCCAGCGCGATCCCCGGTGGGGTTCTCGGCAGCGGCCTCGGCGGCTCGGCGCAACCACTTGAGCGCGTCGCCGCGGTCGCCGCGGGCGTACATGGCTTCCGCCGTCGAGAGCGCCCAAGCGACGTCCTCGGGGTCTTCCTTCTTTGCGGGGGGAATCGGGCCACGCCCCGCGCTCGTCTGCGCCATTCCCCGAAAGGGTCGCGCAGGCGAGCCGCGCCGGCAAGGGTCCTGTTCAGCCCGACCCGGCGCCGGTCACGTCGCGCATCGAGACGCCGGACGGAAACCGACCCTCTGCGCGCTCCGGGCGACCCCCGCCTCGCCCGCCATGCGCCGCGGCGGCACGCTTGAGCCATGAGCCGCAGTCGAAGCTCGTCCCGCTGCCGCGCTGGACGACGAGCGTCCAGTCCGTCTCTCCGCCGGTGCGCCCGGAATCGCCCGCATCGCCGGCGATGCCGCCTTGCATCGACCCGCGGCACGCGCAAAAGGCGACGACGTCGGGCCGTGACGCGAGCCGGCCCGCGAGGGTGCGGAGCAGGGAGACGTCCCCCCCTTCGCCGGACCGGACGACCACGACGCGCGTCGTCCCGCTCGGATCGGGGGGATGGGCGGCGAGCTCCCGTTCGGCGAGGAGCTCTACGAGCTCGCCACGGGAAAGCGACAGCTGATCGGTGCGCCCCTTCAGCTGCGCCTGCAGCTTGCCGACGGCGGCGGCGACGTCGAGCATCCCACAGGTGAAAGTGCGCGCGAGCTCGGCGAGGACCGCGTCCTTGGCGCGCACGTCATCGAGGGCTCGGCGGCCGGCGTGGAACGTCACGCGCCAACCCTGCTTCTTCGACCCTGCGCCGGGGCCGCCGCCATCGCGCATGCGTACGACGTACTTCTCCAGTCCGACCACACGGACCAGACCAATCTGACCGGTGCGCGTACAGTGGGTGCCCCCGCAAGGCGTCAGGTCGAACCCCTCGATGTCGATGATGCGGACGTCGCGGTCGACGCTCGGCGCTCGTCGCAGCCGCATGCTCGCGAGCTCGTCCGGAGTCGGGAAGAGCTGACGCACGACGACGTCGCTCGTCACGACGGAGTTCACGCAGTCCTCGGCTCGCGCAAGGTCGCGCTCGTCGAGCGCGCCGTCCACGTCGATCGTGCAGGCGCTTGCGCCGAGACGCGACGAGACGGTCTCGGCGCGCGCGACCTCGACCAGCGCGCGCGAGAGGGCGTGCTGGGCGGTGTGCTGGACCATGTGGTCGAAGCGTCGAGTCGCGTCGACCGCGCCGCTGACGTCCCCTGCGTCGTCGTCGAAGGGCTCCAGGGGCTCGGCGAGAACGTGGTGGATCGTCCCCTGCTCGTCGATCTGGACGTCTGCGACGCGGACCGTGCGTCCCGCCATCGAGAGCGTTCCCGTGTCCGCGAGCTGTCCACCGGATTCGGGATAGAAGAGCGTGCGATCGAGGACGAGCGTGGCCCTCGTGCCGTGCTCGTCCGTCCACGAGTCCGCGCGAGCGCGGGCCCCCGAGAACGTCATGGCAAACGGATCCGACCAGTAGAGCTTCTGCGTAGCCATCCCGCGAGGCAGTGTTAACCTGTCGCGGCATGGAGGTCACGGTCAACGGAGCTTCACGCGACGTGCCCGAGGGGCTGACCGTTCGCGCGTTGGTCGAGCACCTCGGACTCAAGGACGGACCGGTCGCGGTCGAGATCAATCGCGCCATCGTGCCGCGCGCTCGGCACGCCGTGCACCAGGTCGCCCCCGGTGACGTCATCGAAATCGTTCACTTCGTCGGCGGTGGCTGACCGGATACCCGCTTCGCCCACCCCACCACCTCCTCGACGTCCGGCTTCGCGAACACCGCGCCCAACGACCGCGCGCGCGCGATCCGCGCCTGCCGTGAAGAACGCGATGGGTAGCGAGGCTCGACGTGCGCGGAGATCGTGGGCCAGCGCGGGGCCGTCGCCGTCGGGGAGCTCGAGGTCGAGCACGGCGCAGTCGAGGTCGGACGGGTCGCGCGCGCGGGCGCCGGCCGCGGTGGCCTCCTCCTGCACGGTGAAGCCCTCCGCGGCGAGCCGGCGACAGAGCGCGAGCAACGCGACCGGTGAGTCGTCGACGACGAGGACGGTGGCCATGCGAAAGGAGCCGCCGTCGATCATACGCGGGCCGATCGGAGCGGGGCCGATCTTTATGTACTAGAGTGCGCCGTCGCCCATGGCCCCTGTCATCCAGCCTCCCTTCGAGCGAAGCTTCGTGCGCGCCCTCTACGACACTGCGCTCTTCGAGCTGATCGACCGCGCGCGGGCGGTGCATCGCGAGCACCACGCCGATTCGCGTGTCCAGCTTTGTACGCTCTTGAGCGTGAAGACCGGCGGCTGCCCGGAGGACTGCGCGTACTGCCCCCAGTCCAGCCATTACGAGACCGACGTCGGCCCGGAGAAGATGCTCGACGTCGCCGAGGTGCTCGCCGCGGCGCGCCGCGCCCGGGACGCCGGCTCCACGCGCTTCTGCATGGGGGCGGCGTGGCGGGAGGTGAAAGAAGGCCCCATGTTCGAGCGCGTTCTCGCGATGATCCGGGGCGTGAAGGCGCTCGGGCTCGAGGCGTGCGTCACGCTGGGCATGGTCACCGAGTCGCAGGCCGCCGCCCTCAAGGATGCCGGCCTGGACGCCTACAACCACAATCTCGACACCAGCCGCGAACACTATCGGTCGATCATCTCGACGCGCACCTACGACGATCGGCTGCGGACGCTAGCGAACGTCCGGCAGGCGGGGATCACCGTTTGCTCCGGCGGCATCATCGGGATGGGCGAGAGCGTCGACGATCGCTGCGAGATGCTGCGCACGCTGGCGAACCTGACGCCGCAGCCCGAGAGCGTCCCCGTGAACGCCCTGGTCCGCGTTCCCGGCACGCCGCTCGAGCACCTGCCGCCGGTCGACCCGCTCGACCTCGTACGGATGGTGGCATGCGCGCGCATCCTGATGCCGCGGGCGCGCGTGCGCTTGAGCGCGGGGCGTACGGACCTGACGCGCGAGGCGCAGGTGCTCGCGATGTACGCCGGCGCGAACTCGATCTTTTACGGAGACAAGCTGCTCACGACGCCCAATCCCGCGGGCGACGAGGACCGGGCGCTGCTGCGCGACGCCGGCCTGCAGCCGATGACGGCGGAGTGAGGGATCGCGCCGCAGTCGTCCCGCGCTTGGGCACGGTGCGTGAGGACCGCGATCGTGAACGTGCGTGCGAGCCGGCCGCCGCGCTGGATGATCACGTGACGCACCCGGGCAAGCGTGTATGTCGCCAACGAAGGGGGCGGTCCGAAACGTGTGTCGGTGACCCAGACGATGGTGTCCGCGTCGCGCCAACGGGCTCGTGGCCACCAGTCGTCGAAGTCGTCGCCCACGGGCGTATCGCAGCCGACCGGAAACTCTCCGCGCAGGGCTGAGTCCAGCTGCGCGCACACGACCCAGTGCGGGCCGACCACGGCGACGTCGCCCCGGGCGGATGCCGGCGTAGAGGACGCGATCGCCTCGTCGCGCACCGCGCGCACCGCTTGCGGCCAGCCGTACAGCTCGTTCGCGATGTCCAGGCGCGCGTCGTACGAGTGAGGCGCAAGGCGGACGAGCGCAGGCACGAGGACCCAGGCGTGAACGACGGCGGCCATGGAAGCCGCCAGTCCACACGCGGCGACGACCAGCCGCTTCGAGGGCGCGGCGCTGGCCCGCGCCGCCGCCGGGGCGAGGGCAAGGAGGGCGGGGGCGATCCAGTGGGGCTCGGCGACGCGGCTCCACAAGCACAGGGGAACCAACGTGGCGAGGGGCAGTACGCAGCACGCGAAGAGCAGAGAGCCGACGCCGTCGTGCCGGTCCCGCCAGAGGCTCCGTCCCGCGAGCGCGGCGAGCCACGCGACGAGCGGGGACAGGTACGCAAGTTGGCCGCCGACCAGCGCGGCGGCGTTTCGAAGCGAAGGTCCCGCCGAGGCCTGCGTGTCGATCAGGCGATGGTGCAGCATCGGCCAGCCGCGGGCGGCCTCGAAGGAAACGACCGGCCAGAGGACGAGCGCACCCGCGGCAAGTCCTGCCCACGGCGCTATGGTGCGCGCGTGCTCGCGGCACGCCCGCGACGCATAGGCGGCCGCCAGCCCGAGGAGCAGTGTGACGCCGGTGATCTTCGACGCCGCGCCGACGCCCGCCAGGAGGCCCGCCGCCGCGAACGCGCCGGCCGCCCGCGAGGACCCGGGTCGACAGCGGATCGCCGCGGAAGCGAACCCCAGGGCTCCGATCCATGCGCCGGAGAGCAGCAGATCGGGCGTCATCGCGAAGAGGCCGACCGCCACCTCGGGCGCGAGCGCGACGACGAGGGCTGCGGCCAGCGATCGCGGCCAGGTCGCTCCGGCCGCGCGGCAGGTGAGCGCCATCGCCCAGGGGACGAGGGTCGCGGCGATGGAGGTCACGAGGTGCACGCTCTCCGGAGCTGGAGCCGTACCGCTCCCGATCAGGCCCATGACGAGGCCGACGAGACCCGGGTGGTCGAGATACGCCGGCTGCGGGTGGAGCGCATAGCTCGCGTACAGCGCTTCGGAGTCGCCGAAGCCGATGCGCGTCGACGCATACGCGCGGGCGAGGAAGAGGGCTGCGCTCGCGGTGGCCAGCGCGACGAGCGCCGGGCCGGCGGGATCGGGTTCGCGCGCCATGATCAGGCGGCCATGGTCCGCACGCCCAACCACGGGGCGAGCATTCGGGCGACGCCGGCGGAAGGAGTCCTCGCCGAGCCCAGCGCGGCCTCGACGCGATCGCACTCGAGGACGAGCTGCTCCCGTCGATCCAGCGCGTCGGCGAGAGCGTCCGCGATGCGCGGCGCGCGCGCGTCGCGCTGCAAGAGCTCCGCGAACGCACGGCGACCGAGGAGAACGTTCGGCAGCGCGACGTGCGCGGTGCGCACGAGGGCGCGGGCCGCGAGCTCGGTCGCGAGGGCGACGCGGTACGCGACGACCGGCACGGCGCGCGCGAGGGCGGCCTCGAGCGAGGCGGTGCCCGAAGCGCAGAGCGCGGCGTCGAAGGCGGGCAGGACGCTCATGGCGCCGACGTACGGGTCGACGTCGAACGTGACGAGCTGGCGCCGCGAGCACGTACGCTGCATCCAGGCGCGCGTCGCGCCGTCCATGCTGGGCGCGACGAGGACGCGCGAGTCCACGCTCGCGCGGTCCGAGCGCACCCTCTCGTAGGCGTCGAGCATCGGCAGGAGCAGCCTTCGGACTTCGTGCGGTCGGCTGCCAGGGAGGATGGCGATCGCCGAGGCGAAGGGCGTCATCCCGAGGGCGCCCCGGGCGGTGTCCCGATCGAGACGAGTGGTCTCGAGGCTGGGGTGACCCACGTAGTGGGCGTCGACCCCTTTTGTGCGCCAGAGGGCCTCCTCGAACGGGAGCATCAGCGCCATTCGGTCGATGTAGCGCCGGAGGTGCTCGACGCGACGCGGGCGCCACGCCCACACCTGCGGCGCGCCGTACCAGAGGACGCGCACGCCGGCGGCGTGGAGGCGAGGGGCCAGCCGCGAGTTGAACTCGGAGTAGTTTGCGAGCAGCGCGGCCTGCGGGCGTCGCGCGCGGACGGCCGCAGCGAGGCGCGTGCTCGCGAGGAGCACGCGCGCCGAGCGGAGCCCAACCTCGCCTACGCCCATCGCCGTCCAGTGGCGAAGATCGTCGACCAGATCGACTCCGGCGCCCGCGAGCGCCGCGCCCCCGAGGCCGAAGACCCGAATGCCGGGCAGCCGCCGAACGACGGCGGCCGCCGCGCGGTCTCCGGACGCCTCGCCCGCGACGACCAGCAACGTCCTCACGTGCCTGCTCCATCTCCCCGCAGCGCGCGCAGGATCGCTTCACCGCTTCGTTCGACGCGGAAGGCGCCGATTCCCGGAATCTGCGCCAGCTGCTCGACGACCTCGGTCTCGCAGTCGACGGCATCCCTCACGCAGTGCCCCGGGAGCACCACCTGCTCGTCGACCCCGCGGCGGACCGCTTCGGCGCGGCGCCACGCGAGCAATCGTCCCTCGCGCTCCCGCCGCGCTCGGTGGATTGCGGACGGTACGCGTGGGCGCTGCAAGCTCGCCAGCTCCTCCTCGGGAACGGTGCTCCCGGCCCCGGCGACGGCGCGTGCGACGTTCGCCACGAACGCGCGGCCGGCCGCCGAGGACATCGGCGCGCCGCGCATGCGGCCTATCTCTTGGACCGTCGCAGGCCTTCGCCGCGCGATTTCTAGGAGCGCGTCGCTCGAAATCACGCGGTGCGGCGGGACGTCCCGGCGTTCGGCTTCTTGCTCGCGGAGCTCGGCGATCTCGCGGAGCACCGCGAGCTCTCTCGTTCCGAGGCGGTCGACCCCGCGCACCCGGAGGTACGCGGGGCCACGTTGCGGGGTGCGCGACGCCGCGATGGCCGACTGCAGCCGATACTCCGTCTCCTCTGCTACCTCCTGCTCGATCCCTCGCTCGACGACCTCGCTCCAGAGCGCGTCGTCCAGCCGCTCGAGGCTGGCCACGTCGGACGCCAGGTAAGTGAGGGCGGCGCCCTCCAGCGGGCGCTTGCGCCAGTCGTGTTGCTGCATCTCCTTCGAGAGCTTGACCCCGAGGATCGACTCGAGCAGCGACGCGAGCCCGGTCGAGGTGCGCCCGAGCATCCGCGCGGCAAGGGCGGTGTCGTGAACGCGGCCGAGTTCGAGTCCGCTCTCCGCAAGGAGGCGCGCGTCGAACGCCACGTCGTGCACGATCTTGAGCGGACCGGTCTTTGCGACCAAGGGGCCGAGGGCGTCGAGCGACACCGACAGGGCGTCGACGACGGCGATGTCTGCCCCATCGCTCCAGGACAGCTGCATCGTGCAGGGGCGCGCGCGGTACGCGAACATGCCGCTCGCCTCCATGTCCATCCCGACGCGACTGCAGCCCGCCAGCGCGCCCAGGAGATCCGCGACCTCCACCGACGATGCGACGATCCTCGCGCTCGTGCCGGTGGGAGTCATCCGCATGCGCGCGGGCCGCCCGCGCGTCGACGCCGCCGCGTTCGGAAGGCGAGCCCCGCTAGGGCCGCCGCCGATCCGAGGAGGCCCAGGTACCGACTGCTCCGGGGCGGCGCTCCGGTCGTGCCGATCGAGGCGGTGCACGTCGTGGTCTTCGAGCTCGTCGCGCACTCGGTGGAGAACCCGTGGCGCGGGGTCGGGTCGCATGCCGCCTCTCCGATGAGGCCTGCCTTGTTGGCACCCAGGACGGACGGATCCACCGATCGCGCGCCCCCCGGGGGGTAGATGGTGCAGATGCCGTTCACGTCGTCGTCGGCCAGAACCCGCATCGTCGACGTGCCGGGGGAGTAGTGCGCGAACATCGTGGCGCGGTCATCGCCCGAGTGAGCCATGCCGAGGAAGTGACCGGCTTCATGGGTGACGATGCTGTCGAAGTCGTATCCGGTGGGGGGGACGGGATCGCCGACCGAGAGCGGCACGGTCGCGTTGATCTCCATGTCCGCGTCGTAAATCTCCCCGGTCTCGGGGTCGAACGTCACCGTCGTCAGCCCGAGCGTGTTGTTCGCGTCCTCGTAAGGCCAGATGTCGTCGTGAAAGAGGATGGCGTGCTGGTTCGGCTGGTCGGTGTTGTACTGGACGAGGTTGCAGTCGACCGGGCCGAGATCCCTCACGTTGATGCTCACGCGAGAGGCGTCCGTTCCGCCGGTCGCGCACGTCGTGCCGGTCCACTTCGCGAACGCGGCGGCGACGATGCGCGAGACCGTGTCGTAGGCGATCTGGCGCGTTCCGTTTCGCTGGAGATCGTAGCTGACGCAGGCGCTGGCCCACCAGATCGGCAATGTCTTCGCCGGTGTGGGCAGCGACCGGCAGTAGGCCGCGAAGCCGTCCGGATAACAGGCGTCGACGGTAGGGCTGAAGTAAGCGGGGAGGGGACAAGTCGTCGTTCGGCAGAAGCCCTCAGAGTCGCCGCCGTACAACGAGACGGCGCTCACGAGGCCGAGGCCGACTCCCAGACCGGCGCTTCGCGCTGCCGAGCGCCGACTTCTTCTCCTGCATCGCGAGCACCTTCGCATTCGGGGTCGCTACGGGCGATGGGTTCTATCCCAGTCGCCCGCGATCTCGTGCGCCACGTCGTCGAGCGCCCGCCCGTGAATGACTTCCGCTGCGATTCGGACCGAGGCCGGTGTCGTCGCCGCGCGTGGGAGGATGAAACCCATGGCGTTGCTGCGGACGACCTTCGGGGTGACCTTCGGATCGTCCGCGATCACCGGGAACTGCCCCTGGCCTCTCGCGGTCACCTCGAAGGTGCCGGCGGGCCCCGGGTGCAGGAACAAGAGCGACGAATGCCCGGGCGTGAACACGGCCTCTCCTTCGACCACCTGGCCGATCTTGCCCACGACCCCGCCAAGCGTTCGCACCCAGGCGCTTGCGCCCGTCGCCAGGTCGCCGGCGACGGCGCGGTCCACGCCGAGGCGCGTATACGTGTAGATGCGGCCGTTCTCCCAGACCGCCTGGGACTCGACGGGGCTCATTACGGCGGCCGCCGTCGACTCGTGCATGAGGCCGTCCCACGTCGCGGCTATCGACACCGACGCGCGCGCGTCGACCGCCGAGATGGCGACGACCAGGGCGGGGACTGCGCCGAGGGCGCTGAACAATCGACGAGACATGCCCACAAGGGTAGCAGGCGCCTACCAGCGCACCAATGCGCAGCCCCAGTGGACGCCGGCCCCGAGCGCAAGGAGCATGCAGAGGTCGCCAGCTTTCAGGTGGCCCGCTCGCGTCTGCTCGTCGATGAGAATCGGCAGCGTCCCCGCGCTCGTGTTTCCGAAGCGGTCGATGTTCGAGGGGAGCTTCCCGGCCGGCACACCGAGCTGATCGCGAACGTACTCGTTTATGCGTGAGTTCGCCTGGTGCGCCAGGAACCAGTCGATCTTCTCGATGGGCGTCTTCGTCTCTGCGCAGACCGCGCGGGCGGCTTCCGGCAGCTTGGTCACCGCGAACTTGAAGAGCTCGCGACCGTCCATCGTCGGGATGTAGCGCTGCTCGTCGTAGTCCGAGTGCTTCCAGTAGGGCCGCCGCCGAAAGCCACCAGCCTCGACGTAAAGCAGCTTCGCAGCTCCGCCGTCCGTGTGAAGTTTCATCCCGCGCAGCCCCGCGTCGCGTTCGGTGGCCCGAAAAACGAGGGCTCCTGCGCCGTCCCCGAAGAGAACCGCGAGGGCTCGGTGCTTGTTGGCTCGCTCCTTCTGCTCGGGGGTGGCGTGCTTGCCCGTCGCAGGGTCGAGCGCGCCCCAGTCTTCCCAGGGCATGAAGCCCGCGTGCGCCTCGGCGCCGACGAAGAGGATCGTCCGCGCCGCACCGCTCTTCACGAGGCCGTCGATGACCTGCAAGCCGAAGAGCATCGCCGCGCACTGTTGGCGAATGTCCAGTGCCGGAATGCCACGAAGCCCGAGCTTGTGGGCCAGCAAGGCTCCCGACCCTGGGAAGACGTAGTCCGGGGTCATCGTGGCGAAGACGACGTAGTCGATCTCCCCCGGGTCGATGCGCGCGGCCTCGATGGCACGGCGGCTCGCGTGCAGGGCGAGGTCGCTGCACCCCGACCCCTCCGGGGCGTAGTGCCGGCGCTTGATGCCCGATCGCTTGAAAACCCACTCGTCGTTCGTGTCCATGACGCGCGACAGGTCGTCGTTCGTCACGGGCGGCCCCGGCACGTAGTGCCCGGTGCCGATAATCTCGAATCCAAGCATCCTCGCCCCTTCAGTCTTCGGCGGACCGGCTCCATGGATACACGAGCGGCGTCCAGGCCGGCTGCAGACCCAGTCGCTCGCGCTTCGCCTGCTCCCAATCGGCGACGCGCTGCCCGAGCAGGGAAGCGCACGTCGCGAGCGCGAGGCCCGCCACGACGTCGATCAGATAGTGCCAGCGAAGGAACATGGTCGCGATGATGATCTGCGTCGCCAGGAAAGCAACCAGAGGCCACGTGTATTTGAATGGGACCAGCTTTCTATGCCGGAAGCTGAAGATCGCAAAGAACGTCGGCGCAGCCGTGTGCAGGCTGGGGAAAATGTCCTTCTGGGCGCCACCGGCGTCGACGGTCTCCCGCACGACGCGCCAGAAGGTGCCTCCCTGGAGCTCGTGGGCAAACGTTCCCTTCAGGTACCAGTACGGCCCGTAGCCGGGGACGATCATGTAGACGACGTGAGCAGTGAGAAACATCAGTAGCGTGCCGATTGCGAAACGGCCGAGTAGCACCGGGTCTTTGTTCACGTAGACGATCGGCAGGACGTGCACGCAAAGGATGAGAAAGTAGAGGAAGTAGAAGAAGGCGAACCACTCGGTCGTGACGGGGGTCACGTATCGGTCGAGGGCGACGCTCGGCTCGAAGCCGAAGACACGAAGATCGAAGGCGTAGATGGTCGCGTCGTCGGACCATGGGCTGACCGCCGGCAAGATCTCACGCAGCTGGAAGAACGAGCTCAAGAGCGTGACGATGAAAGTGGTGCGATAAAGAAGTCCGCTCGCGGCGCCACCCCACCGGAGCATGCCCCCGCGGACGAGCGCAAGGCAGAGCATGAAGATGACGAAGTCCGCCGAGACTCGCTCCAGACAGACGCTGCGATTCGGCCCGTGCCCCGCGCAGAGGGCCACGAGGAGGATCCCGAAGTAGCCGATGGCGATCCAGTCCTGCGACGCGAAGTTCTTGACCCACGCGCTCGCCGAGAAGGTTTGCGCGAGGCCGTCCGCCGCCGCGAGCGGATGGAGCGCGTGCGAAAGCGCCGCTCCCGTTCCGCCGGTCCGGCCGCCGCTTGCTCGTCTGCGATCGGAGGAGGAGCTCTGCCCTCCGTTATCGGTGATGCCCATCGGCGACTTGCCTCAAGTAACCACGACTCATGCCTCACGACAATTCGGCACGCACGTGAATCCTCGGTGCGTAGGCAGTTACGCGGACCGGCGGCCGTTCCGCGCGAGCCCCAGAACGACGAGCGGCTCGTCCGATCGGCGCATCCGCAGGACATCGCCGATCGTGACCGCGTGCATGATGTGATCGCCGTCGAGGAATAGGCGCGCCTGCCGCATCTGGCTCTTGATCACGAGCGCCTGATCTTCCAACGCGAGACCCAAAACCATGCTCAACGCGTGCCCGTTGGCCTGGTATGGCTCCCGGACGACATACTGAATTTTCTGTGACGAAAGAGGGAGCACCCGTCCACCTGCGCTGCGCTGGGCCGCGGTCGAGCCGGCAGGGGGGCCAACCCAGATCCCGCTCGACTTCTGCTCCTCCTCGCTGAGGACACGATCCCGATCCCCGTCCGATCCCTCGGAGACGAGCCGGAGAATGTAGCGAGACGTCGCGGCAGGAGATGCGTGGCAGAAGAGCGCCTCGTTCAAGACACGTTTGTGGAGCGGCTTTCCGTTCAGCTCGACGCTCATGCGCGCAAGCTCCACGCGACGCAGCGTCCCAGCGAGCGCCTCCTCGAGCGACTCGCGGACGGCGCCCTTCTTCACCGCGCAAAAGAAGCCGACGGAGTGGCTGGGCGCGCTATTGACCCCCAGCAGCGGGACACCCGCGGGAATACCGTGCGAGGCGGCGAGCAGCGTCCCGTCCCCGCCGACCGTCACTACCAGATCGCAGCCGCCCTCGACGCGGAACTCATGCGGTCGGTCGTATACGGTCACGTCGGTCCGGAGCTCAGCCAGCGCGCGCCGGACCTCGTCGATCGTCTCCATGTGATCGGCATGCCCGGGGCGCATCCGCCGGACGGTCTCGTCGCCGGCCTCGAGGAGCGAAGCGATGCGCGCGTCGCGCTCCTCCTCCACCCATTTGCGCCAGGAAGAGCGCTTGAGCACGACGGCGACTCGCGGCCGAATCATCCGAAGGGCCTCTCGGCGAGCCGGCGGAGAGCCAGCTCGGTCTTTGCGTCGCGAATGACGCCGCTCCTGCAGTGCGCGAGGGCGTCTTCGAGTGGCAGCGCGACGATCGAGGCTGCGCGCTCGAGGATCGACCCGTCTTCCGTGGGTACCGCCCGAGCCTTCGGGTCGACTCCGACAGCGAAATAGATGTGGCGCTCGCCAATCATCCCGGGCGCCGGGAACGTCCACTCGCCGAGCGGCCGCATGTCCGTATCGCGGGCTGCAAACCCGAGCTCCTCGCCGAGCTCGCGCGCCGCCGTTGCTGCGGGATCTTCGCCCGGCTCGACGAGACCGGCGGGGAGCTCCCACAGGGATGCGTCGGTCGCGGGCGGCACGTCGCGCAGCCCGCACGGCGGCCGCACCGCGGAGCGTAGGTAGACGTGGCGCGTGCCGTGGTCGACGAAGGTCGCGGCGATGACGACCGCGTCGAGCGCCTCACGCGTGGCCAGGTCGTACGAGAAGGATGGGCTCTCCCAGCCGTCGGGAAATCGCGCGACGAGATCCACCCGGCGGAGGTTGAGAAAGCCGCCCGTCGCGCGGGACTCCGCGGTGCGATCGCGCGCGACCGCGATGCGGATGGCGGGGAGTGGTGGGAGGCCCTTTGGCACGGGGGGATTTGAAGCGTTAAGCACGCGGTGGCGCCAGTCTTTTCGCTACGATCCGCGGGCGGTATTTTCGGTAAGTCCATGTTTCCCCGCGAGCACCTTCCGCCGGCCCTGCAGGGTTTCGACATTCTGCAGCGGCTGGGCGTGGGCGGCGGCGGCGAGGTGTTCCTTGCGCGGAGTCGCGCAGGCAAGCTCGTCGCGATCAAGACGATCGCGGACTCGGGCGCGGCTCTCGACGAGGATGCCTCGAGGAATCCGCTCGCGCGCGAGGCATCGGTGTGCGCACGCCTGACCCATCCTTGCATCGTCCAGGTGCGCGCGTTCCTCGAGGACACCGGCTTTGCCGCGCTCGTCTTCGAGTACGTACCGGGAGTTGCTCTCGCGCGCATCCTGCGCCTGTGCCAGTCCCATGGTCTGCGGCTGCCCGACCGCGCGGCCTGGCACATCGTCGAGAGGGTCCTCGAGGCGCTCGCCTACGCGCACGGTTTCCAGGACGACGCCGGTCAGGTGACGCCCATCGTGCACCGTGACGTGTCGCCGTCGAATGTCCTGCTCGATTGGTCGGGCGGGGTCAAGATCGCAGACTTCGGCATCGCCAAGGTGCTCGGGAAATCCACGGGCACCCGCCTGGGGATCGTCAAGGGAACCCTCGGGTGCATGGCTCCCGAGCAGGCGCGCGGCGAACCGGTCGACCAGCGGGCGGACGTGTACGCGGCCGCGCTCCTCGCCTGGCGGCTCGCGACGGGCCGCGTCCCCTTCGCGAAGCACCAGGCCGACGAGTTCGAGCTGCTCCGCGCCATGCGCAACCCGCGGATCAAGCCGCTCGGCGTTTTACGCCCGGACCTGCCCGAAGCGCTGCTCGAGTCGATCGCGCTGGCCCTCGAACCCGAGCCGGAGCAGCGCACGATCAGCGCAGCCGAGCTGGCCGGCGTCGTCAGGCGGCACGTGGACGTCAGCGCGGGATGGCTCGAACTGGCCTCCTTGCTCGAGAGCTGGAAGGGCGCGCTCGAACGTTCCGTACGGCGAGCTCAGGGGGTGGAGCGTACGCCACCGTCCGGCCCGCGCGTCGAGAGTACGCTCCGGTACGAAGAGGTCGCGCTCGCCTTCGACGACGAGCCGGGCGGTGAGGGACCCACGTTCGAGGCCCACGCCCTTCCGAGCGACCCGAGCGCCCTCGCGGCGCTGCCTCTCGTCGAGCGCGACGAGGCGCAACCGCGCCCGCCCGAAACAGCCGCCGCCGCGTCCCCTGCGTCCCCTGGTGAGTTCGCGGTCGCGCCCGCGGTGCCTCCAACCAGCACGTCGCGCGACGCGGCGCCGCTCGCTGCCGCCAGCGCACCGTCGAAGAAGCGGTCGCGAGCGCCGGTGCTGGCTTGCGCTGTGCTGCTCCTGGCGGCCGGCTTGATCGCGGCAGCTCTGATCGCGACGCACGCTTGGTGACGCGCGTTTCCCGGGAGCGCGGCGCGACCGTGCGAGTATGTTTGCCCGCATGCACGACCTCGTCCTCACCTTGATTGGCCCCGACCGCCCAGGGCTGGTGGAAGCCGTCGCCGCCGTCATCGCGAACCACGGCGGCAACTGGCTCGAGAGTCGCATGACCCACCTGGCAGGGAAGTTTGCGGGCATTCTTCGCGCGGAACTGCCGGCCGAACGGGTCCCCGACGCCCTGCGCGCGCTCGCGGCCCTCGAGGCGAGCGGCATGCGCGTGACCACCGAGACGGTCCCGCGGGTAGAGAGCGCGGCCGCTGCGACCCCTCAGCGCATGCGGCTCGAGCTCGTGGGTGTCGACCGCCCTGGCATCGTGCGCGAAGTCTCGCAGCTGCTCGCGAGCCACGGCGTGAACGTCGAGGAGCTCGTGACGGACCGGGTGAGTGCGCCGATGTCGGGCGAAACGTTGTTCCAGGCGCGAGCGAACGTCGCCGTGCCGTCCTCGACCGACGTGTCTCGGTTGCGATCGGCGCTGGAGCGCACGGCCAACGACCTCATGGTGGACTTGAAGCTCGAGGAAGAGCCGTGCGAACGAGGCAAGTAGCGGTCGAGGTCCCCTCCGCCCGGGCTCTGCAGTACGGCTCTGGCGTCAGTTCGTTGCATGGAGTTCGCTGGAGAACGATGGGAGCCCATTGCCGAAGTCGCATCGGCCGTTAAAGTGAAGTCGCGATGGAGGACCGGACTCTCCTGCCGCGGGGGATGGTTCGCGAGGCGGTCAGGCCCCTGGACACGAAGTCCGACCTCTTGCTGCTCATCGACAACGTCGTCGACTACGCGATCTTTCTGCTCGATCCCAACGGCAACGTGAAAACGTGGACGCTCGGCGCGCAGCGCATGAAGGGTTACACGGCCGAGGAGATCATCGGCCAGCACTTCTCGCGGTTCTACACGCCGGAGGACCTCGCGACCGGAAAACCCGATCACGAGCTCCTCGTCGCGGGCGAGGTCGGCCGCTTCGAGGACGAGGGTTGGCGCGTTCGCAGAGACGGTACTCGCTTCTGGGCGAGCGTCGTGATCACCGCGCTCCGGGGTCCCGACGGGGAGCTGCGCGGCTTCGGAAAGGTCACGCGAGATCTGAGTGAGCGCAAGCGAACCGAGGAGCTGGAGCGCGAGCTCATGCGACGAAAGGTCGCGCGAGAGGCTGCGCAGAGCGCGGAAGAGCGGATCGGCAAGGTGGAAAGGCGCCAGCGCGACGCCGCCCAGTTCCTCGCGGATGCGTCCGCCGCGATGGCCGAGTCCCTCGATTACGGCGCGACGCTCCGGCGGATCGCGTCCCTGGTCGTGCCCCGCATGGCCGACTGGTGCGCGGTGCATCTCTCCGAGGACGGCGCGATCCGCAAGTTGACCGTCGCCCACGTCGACCCGGCGAAGGTGGCTCTCGCCGAGGAGCTGGAGAGCAAGTTTGGCCCTCGGCCGGAGGACGCGGGCGGTGTCGCCGCGGTGTTGCGGAGCGGGATGCCGCAGCTGTACCCGCAATTGACCGACGACACGCTCGCCGCAGGCGCGAGGAGCGACGAGCACCTGCGGGCGTTGCGAGGGCTGGGCATCCGGTCGGTCATCCTCGCTCCCCTCAAGGCGCACGGAACGACGCTCGGAGTGATCACCATCGTGACCGCGGAGTCGGGCCGCATCTACTCGGACCACGATCTCGCGATCGCAGAGGAGCTCGGAAGGCGCGCCGCTGCGGCAATCGAGAACGCGCGCGCGTACCGCGAGGCGCGCGCGGCGATTCGGGTACGCGACGAGTTTCTCTCGGTGGCCGGGCACGAGCTGAAGACGCCGCTCGCCGCCCTTCAGCTGCAGCTCCAGAGCCTGGTCGCAGCGTTCGGAGGGAACGTCGACCCTCGCCAGATGTCGAAACTGGTGCAGCGTCTCGGCAAGACGCTGGGGCAGGCGGAGAGGCTCGAGAGCCTCGTCAACGAGCTGCTCGACGTGTCGCGGATCTCGTCGGGGCGACTCGTACTGCAGGCCGAGCAGTGCGACCTGGCGGAGATCGCCGCCGAGGTGATCGAGCGGCACTCGGAGGAGGTGCGGCGCGCCGGGTCGTCGGTCGCCTTCGAGCAGACCGGCGATCCGGTCGGGTCCTGGGATCGTGGCCGCCTCGATCAGGTGGTCAGCAACCTCTTCGCGAATGCGGTGAAGTACGGTTCCGGCGGTCCGATCGCGGTCCGCGTCGACGGCGACGACGCCGAGAGGGTGCGCCTCTCCGTCCGCGATCACGGCATCGGGATCGCGCACGCCGACCAGGCGCGTATTTTCGGCCGTTTCGAGCGCGCCGTATCCGAACGCAATTACGGCGGCTTTGGTCTCGGCCTCTGGATCGTCCGCGAGCTGGTGGCGGCGCACGGGGGCCGGGTTTCGTTCGAGAGCAGTCCCGGGGAGGGCTCGACATTCTTCGTAGAGGTACCCCGGAAGGCACTATGAACGAGCATAACGGTCAGAACGAGCACAACGACGTCATCCTGGTAGTCGACGACGACTTCGACATTCGGGACACTCTCGCCGACGTCCTCGAACAAGAGGGCTTCGAGGCGGCCTTCGCGGCCGACGGGCTGGAGGCGCTCGAGTACCTTAGCCGGAACCCTCGGCCGTGCATAATCCTGCTCGATTGGATGATGCCTCGGTGCGACGGTGCGGCCTTTCGTGCTGCGCAATCGAGGAATCCACGTATCGCGGATATCCCCGTCGTGCTCCTCACGGCCGATGTGCACGCAGACACGAAATCCGTGGCCGTCGGTGCGGCCGGGTTTCTGCGCAAGCCGGTGCAGCTCTCCGTGCTGACCAGCGTCCTCCGGCAACATTGTCCGGGCGCGGTCCAATCGCCCAGCTGACCGAGTCGTTCGGGGAACGCTCCCTCCGCCTCCCCGATCCTAGAACTTCAGTCCCAGCTGCCCGTGCGCGGTGAACGCGGCGTCGAAGGACGACTGCCCACTGAGCTGCGGGTCGTTCGGAAGAAGGAGCACGTTTGCGTCCGCGCCGATGAACACGGTGCCGATCGCGATCATCGCCATCACCCCCGGCTCGATGTACAGGCTGGTGTTCGTGCCTGTCCCCGGCGGCACGAGCGCGGCCGACCCGGCTCCGCTGACGGTCACGTTGACCGTCTCCGAATAGTTGCCCACACCAATCTGGGTGCGAAACGTCAGCGGCCCGAACTTCGAGCCGTAGCCGCCTTCGACGCCGTACATGAGGGCGTGAGCCGACGCCGAGATGCCCGGGGAGAGCGTCGTGCTTGCGCCGAAGTAGTTGACGATCGAGAGCCCGCCGTACAGGCCGATGATGGAGACCCCGGCGCGGCCGCCCAGGCCGAAGCCGAGCGGGTTCGGACCACTGCCTCCGCCCGGAGTCGAACCGGCGCCGGCCTTCACGCCGATCTCGAGGTCGAGCGGCCCGAGGGCGTGAGCGTCGTGCGCGACGAGGGCCGCAGCAACGCCGAAGAAAAGCGCAGAAACTCGGATGGTTGTCCGCATGCTTGCCACCGTAGCACCGCCCACCCCTGGGCTGCAGGCGAGCGCAGCGCGAACTACCAGGCCGCAACCCGTGCAACCTGAAACCCTACTCCTGGCGGGCTTTGCGTCGTGGCGTCTCGTGGCCTTTTCGCCGGCGTCGTTCACGGTACGACACGGGCTCCGGCGGAATGCCTGCGGGGGCCCGAGCGTAGCTTTGAGGAGCGCGGTCACCGGTCCTACGTTTGCTACACTCGTAGGGTCCTAGCCCCGAGCGGGGGAACTTTGTATCGGCTCGAACGTCACAATCCCTGATGAGCAGCCAAGAGGCAGGCATCGAGCGAATTCGTCGGCTCGCGCAGCGCGCCGAGCGACGCCTCAGGCTCGACCGCATGCTCAAGGTGGGCGCTCGCGGACTTTGTGGCGCCCTCGTCTTCGCCATTGTCGTCGTCGCTTTGCGCAAGGTGGGGCTTTTGGGCGAGGCGCCGGCGCGGATCGGGCTCGCTCTCGCGCTCGCTTCCACGATCGCCGTCGCGATCGTCGCCTGGGTATGGCGCTTGCCAGAGCGGGCGGGGGCGCGTGCCCTCGACCGGTTCCACGGTCTGCACGACAAGCTCGCAAGCGCGCTGGCCTTCGCCGAGCGCTCGCCCACCGACCGCACGCCGTTCATGCAGGCGGCGATCGAAGATGCCGTCGAAGCGGCCCCGCGCACGCAGCCGGCGCTCGCAGTCCCTCTCCACGCCCCTCGGTCGGTGGCAGGCGTCGTCGCTCTCGGCGGCGCGTTCTGCGCCCTCCTTCTCTTCGAAGTGCGTCACCACGTCCCGATCGCTCACGCAAAGACGATCGACCCGGTCGAGATGGCTCCGGACGATCTGGACGACGTGAAGGACTTCCTTACCCGGCTCCAGCAAAGGGACACGAGCGACGACACGAAGGCTGCGATCGAGGAATTCAACAAGCTCGTCAACGACATCGCCAACAAGCGCCTCGACCGCACCGAGGCCTTCCGCCAGATGGAGAAGCTCGAGGACAAGCTTCTCACCGGGAGCGAAGCCGACCGCAAGGCGCTCGAGCAGGAGCTCGAGAAGATCGGCGACGAGATGAAGAAGGCGGAGCTCACCAAGCCGGCGGGTGAGGCGCTCTCGGAGGCGCGGCTCGACCAGGCGCGGGACGCCATGCACGACCTCGCGAAGAAGCTCCGCGAGCAGGGTGGCAAGATCGACAAGGCGAAGATCGAGCAGATGCGCGAGGCTTTGAAGAAGGCCGCCGCGGACGCCGAGAAGCGCCGCCAGGAGATCGAGCAGAGGCGCCAGGAGCTCGCGGACGAGATCCTGAAGGCCAAGCAGAAGATGGGGGACGGCGGCTCGGACGAGGAGCGCAGCCTCCTCGAGAAGAAGGAGCGCGAGCTCGACCGGCTGGACCGCAGCCTCGACGAGCAGAAGAACGCCGGGCGTCAGCTCGACCGACTCGACCGCGAGCTCCAGCAGGCTGCCGAGGACTTGATGAAGGACCTCGGCCTGAGCGCGCAGGACCTCGACCAGGGTGCCGAGGACATCAACCACATGGAGCAGCAGCAGATGACGCAGCAGGAGAAAGAGCAGCTGCGCCAGAAGCTCCAGGAGATGCGCGAGCTTCTCCGTCAGCAGGGACAGGGCGGCAAGGGGCAGATCGTCCGCCTGAAGCGGTTCGGCCGGATGGCGCGCGGGCAGGGCGGCTCCGGGGGCGGACAGGAGGGGCAGGGCGAAGGCCAGGAG
>CALKVG010000348.1 GCA_937998045.1 uncultured Myxococcales bacterium
TCGTCGTTCGCTTTGGACGCATCGTTCATCCGCCGCCGGCGCCGAACACCACGGTCGCCCATCTCAACCTCCCGGCGCTGAAACTCGCCCTCCGCCCGAACCGCAAGTGCGGACCGCGCGAAACGCCGCCGGGCAGCGGCCACTGGATCCACCTCGACTGCAACCTGCACGCGCCCGTCGCCTCGGCCAAGCCGTTCTCGCCGCGGAAGCTGACGCTGCTCGTGAAAGGCCTGCTCAAAGTCGACAACCCGGACGCGCTGCACCTCAACCTCGGCGGCCTCTCGTCGTCCCTGCCCGATTCGATCGACCATCGCAACGACGGCACCGAGGGGCCCGTCAAGGACCAGGGCCAGGTCGGCGCGTGCACCGCCTTCTCGCTGTCGAGCGCCATGGACAACGGGATTCGCCGGCAGAACAAGAAGGACACGATGTCCAGCCTGCACTTGTGGTCGCACTACGGCATTCCCGTGATGGGGAACGCCGGCGACGGCAACGTGAACAAGTCAGTCGCGACGTGGGATATCTGGCCGTACGACGAGCGCGTCGCCTGCGAGCTCGACCAGAGCGGCGACGGCGACTGCGGGCCGTACCTGCCGCCCGTCGTTCCCGGCAGCGCGCGCGTGGACTCGCAGCTCCAGGCGAAAATCAAAGATTCGGACTCCAGGGGGCACTGGAAGGTCACCGAGTACGACGAGATCAAGAGCGACCCCGACACGATCGCGGCGATGCTGGCGACGGGCGCCGACGTGTGGTTCTCGATGAACATCGGCCAGAGCTGGCTGGAGCCGCAGGGGGACACCATCCCCGACTGGAATGCCGGGTCGATCGACGGCGGGCACGCGGTCCTCTTCGCCGGTTACCGCCACAAGAACGGCCAGCGCCAGTTCCTGGTGCACAACAGCTGGGGGTCGAGCTGGGGAGACGGCGGGTACGCGTACATCTCGGAGGCGATGGTCCGCGGCTTCATCAAGCACGCGTACAAGGTCGTCGTGGCCGACTCGAGCGCCCCGGTCGCGCCGCCGCCGACCGACCCGAACGCCCTCACGGACGACGACTGCCCGGAAGACCAGCTCGTCGACTCCGTCACCGGCCAGTGCGCGAACATCTGCCCCGACGACTCGCGGCCTGCGAACGGCCAGTGCGGCGGGACCGCAGGCGCGAAGGCGCTGCCTCGCAAGTAGTGAAAAACGGCCGAGCCAGTTAAGAGGACGGGGGGCCGAGGACGTCGCGGAGAGTGCGGGCGGTGCGGAGCCAAACGGTTTCGCTGAGGTCGGGGTCGAGCAGCATGTGCGTCGTGCCGGCGAGCGGCATCAGCGAAAAGGAGCGGCCCCCTCGTTCGAGGGCGTCGGCGAGCTTCACGCTGTTGAAAAACCAGACGTTGTCGTCGGCGGTGCCGTGCACGATGAGGAGCGGCCTCGACGGGCCGGGCTTGCGCGCGTAGCCGAGGAGCGAGGCGTCGCTATAGGCCTTCGGGTTGTCATCGGGCAAACCGAGGTAACGCTCCGTGTATGCCGTGTCGTAGTCGCGCCAGTCCGCAGGGGGCGCGCCGGCGACGCCCACCTTGTAGACGTCCGGCCGGGCCAGGACCGCGAGCGCGGAGAAGTACCCGCCGAACGACCAGCCGAACACGCCGACGCGCGAGAGGTCGAGCTCCGGATACTTCGCGCCGAGCGCTTCGAGCGCCACGATGTGCCCCTCGAGCGGCACGGAGCCCAGTTTGTGAAAGAGCGCTCGCTCCCAGTCGTGGCCGCGCCGCGGCGTCCCGCGGGCGTCGATCGAGACGACCACCGCCTGGGTCGCGTCGGCCATCCACTGCGCGCGCACGTAGGACAGCGCACTCTGCTGGACCACCGTCACGCCGGGTCCCCCGTACGCGGCGTCGATCACCGGGTAGCGCAGACCCGCGCGGAAGCCGTGCGGTCGAACGACGGCGACCCGGACACGCTCCGGTCCGACCTCCGTGAGCTCGACGGCGGGCAACGTCGGCGGCGCCTCGGCCGTCGCGGGAATATCGCGGGCGACCGTACCGTCGATCGACCGCACGAGCCAGCGAGGCGCCGCCGTGAGCGACGTCTCCGCGCTCACGTAGCGATCGTGCGACCGCCCGAAGCGAACGGACGCGACGCCCGCTCCCTGGCCCAGCCGGACCGGCGCCGCCGCGCCGTCGAGGGAGACCACCCACGCCGCGGCCTGGGTCGGATCGTCGCTACCCACGACGACCGCCGTGCGCGCCTTCTCGTTGACGTCCGCGACGCTCACGTAGCCGAACCCGGGGGGAAGCAGGTTGCGCACCGGCGCGCCGGCGGCGTCGCGCAGCTCGAGCTGCCAGTCGCCTCCGCGCTCGAAGGACCAGAGGAAGCCGCTTCCGTCGCGCAACCAGCAGGGCACCGACGGATCGACGTTCACCCACGTGGCGTCGCGCTCCTCGACGAGCACCTTCGTCTTGCCGGTCGCCACGTCCACCGCGAGGAGCTGCCCCACGTCCTGCAGGCGGTCGAGCACGAAGAGCAGGGGCGGGCCGCCCTCCGGCCACGACGCCTGCGCCACGTAGGGGAAGCGCGCCCGCTCCCATTGCACCCACGTCGTGGGTCCGCCCCCAGCGGGGACGATGCCGAAGCGGAGGGTCGCGTTGGCATGCCCCGGCCGCGGGTAGGGGATGCGCTGCGGCGCCTGGTCGGGACGAAACGAATCGGCGATCGAGAGGACGTCGACGTCCTTCGTGTCCGCCTCCTCATAGAGCACACGACCGCCGTCCGGCGACCACCAGAAGCCGCGCGTGCGATCGAGCTCCTCCTCGGCGACGAACTCGGCGAGGCCGTGCGTGAGCTTCTCGCTGCCGCCGCGGGTGACGCGCACCTCGCGGCCGCCGGCGACCGCGATGGTGAACACGTCGTCGTCGCGGACGTAGGCCACGCGCGCGCTGTCGGGCGAGAAGTGGGGGTCGATCGCGGCACCCGGGCCGCTGGGCAGCTCGCCTGCCTTCCCGGTGGTGCGGTCGACCACGAAGAGCCTGCCCGACAGCGTGACCAGCGCGCGCGCGCCGTCGTGAGACAGCTCGAGCGAAGTGAACCCCGTGGCGCGCACGCGCATGCGCTCGCGACGGACGCGCTCCTCGGGCGACAGCGACTCGGGACCCTTGAGGACCGCCTCGGGAGACGCGAGCAGGCGGACGTCGCCGGTGCGGACGTCCATCTCGTAGAGCGACTGCTTGGGGTCGCGGGGCGCCGATCGAAGGAACAGCACCGCTGTTCCGTCGGCGGTGACCGTCGCGTGCGCCGGCGTGCCCAGGTGATATCCGCGGGTCTGGGCGAGCGCGCGCAGGAGGTCGAGGTCGGCTTTCGGCTCGACAGCGTCCCGTACGCTCGGGGGCGCGCTCGAGGCGACGGGCGGCGGTGAGGCGGAAGTCGGCGACGGAAGCGGCGCCCTCGCGGGCGCGGCGCACGCGGAGAGCGCGAGCGGAAGGGCGGAGAGAAGCAGGGGGCGCATGGCGTGCGGGTGCAGGGTAATGCAGGGGAGGGATCGCGTTCGACCGCACGGCGCGACCGACGCGGTTCGCTCTACCGGCCGACGCCTAGCACGGCGTTCGCAACACGGCGTCCGCAAAGGGACAAGGGCGATGGTTGTTCGACGTGTGCTCGGCGCGTGGGTTGCCACGATCGCCATCGGTTGCTCCGAGGCGCCGCATGGCGACACGACCGACCGTGCGTCGGACGAGAGCGCTTCCGGGTTGGCGGCGAGCACGTTCGTCTTCACGAGGATCGACGACGGAACGTTCGGGTCCGAGGTCAACGGCATCGGCCCGAACGCGCTCGCGGGCGACTTCACGGATTCGTCCGGCGCCTCGCACGGCTTCCTGTGGGCAGGCGGCAGGTTCCGCACGGTCGTCCCGCCGGGTGTGGACCGGGCGGTCTCTTCGCAGGTCAACGGCATCAACGCGGGCGGCCAGCTCGTTGGGAACTGGCAGGACGCCGACGGCCACAATCACCCCTATTTCTTGGGCAAGGGTGCCTCCACGAATCTCGGCGCTCCCGATGCGCACTCCGTCGACGCACACGCCCAATCGCTGAACGCCCAAGGTCAGGTGGTTGGATTCTACGAGGACACCCTCGCGAACACTCACCACGGATTCATCTGGAAGGACGGCGCCTTCACGGCGAAGCTCGATGCCCCGGGCTCCGTCGGACCGCACGGGACCTCAGCGGAAGGAATCAACGGCTCGGGGGACGTCGTAGGCACATTCGTGGACAGCAGTGGAGCCCGTCACGGGTTCCTGCTGAGCAAGGGCGTCTACACGACCCTCGACGTGCCGCCGTCGTTCAGCGCCACGTTCACGGCCGCCCAGCAAATCAGCGACGCCGGCCAAATCGCGGGGTTCTATCTGGACAAAAGCTCCGCCCTCCACGGTTTCCTTTTGCAGCAGGGCAGCTATACGAGCATCGACGTCAACCTGTCCGGGGCGAACGGCACTCAGATCTACTCGATCGACGCGCAAGGCCAGATCGTCGGCGCCTATCTGGACTCCAGCGGCGGCTCGCACGGCTTCGTGGGCCGCCCCGCTCGTTGACCTTCCTCTAATGTCCGATGCCGAAGGTGAACGGAAACATCGGCTGCGAAGGACTGTCGCTCGAAGGAAAATGCCACGTGCGCACTTGCCGGAGGACGCAACCCTCGACGCGCGCGTTGTGGATCGTCGAGCTCGCGATCGTCGCGCTGGTGACCGCGCCGCTCGGGTCGATGGTCCATGACGCGGTGACTCCTCCCTTGAGGGTCGGGTCCTTCTGCTCCTCGAGTTCGTAGCACGCGCGGAGCGCCCCCTGGTGCGCGACGACGACGCGACGGATCTGGTCCGGGCTCAACCCCCCGTGACTGATCCCGGCGCCCGCGACGCCTTGAACCCCGTGCTCACCCGGCCCGTTGCCGTTCCCCGAGCCTCCTCCCGTCCCTCCGCCGGTGCCGCCACCTCCGAAGCCGCCGCTTCCGCGACCGCCGGCGCCGCCCGCGCCGGAGCCGAATCCGCCGCCCGTGCCGGGACCCCACCCCGTGTTCAACGTGCCCGACCCGAACATGACGCCGGCGCCCGTCCCTCCGCCG
>CALKVG010000349.1 GCA_937998045.1 uncultured Myxococcales bacterium
GCCCCCCTCCGCGCCACGCGCAGAACGGGCCGCCCCACCGCCTGCCCCTTCGTCACCACGTCTCCGCGGGGCCGCCGAGCCTGTCGAGCCGCGCGCGCCTGCCGATGCGACGCGCGACCCCGGCCTCCCCGAACCACGAGTCCGCGAGCTCTACACGCAGTACGTGGAGGCCAAGCGCCGGCAGAACGAGTCGACCGCGTCCCTCACGTACGACGCGGTCGCCAAGACGCTCCGCGACTCGCAGGCGCGGATCCAGGAAAAGCACGGCCGAGCCGTGGTCGACTTCGAGGTGGCAGTCAAAGACGGCAAGGCCATCCTCAGGCCCGTCGTCAAATGACGGAACCGGGGCCCTGGCGCTGACATTAGCGCTCTCGGGCGGGGCCGAGAGGCGCCCGCGCTACGCGACGTGCCCCTCAGTGGTACGCGCGCGGCCGAGGAGGATTCTGCGAGGGACGGGCAGAGCGCGGCGCAGACTCCTCGTGCCCGCCGCGCGCGTCGCAATAGAGAATTGCGCAGTGCTTGCTGTCGGTCGCCTGCATGCGGCTGCAGAGCGCCACCAGGTCCTCGTCTGCATCCACGACCGTACCCTCGGTGGGCTGCGCCGTGCGCGGGTCGTAGATGCAGTCGTCGAGGGCCACCCACCGCCCTCGGAACTCGTCGCTTCGACAAATCTGTGGCCACGTCAATCGACTGCCCATTCGGTCTTCCTTGGGGCCCCCTGGCTTGCCGAGCCTGGGCGGAACGCCGCACGAGGCGGGGCGGGGTTGCATACGGGGCTCCTCACGTCTCGAGGCATCGAATAACCGGACCCGCGCGGAGGGTCAAGCAATGGGGTGTGGCACACGGGAGACAGTGCTTCGTATGTTCAGTGATTGGCTGAAGCGTTAGGGCCGCGCTCGAGCCGACATCCAGCGCCAGATGCTCTCGAGACCGGGCCGTGAAAGGGCGAAAATGTGCGAGCCGCCGGCGACCGTCCAGAGCTCGACCGCAATCCCCCGCGGGCACCGGTAGGCGAGAGGGGTCGTCTCCGCGCCGGGCACGCGAGCGTCGAGGTCGATGGAAGCGCCAGCGCGGACCGGCGGACCCAGGCAGCCGTCCCGAGCGGCCCATGCGGCAACGGTCTCCCGCACGGGCGGATACTCGGGTACCGGGAGATCGAAGACCCGACCGCCTTGCGGTCGGATGACGTCGTCCGCGTCCCCGGCAATCTCGAGAACGCTGACCGGCTGGGTCGGCCTGCAGCGATCGCGGTCCTTCCACCCTGCGCCGGCTAGGCTCACCGTAGCCGCGATGCGGGGCGCGAGATCGCACGCGAGCCTCTGGGCGAGAAACCCTCCGTTCGAGTGCCCGATGGCGTACACCCGCTTCGCGTCGATGGGGATCCGCGCCGAGATCTCGTCAATGACGTTCCCCACATAGGCGACGTCGTCGACGCCTCGGCGGTCGAAGTCGCAGCACGCGTCCGTCGCGTTCCAGAAGCGCCTCCCGCGTGAATCGATGGTTCCGTCCGGAAAGGCGAGCACGAACCCGTGCGCGTCGGCGAACTCCTCGAGGTCGTAGGCCCGCGCGCTGGACGCGCCGGACGAGCCGTACCCATGAAAAAAGAGGACGAGCGGCAGGCGCCCGTCGGCGTGCGCCGGCACGTGAAGGCCGTACGGCCGGTCGCGACCGGCGCGCGTGTCGCCGGCGTCCGGCGGCGCGGAGGCGGTCGCGACCGGGGCGGACACAGTCAGCGCGGGACGGGTGCGCGATCCCACGGGCGACTCGGTAGACCGGGCGCACGGCCCGCCTACAAGGGCAAAGGCGAGGACGAGAGCCGCCGCACGCATGCGCTATCGCCGAAAAACTAGAGCAGCGGCGTCGCGCACGCGAGCGCGACCGCGTGCCCATGCTAAATCGTCCCGGCCGTGATCCCGTCGTCGCTCTGGAACCCGGACTCGTGGAAGACCAAGGTCGATGCGCAAGCGATCGCCTACGACGACGCGTCCGCGCTCGAGGGCGCGTGCGCGCGGCTGCGGGACCTCCCGCCGCTTGTCACATCGTGGGAGATCGAACGCCTCAAGGCTCTCCTCGCGGAGGCGCAGCAGGGGAAGCGCTTTCTCCTGCAGGGCGGCGACTGCGCCGAGACGCTCGCCGACTGTCGCTCCGCCATCCTCACGAACAAGCTGAAGATCCTGCTCCAGATGTCCCTCGTGATGATCCACGAGGGCAAGCGGTCGGTCATCCGCGTCGGTCGCCTGGCCGGGCAATACGCGAAGCCACGCACCAAAGCCGTCGAGTCGCGCGAGGGCGTCGCCTGGCCGAGCTACTTCGGCGACATGGTCAACCGCGCCGATTTCAGCGAGGCGAGCCGCCGCCCGGACCCGGACAACATGGTCATCGCTTACAGCTACGCGGCGATGACCCTCAACTTCATCCGGTCGCTCTCCGCGGGGGGGTTTGCCGATGTGCACCACCCCGAGCAGTGGGAGCTCTCCTTCTTCCGGCAAGCACGCGGTCCCGACTCGCTGCGCCAGGAGTACGAGCGCACCACCCGCCAGCTGGCCGAGGCCCTGCGGTTCATGGAGGCGCTCGGCGAGAGCACCGTCGAGGAGCTCACACGGGTCGACTTCTACACGAGCCACGAGGGGCTCAACCTGCACTACGAATCCTCGCAGACGCGCGAAGTGCCCCGGCGCGCCGGCTGGTACAACCTGACCACGCATTTTCCGTGGATCGGCGAGCGCACGCGCGCCGTCGACGGCGCGCACGTCGAGTACTTCCGCGGGATCCAGAATCCCATCGGCATCAAGCTCGGTCCGAGCGTCACCGCCGACCAGGTGCTTCGCCTGATCGACGCCCTCAACCCCCACAACGAGGCCGGCAAGCTCGCCCTCATCACGCGGATGGGCGCGACCCGCGTCGCCGACGTCCTGCCCGGGCTCGTCGAGGTGGTCAAGCGCGCGGGGCGCACTGTCCTGTGGGTCTGCGACCCGATGCACGGCAACACGCAGCAGGCCCCCTCGGGCATCAAGACGCGCGACTTCGACGACGTCCTGCGCGAGGTGGAGACGACGTTCGACGTGCACGAGGCTTGCGGGACGTTCCTCGGCGGCGTCCACTTCGAGCTGACGGGCGAGGACGTGACCGAGTGCATCGGCGGAGCCGCGGGCATCACTCTTGCGGACCTCGACAGGAACTACGCGACCGCATGCGACCCGCGCCTCAACTACCGCCAGGCGCTCGAGATGGGCTTCCACATCGCCAAGCGTCTGGGCAGCCACCCCCAGGCGCCGCGCTGAGGGGCCGCTCCGTGCCCGCCACAGGATCCTCGCTCGCGAGCGCCGCGTGATGCGGCCCGAGGTGCTCGCGCCCGCCGGCGACGCCGCGGCGATGCGCGCCGCCGTGCGCGCCGGAGCCGACGCCGTCTACTTCGGCCTGGCCGGCTTCAACGCGCGCGCTCGCGCCACGAACTTCGACGCCGCGGACCTCACCGCGACGATGCGCGATCTCCATACGCACGGCGTCCGCGGGTACGTCGCGCTGAACACGCTCGTCTTCGACGACGAACTCGCGCCGCTCGAGGGCGCCGTCCGCGCCTGCGCCGAGGCCGGCGTGGACGCGGTCATCGTGCAGGACCTCGGCGTCGCGCGCCTGGCCGCCGCGATCGCGCCGGATCTGCCCGTGCACGCGTCGACGCAGATGACCTGCACCGATGCCGCCTCGGTCGAGCTTGCCCGCTCGCTCGGCGCGTCGCGCGTCATCCTCGCCCGGGAGCTCTCGCTCGACGAGATCGCCGCCATCCGCGCCGAGACGGACGCCGAGCTGGAGGTCTTCGTGCACGGCGCGCTCTGCGTCTCGTACTCGGGCCAGTGCTTGACCAGCGAGGCCCTCGGCGGCCGCAGCGCCAACCGCGGCGCGTGCGCGCAAGCGTGCCGCCTGCCCTACGAGCTCGTCGTCGACGGCGTCCTTCGCGAACTCGGCGACCGCGCCTACCTCCTTTCTCCGGAGGACCTCGAGGCGAGCGCCCACGTCCCGCGCCTCGTCGAGCTGGGGGTGAGCGCCCTCAAGATCGAAGGTCGCCTCAAAGGCCCCGACTACGTCGCGGCCACGACCGCCCTTTATCGGGCGGCGGTCGACGGCTGTTGCGGCCGAAACTCGGACGGCACGTCTCCGGCTCCGCCGGAGCGTGGTCGAAACTCCGAACTGCGCGCGCGGGCGCTGCAGACGTACTCGCGCGGCTCCGGACCGGGCTTCCTCGCCGGCGTCGATCACCAGCGCCTGGTCGACGGCCGCGGCTGCGACAACCGCGGACTGCTCCTCGGGTCGTGCGAGGGTGTCCGCCGCGCCCGCGGCCGCGAGTGGGTCGTCGTGCGCGCGAGCGGCGAGGCGACTCCCGGCGAACCGGGCGGGGCTTCCGTCGCGCGTGGCGACGGCGTGCTCGTCGAGGGACGGTGGGGCGGCGCCGGTGAGGTGGGAGGGCGCATCTGGGAAGTCGAGCAGCCGGACGCGCGGAACCCTGGCGTCCTATGGCTATGGCTCGGCCCCGACAAGGCGGTCTCCACGGCGGCCGCCGGGCGGCGCGTGTTCAAGACGAGCGACCCCGCCAACGAGCGGGCGATCGCGACGCGCCTCGACCGCGAGCCGAATCGCACGCGCCTCGACGTGCGCGTCAGCGGCCGAACCGGCGAGCCCTTCGTCCTCGAGGCGGCGAGCGCGCGCGGGCAAAGGGCGCGTGTGGTCGCCGACGCGCCGGTCGAGCGCGCGCGCAGCGCTCCCGCGACGGCCGAGGGCCTGCGCGACAAGATCGGGCGCCTGGGCGAGACACCGTTCGTCCTGGGCGAGCTCATCGTGGACCTCCCAGCGGACGCGATGCTGCCGCTGTCGTCGATCAACCGCGCGCGCCGCGCGCTCGTCGACGCGCTGGGCCCTTCGCTGCACCGCGCGCATCCGACGGCCGGCACGACCCACGCCGCGCTGGTCGCCGCCGCCGGGCCGCCCCAGGGTCCACCCCCGGCGGGAGGGCTCTTCGTCCTCTGCCGTACCGAGGAGCAAGCGCACGCGGCGGCCGACGCCGGCGCCGACGGCGTCGTCCTGGATTTCCTCGAGCTCACCGGGACCGGCAACGCGCTTCGCAGCCTCAGAGCGCGTCTTCCCGCGCTGCGCGTTGCGCTCGCACCCCCGCGCATCCGCAAGCCCGGCGAGCACAAGATCGACGCCTACCTCCGTGGCCTCTCGCCGGACGCGCTCCTCGTTCGCTCGCTCGGCGCGCTCGCAGATTTGGACCGCGCTGCGGCACAGCCGGAGACCTGCCGTGAGGGCCGAGCGCAAGACCGGTCCCTCGAGGCCATCGGCGATTTCTCGCTGAACGTCACCAACCGCCTGGCCGCCGCGGAGGTTCTCGCCCGAGGACTCTCCGCCTTCACGCCGTCCTTCGACCTCGACGCCGCGCAGCTCACGGCCCTGTGCGCGACGCCGTTCGGTCCTTGGGCCGAGGTCGTCGTCCACCACCCGATGGCGCTCTTCCACATGGAGCACTGCGCGATCGCCGCGCTCCTCGGCGACGGGCACGACTACAGGAGCTGCGGCCGGCCTTGCGATCGGCACCGCGTCAGCCTGCGCGACCGCGCCGGAATGGAGCACCCGGTCGAGGCCGACGTCGGCTGCCGCAACACGGTGTTTCACGCGGCGGCGCAGAGCGCGGCGGGCGTGGTCCCGCGCCTGCGGGAGTGCGGCGTCCGTCGCTTTCGTATCGAGCTCGTTCGCGAGTCGGCGAGCGACGTCGCGCGCATCGTGAGTGCGTACCGTGCCCTCCTCGAGGGGTCGATGACGCCGAAGGACGTATGGAGAGCGCTGAGGACCGATGCCGGATACGGCGTCGTCAGCGGCTCGCTGCGCGTCCTCGGCGGGCTCTGAACCGCCCAGTCATGCTAGAGGAGAGGGATGTCGGCACTGCCCACGGCCGCGGCGGACAGCTGGCAACCGCTAAGCCCCGACCAGCCCAGACCCGACCCCGAACACGAGCTTCGTACCGCCGCCGCGATCGCGCGAGCCCTCCGCGACATCCCGTTCTACCGCAAGCGTGGAGCCAGCCTCCCCGGCGCAGCGGGGACAGAGCCGCTCTCCGGCGCTCTCGGCCGCCTGCCGCTTCTGCGCAAGAAGGACCTTCGGTCCACCCTGCCCAAAGAATGGGTCCCGGCCGGGCGCGACACGCGCGCGGAGCTCGCGTCGGGAGCGCTCGAGCTCGTCGAGACGAGCGGCTCCACCGGCGAGCGGCTGCGCGTCCTCTGGGACGCCGGCTGGTGGATGCGCCAGGAGCGCCGCGCGATGCGCACCCACCCGCGGGTCGCCGCGGCCATGGACGGCGCGCAGGGTGAGTACCGCGAGGCGATCCTCACATCGCCGGCGTGCGGACTCGGCACCTGCCACGTCGGGGACCTCCCTTACGAGGAGCGCGTCCTCGACGAGCTGCTCTTCCTCAACCAGCGCCCCGATCCGCTCTTCTGGACTGCGGACGAGCAGACACGAATGCTCGACGAGCTCACACACCATCGAACCGTGGGCATGGAGAGCGACCCGCTGTATCTCGCGCTCCTCGCGCGCTTCGCCCACGACCGCGGCCGGACCCTCGACGTGCGCGGCTTCATCCAGCTGACGTATGCCTTCGCGACGCAAGCCTACCTGCGTTCGATCCGCAGCGCGTTCTCCGGAGAGGTCCTGCAGCTCTACGGCGCAAGCGAGATCGGTGTCCTCTACATGCAAGGCGAGGACGGCCTATTGCATCATTGTCCCTTCACGACGCACGTCGAGCTCCTGCCGGCGCGCGTACCGACGCCCGGCGCGAAGGACGTCGCCCTCGTCGTCGCGACGTCTCTCGACCGCGTGGCGATGCCGCTCGTGCGCTTCGTCTTGGGCGACCTCGTTCAGGTGGATCCCGCCGCGCCTCGCCGCTGGACGACCGTGGCCCCGCTCCGCAGCGTGGAGGGCCGCATGGACGACGCCATCATCCGACCCGACGGAGCGCTCGTCACAGCCGGCGCGATGGACCGCGCGATCGCGTCGACGCCGGGCGTGCGCCTCTGGCAAGCCAACCAGCGGACGCCCGGCGACGTCGAGATCGACGTCGTCGCCGACGGTGACGCCGCGGCCGTCGTCGACGAAGTCGGCGCGAAGCTCGGTCCCCTCTTCGCCGGAATGGGACTCGCGACGCGCGCGACCACGGCCATCCCCATCGAGCCGAGCGGCAAGTTCCGCGTCAGCAAGCGACACTTCCCCATCGAGCCCGAGCGCCTCTTCGAGACCGGCGCGGGGAACGCGTCGTGACGTCCGACTCCGAGATCATCGACGCGCTCGCGAACCGACTTCGTCCCGAGTTCCCGATGCTCGCGCGCGAGCTCGAGGGGCAGCCGATCGCCTTCCTCGACAGCGCCTCTACGACGCCCAAACCACGGCGCGTCATCCAGGCGGTCGTCGACTACTACGAGCGATGCACGGCGAACGTGCACCGCGGCGTCCACGCGCTCGGCCAGGAAGCCACGCAGCTCTACGACGCGGCTCGCCTCGAGGCGGCGGGCCTCGTCGGCGCCGCGCCCGACGAGATCGTCTTCGTGCGCGGGACCACCGAGGCGATCAACCTCCTCGCGCACGCGCTGTCGCTCAGCCCGGACGACGAGGTCGTCTTTCCCGCGAGCGAGCACCACGCCAACTGGCTGCCCTGGCGCGTCCGCGCGAAGCCGGTGCCGATGAGCATCGACCCGGACGGCGTCCCGCAGTGGGACACGCTCGCGTCCCTGCTGACGCCGCGGACGCGCCTGGTCGCCATCGGCCACGTCTCGAACGTCACCGGGTGCGTGGCGCCCGTGGCGGAGGTCGTGCGGACGGCCCACGCGCGCGGCGTGCCGGTGCTGCTCGACGCCGCGCAGTCGCTGTCGCATCTCCCCATCGACGTGCGAGCCCTCGACGTCGACTTCCTCGCGGCGAGCTCGCACAAGGCTTTCGGCCCGAGCGGGGTGGGTTTGCTCTACGCGAAACGCGAGCGGCTCCGCGAGTTTCCGCTGTACCAGGTGGGCGGCGGCATGGTCGCGATGAACGAAGACGTAGTCGGCGCGAGCCGCAGCGGCTTCGTCCCGCGCGAGGTACCCTTTCGGTTCGAGGCGGGGACGCCGGCCATCGAGGCGACCATCGGCTTCGGCGCGGCGATCCGGTGGATGCGCGCCATCGGGATGCAGGCGATCCGGGAGCACGACGTTCGCCTCGCGCGCTACCTCGTGGGCCGGCTGCGCGAGCTCCCCGGGGTTCGCGTGCTCGCCGCCGAGGCGGCTCCCGAGCAGCGCATCGCCCTCGCGACGTTCGTCGTCGACGCGCCGGGAATGACCCAGGAGAACGTCGCGCGCGCTCTGTGCGACATGTTCGGCGTGTGCGTCTCCGGCGGCTTCCACTGCACGCACGTCCTCCACGCGCGAGCCCACCTCGACGGCACGGTGCGCGCGAGCGCTCACGTGTTCAACACGACGGGGGAGATCGACCGCCTCGTCGAGGGTGTGCGCGAGATCCTCTCGTAGCGACCTCCAGGGGCCACCGGAACCGGCGGCACGCCGCCTGCTGCTACCATCTCCGGATGAGCGTCTCCCCTCGCCTGCGCCGTGCTGCCGCCGCGGTCGCGGCGCTCGCGGTGGGCGCGATGCTCACGCAGCAGTCCGCCTGCGCCGGCAGGCTCGCGTCGGCGACCGGCGCGCGTCCAGGGGGGTTGCGTGCGCTCGGGCTGCGGGCTCCCGACGATGTCACCGTGCGCCCGGCGCGCCTGTTCCCCGAGAACCTCGACGAAGCCAGCCTCTACGGCCACGAACCCGGACGCGGGGGGCGCGCGATCGTGTCGGGCCTCCGCGTCACGGCATCGCCGGAGGGGCCCATCTATGCCGCGACCGACCGCTTCCCGTCGACACCGACCAGCGTCGTCGAGCTGCCCGAGCGAATGGGAGGCGGCTTCTTCTTCGCCATGGGCAAGACGCTCTGGCGGGCGCCGAGCTGGCTCGAACAAGCGTCGCCCGCCTTTGCGTCGATCACGCCCATCGCCCAGGTCCTCGTCGGTCTGGACCGCGCCTACGTCCGATCGACGACGGGCGCGCTCACGGCGCTCGATCCCCGGACCGGGGCGATCACCGACCTCGGACCGCTCCCGGCCTCGCCGAGCGTCTGCCGCCTGGCGGCCCTCGACGCGTGGCGCGCCGTCGCGATCGCCGACTTGCGCGGAGCCCTCGTGACGCTCGATGCCGGATCGACGTGGCGACCCCTCGCGCTGCCCATCGATCCGAACGACGTCGTCGCGCTCGACGGTTCGCTTGCCGTCGGGGGGACCGACGAGAATCGCCAGGCCGCCTGGTGGGAGGTGCGCCCCGACGGTCAAACGGGACGACTGGCGGCGACGCCGGGCACCGAGCCGCAGGGAGACGCACCCTCGCCCCCGGCGGACCCACTCGCTCGCGCGTTCGGCGCACGCCCGCTCGTCGCCGCGATCGAGGACGGATGGCCGCTCGTCGACGGCACGGCGCTCGTCGCGCGCGACGGCGCGCTCGCGCGAGTCCGCCTCGCCGACGGCGCGATCGTGGAGTCGGCGGCCGACGCGTTTCCACTGAAGCCGGCGCGCTGCCACCCGCTCGCGCTGGCCCGGCCCGCCGACCCCGGCGCGTTCGGCTTCGTCTGCGGAGAGACGCGAGGCAAGACGGTGCTCTACGGCTGGGACGCGAGCTCCGGCCGGCTGGCGGAGATGCGGCGGTGGGACTCGCCGCGAGAGGTGCTCGCTTCGGGCAACGGCGCGCTCGCCGTACGGGGCCCTTGCGACCCGACGACGGAGCCGGCGGCCAGCCCGACACCCGCCCAAGGAAGGGCCGACGCCCGCGATGCGACGGCCGACCAGGCGTATTGCCTGTTCGTTCCGGGCGGCGGCTGGAGCGAGTCGCACTTGCGCGGAGAGGGCGCCGACCGCGCGCGCCTCGTCGTCCTGTCCGATGGTCGGGTTGCCGTCGTACGCCCGCCTCGAGGGGGCGATCTGGAGAGCGCTCGCCTGACGCTGCTCGACGGGGCGCGCGCGACCGACGTCGAGATCGCGTGGCCGCAGCTCCGACCGGAGGTGGCGCGGGTGCTCCGGCTCGGGACATGGATGGATGGCTTCGAGGAACGGCGACCGGGAGTCCTCGGCGGCTGGGTCGACGGCGGGGGGACCGTCGTGGGGCTCGAGGTCCGCGCCGACGGCGTGGTGCGCGTCGGCGAGTACATCCGGGATGCCGGCGCGCCGCTCGTGTCGGGCCGCTGGGGACTAGGGTGGACGGCATCGCGCCGAGGGTTCGAGACGACCGACGGGGGGATGACCTGGAAGAAGGACATCGAGGTACCCGAGCCGATCGCGCCGGCGCGGTCGGTGCGCGAGCGGGCGTGCGGGCCGGTCGGGTGCATCGCGGCGGGCTGGCTGCGCGTCGGCTGGGGAGCCGCCGAGAGCACCCCGCCCGCCGAAGTCCCGGTCCGGTCGCCTCGCCCGCGCGTGGTCCCGACGCTCGACCTCGAGTGCCAGGGCGCTTCGGCGCGCCCGCCGGAGACGAAGCCCGCATCGCCGTTTCGCGCCGCAGCGCCCACTCCTGCGCCCACCTGGATGTTCCGTCCGTGGCCCGTGCCGCGGCTCGGCCCGAGCGCGAGCGGATACGGCACGCTGTCCGAGTTCCCGGAGTGCCTCGGCCACCTCGGGCCGGCGCTCCCGGCGAGCGATCGCGGCATCCCACCGGCCGAGGCCAGCGGGGCGATCGAACGCTCGCTGCGCGTCCCCTCACCGCTGGCGTGCCTCTATGCGTGGGGACCGAAGAGCGGCGACTGGGATCAGCTCGGGCGGTGGGAAGTCCGTTGGCTATGGCCGTGGGGCGGGGGCGCGGACGTGCGCACGAGCGCCGCTGTCGCGGCGCCGTGGCCGTCGCAGGAAACCGCCCGCCGTGCCCTCGGGCAAGGAGGCGGCCCCCCGACCGTCTGGGTCCTCGCTCCCGGCGACGACGCGGACCATGCGTTGCTCGTTGCCCGCCATACGCTCGGCACGCCAACCGCCGACCTCGTGGTGCTCGAATCGGAGAAGGCCCCGGTCGAGGTCCGGAGGCCAGGCGGCGATCCGTTTCCCGACGTCGAGGGCGCGACGCGCGCAGGGGGGCGCTGGTACTTCGCGACGAGCCAGTCCCCGGGTGAGCTCGCGGCGACGGTCGTGTGGCTCGTCGATGGGAGCGCCGCCTGCGAGATCGCGCGACTGCCGCGCGTCGCCCTCGAGACCCGCGCGACCGCGCGTCTCGCCCGCCGCACCGACGGCCGCGCGGTCGGCGTCCTCGTCGACGGGCAACCCGACGCGCTGCGCGGGACCACTACGCGCTGGGTCGCCGGGATCGACCTGGAGTCGGGCGGGATCTCGGACCCCGAGCCGCTGGCGCCGACGGATTTGTCGGATCGCGAGGTGTCCTTTTGCACCGGGGACGATACCGGCTGGTCCGTGGACGTTCCTTACGCCACTGGAGTGCGCGTCCACGGGGCCGCAGCCGGCGTAGGGGTTTCCCTTCAGTCGACCTTCGCCCGCCTGCGGCTGACGCGCGACCACGCGTGCATCGAGCGGGTGCTCGGCTCGACCGACGCATCCGCGGAGGGGCTCGCAGCCGTGGCGGCGGCGGCCCTGCGTCCGGACGCTCGCACTGTGGACGCCACCGTGATTGCAGGTCACACTCGGTATTCGCTGAGGTGCTCGAAGCGCTGATGGTAGCAAGCTCGGGCGCGTGGCCGGCGCGATCCCCCGCCGCGTTTTGCGCGGTCGTGCAGACACGCGTGGCGCTTCCTTTCAACCTTGCACTGCCGATGAGCGCCGGAATGCACGAAGAGGCCGCAGTTTGTGATCGTCTGACATGGCGCGACGACTGCATACGGATGAATGCGCCCGTGTGGAGTGAGGCTGCCCCCCCGGCCCCTCTGCGCGGGCACTTTTCTTTTGTGGCTCTGTGGCCGAGCTTCCGTCCGGAAGGTGACACCAAGGTGTCGGTGTCGGGGTTCAGGGACCGACGACCGTGAGCCCTGCTCCCGGATCCCAGACGACGACCTCCGGCCCCTCGACGCGCGCGATCAGCCGTCGCTGATCGTCGCAGAGCCCGCGCGGCTCGACCAGTCGGCCGGTCGAAAGCTCGAAGGCGTAGCCGTGCATCGGGCACACGACGCAGTCGCGGCGGCGCGCGCCGTCGCTCAGGCTCGCGCCGGCGTGGTTGCACGCGTCCTCGATCGCGCAGGCCACGCCGTCCACCATCGCGACGAGGACGTGAAACGGCGGCCAGACCAGCCGCACCATCGCCCCCCCGGCGAGCTGCGCCAGCGGGACGCGGCCGACGAATTTCACGCGCGCCCCGGGCGTGCGCGGCGCGCTTCTCCGCTCACCGCCCCACCCCGACCGCGGCGTACACGATCGCTTCGTCGATTTCGCCCCCGGCCAGCGCGAGCGTCTCGACGCGCGCGCCGTGCGACCGCTCGCCGCGCGCGGTCATGCAGCTGTGGCTCAGGATCATGCGGCACGCCGTCCAGCGCGGGGCCAGGTGCTTCTGGAGAGCAGCGACCACTCGCTCGCCGATCTGCTCCTGCATCGCGAGCCGGTGCGCAAACGCCTCGACGACACGCGCGACGGTCCCGACGCCGATCAAGTGCTCCTCCGGCGCGAAGGCCACCGTGGCCAACCCGCTCGAGGGCATCAGATGGTGGGGGCACAAGGTCGCGACGGGAATCTCGCGCACGATGACGAGCTCCGACGTCCCCGCGAACACGCTCTGGGACAGCAGCGCGTCGATGTCCACGCCGTATCCCTCGAGGAGCTCGTCCACCCAGGCTCGCGCGACGCGCTCGGGGGTGCCGGCGAGCTCCGGCTCGCGTTCGGGGTCGCGTCCCAGCGCACGGAGGAACGCGTCGATCGCGCTCGCGGCCGCTTCACGGTTCATGCCGACGCCCCCAACCTCAGTTCAAGTGGCGGAGGCGCATCGTGGACTCGATGGGCTTGCGCGCGGCGAAGCCCTCCTCGAGCCGATGATAGTGCGTCACCGCATCTTCCCCGAATTTCCAGCATAACCACACGAGCTTCCCGTCGACCTGGCCATAGAAGTCCACCAGCCCGGAGCGCGCGTCCTTCAGTACGGCGCCCATCTCCTCCACCTCGTGCCAGGCGGACTGGTAGCGGTCCACCCGCTCGATCAGGTCCTGCTTGAGCTCACGGACGAACACAGAGTCGCTGTCCTCGATCTGGATGGAACTCGGAACGTCGCCGAGCAGCTTGGAGAGCTGCTCGAGGCGCTGCTCGATTTCGCCCCGCCTTTCCATCTGCTGCTGCATGAGCACACGCAAGCGCGGCAGGAGCGCGTTGGCCGCTTCGATCGTGAAGAAGGTGGACGTTGCCGGCATGGTCGCTCGCATTCCATCATGGGCCTCGACGCGCGCAGGCGTCAACGTGGGTCCCCGTGAGCGCCCTCCACGCCGGGGGAATTGAGAGGCGAGAGCCGATGGCTCATCCCGGGGCCATCCCTTCTTTGGAGTCTCTAGTTCTCGCCGGAACCGTTGTGGTATGCGCACCCAGGCGATCGTCTCTCCGACGCAACGCAACACGCTCGCGTTGTCCTCGCGATGCGTTGTGGCGCGTCTCGTAGTGCTCATGACGGCCGAGCGGGACAAGCTGCCCCGCTCCGAACGAACGCCGAGGCCACCGGACTACCGGGCCTGCCGGGCCTTTCCCGTCATTCGCGTCGCGTCGCGTCGCGTCGCGCGCGCGACGAGGACCCGCGCGGAAGTGCGCAAAAAAAGTAGAGAGTCGCCGTCTTGCGGCCCATGCGCGATTCTTGCGATAACGCAAAAGGCAGAGGGGAGACTTTACGGCGATGACGCCTCGCGCGTTGCTTACGATGCCCGAGCATTGCGGGACTCTTGCGGCCGCACGCTGTGTCAGCGATGCGGGGGTGGAAGTATGGACCGCAAGCGAAGCGTCCTTCGCGACAGCCGGTCACTCGCGCAGCGTGTCCCGCCGCCTGCGGTGTCCGCCGGTGGATCAGACCGAACGCATGTTGGACTGGCTCGTCGCGGTCGGAGGATCCACGCGCGATACCGTGCTTTATCCGACGAGCGACGACTTCGCGTGGCTACAGGCGCTGCACGAAGGCGAGCTCTCTTCGCGTTATCGGCTGTACGCTCCGCCGGTGAGCGTCATCGAGACTCTCCTCGACAAGCGTGCGCTCGAGGAGGCCTGCGCGCGCGTCGGCATCGTGACGCCGCGAGCGTACTACCCCGACAGCGAGGAGGACGTCGCGCGCGTGTCGCGCGAGGCGCCGATGCCGCTCCTTATCAAGCAGCGAACGCAGGTCCTTTCGCGCACCCGCTCCAAGGGAAGGATCGTCCAGGACCGCGCCGACGTCTCCCGCGAATTTGCCGATTTCGCGCGACAAAATACGTACGCCCGCGCGGTGCACGAGCGGATGCCTCAGGCGACCCGCCCGTTCCTGCAGGAGTACCACCAGGAGGGGGTCTCCGGCAGTTACCTCGTTTCGGGCTTCATCGATCGCACGGGCGATCTCTTCGTCGTGCGCGCGGCCAACAAGGTCATGCAAAGGCCAAGGGCGCTCGGAATCGCCCTCTGCGCGGAGGCGGCGCCCCTCGACGGGGCGCTCGTCGAGCGCATCCGCGCGCTCTGGCGCAGCGTCGGTTACTTCGGCGTTTTCCAGATGGAGTTCTTGCGCGCCGAAGGCCTCTCGATGCTCATCGACGTGAACCCTCGCTATTACCATTACATGGCGTTCGACATCGCCCGAGGGATGCCGCTTCCGCTCCTCGCGCATTTGGCGGCGTCGGGCGACCATGCCGCGCTCGCCCGCCAGGTCGAGAAGGCGCAGGTCGACCTGACCAACGGCGGAACGGGCGCGCGGGCCTTCACCTATGGCCTCCACTTCGGTGAACTCCTCCTCACGCACGCGCTGACGGGCGCAATCTCGTGGAAAGAGGCGCGGCATTGGCGGCGCTGGCGCGCCTCGCACCGGGGGCACCTGGTCGACGCCGTGCACGATCCGCACGACGGAATGCCGTCGCTCGTCGATGCGGCGCTGCACCTCGCGCACAACGGGCGTCACCCGCGCTCGTTTCTCCGGTTCGCGCTCGGACGCTAGCGCCGGTTTTACAATGGTCGTGAGCTCGGGCCACGACCTCCGCGTCACGCCGGCAAGATCGACACGAAGATGCGCGTGAGGAAGTAATCGGCGACGAGGATCGCGATCGACACGACGACGACGGTCCGGGTGGTGCTCTGCCCCACGCCTTCGGTGCCTCCGCGCGTCGTCAGGCCGAAGTGGCAGCCGACGATCGCGATGATGAACCCGAAGATGGGCGTCTTCGCGAGGCCGGAGAAGAGATCGCTCAGCAGCACGGTCTCGAGCGCCGTCTGCATGAAGAGGCGCGGCTTGATGTCGTACTCCATCCACGCGACGAGGAGCGCGCCGAAGGTCCCGAGCGTGTCGGCGAAGATGCTGAGGAAGGGCATCACGATCATCGCCGCGAGCGTGCGCGGCAGGACGAGCTTCTTCGCCGGGTCCCCTCCGAGGGCGCGGATCGCGTCCACCTGCTCGGTCACGTTCATCGCGCCCACCTCGGCCGCCATGCCGCTGCCGATGCGCCCTCCGACGATGACCGCCGTGAGGGTGGGCCCGAGCTCACGCAAGAACGACAGGACGATGACGCGCGGGATGTACTCGATGCCCCCGAAGCGCTGCAGGCCGAACGCGAACTGGATTGTCATGACCATGCCGATGAAGATCGACGTGACCGCGACGATGCCGAGCGAGCGCACCCCGAGCGACTCGATCTGGTAAATGGTCGAGTCGATCTCGAGCGGCCGGCGAACGAGCGCGCGCATCGAACCCATCGTGAGCATCGCGATGTCGCCCATGTGCTCGACGAAGCGCACGATGCGCCCCTGCCAGTTCTCGAAGAAGCCGGGCTCGGGCGGAGGCGGGGGCGCAT
>CALKVG010000350.1 GCA_937998045.1 uncultured Myxococcales bacterium
GGTTCGGGTCGGGAGCAACCGCCGCAGGCGCGTTAGAATCCAAACACGACCCTATCCCTGGACCGTGCCGGGCCGAGCGATGCCGCCGAGCGGAGGCGCCTCGGACGCCGCGTTCGGTGTCGTCGCTCGCACGTCGGGCAAGCGCCGGCTCGCCGGCCGCAGCGCCCAGGACGCGACGAGGAGTCCGATGAGGACCAGGGGCGCAAGGATGTGGAACGCGGCCGCCCCGTTGGCCGCCGCCGCCACGATGGCGCCGGAGAGGTCGACGAAGATGCCGAAGTACGCCCACTCCTTCACGAGCCGCATGCGGGGCGCCAGCAGCGTCAGCGCGCCGAGCACCTTCCAGGCGCCGAGCAGGACGATGAAGTGCAGCGGGTAGCCGAGGGCCATCATGCCTTCGACGTTCCGCGGCACGCGTAAGAGTTGCGCGAGACCGCCCGATCCGATGAAAAGGGCGATGGCGACGGTGCAGATCCAGGACGCAATCACTTTGGGCTTCATGTCGAACGCTCCTTCCGAGTGTGCCAGCGGTTCGCCTCTACCCGCGATCGAGGGCAGTGATCTGGACGAGATTGCCGCAGGTGTCGTCCAGCATGGCGATCGTCGAGCCCGTCACCTTGCGGGGCGGTGCGGTGAACTTCACTCCACGGCCCACGAGGCGGTCGTATTCGGACTGCACGTCGTCGACGAAAAACATGGCCGCCGGCCGGCCCTGCTGAAACCGCGCTTCCTGGTGGGCGCGAGCCGCCGGGTCGGTGTTGGTCTCGAGCTGCAGCTCCGGGCCGTCGGGCGCCTCGGGTGAGGCGACGGTCAGCCAGCGGTAGCCGTGATTCGAGAAATCCGCCTTCTTCGTGAAGCCCAGCACCTCGCAGTAGAAGCGCAGCGCCTTGGTGTGGTCGTCCACGTGGAGAGTCATCAGCTTGATCTTCATTTTCGTGGCTCCTTTTTGCCGGTCGAGGTTTGATCGGGGGGGTGAGGAACGTGACGGCAGAGTCTTGTCACAGTGCGCGCCCCTGGTCCGTCATCACCGTGACGAACGACAGGGGCCGAATGTGACTGACCTATCCCTGAGCGCGCGATTCGAGCAGAACCGGCCCCGTCTGCGGGCGGTTGCGTACCGCCTGCTGGGCTCGACGAGCGAGGCGGAGGACGCCGTGCAGGAGACATGGCTGCGCGTCACCCGGGCCGATACCGATGCAGTGGACAACCTCGACGGCTGGCTCACGACGGTCGTCACGCACGCGTGCCTCGACATGCTCCGCGCGCGCAAGACGCGAGAGAACGCGGCGCCAGTGATGAGGGCCGAGGGCACGCTGGCGCCATCCGAGCCGACTGATCCGGAGCGCGAGATCCTGCTCGCCGACGCCGTGGGCTCCGCCATGATGGTCGTGCTCGATACGCTGAGCCCGGCCGAACGCATCGCCTTCGTGCTGCACGATCTGTTTGCGCTCTCGTTCGAGGACATCGGCGCGATCCTGGGACGGTCGGCGGTCGCGACGCGGCAGCTCGCGAGCCGCGCACGAAAGCGCGTGCAGGGGGCCCCGGAGAGGGAGGACGAGCTCCCGTCCGCGCGCGAGATCGCCCAGGCCTTCATGGCCGCCTCGCGCGCCGGCGACCTTGAGGCGGTGCTCGCGGTGCTCGATCCGGACGTCGTCTTGCGCGTCGACCCCGCCGCCGTGAAGGCCGCCGCCAGGAACGAAGCGAAGGGGGCGCCGCGTCTGGTCAGCGAAGTGCGGGGTGCGGCCGACGTCGCGCGCGTCTTCCTCGGCAGCGCTCAGGTCGCGCGGCCCGTGCTCGTCCACGGCACGCCGGGGGCCGCGTGGGCGCCCGGCGACCGCCCGCGCGCCATCTGGGCCTTCAAGGTGGAGCAAGGCCGAATCGTCGAAGTGCAGTTCGTCGCCGACCCGAATTCGATCGCACGACTCGAAGTGCTGCTCGTCGATTGAATCGCTTTCGCATCGGACAGCTCAGCCCCGGCTGAACGCCGCGGAGCAAGCCGCCGCTCCGGCGACGCCTCGACACCGTCCGTTCTTTCCGTATGTTTCGAGCATGGCGGTCGGTTGGGCGCAGGACGGCGCCGTGCAAGATCAGATCGACGCGACGGTCGACAGCGCTGTCAAACGGGCGCGGAGCCGGCTCGCGCAGGGAGAGAGCTCTCTGACCTGCGAGGAGTGCGGCGAGCCGATCCCCGAAGCGCGGCGCCAAGCAATGCCGGGCGTCCGGAGGTGCGTCCCGTGCCAATCCGAGGCGGACAGGCTCGACGTGCACCAGAGCCTCTACAACCGCCGAGGCAGCAAAGACAGCCAGTTGAAGTAGCGGTGGAGGCGCCTCGGCTTGGAGCGCCGATGCAGACTCTCGTTCTCTCCTTCCCGCCGTTTCGGCTCGACGTCGCGGACGAGCGCCTATGGAAGGATGGGACGGAGATCAAGCTTCGACGGAAGCCCTTCGCGATCCTGAAGTACCTGGCGACGCACCCCAGGCGACTCGTGACGCAAGAGGAGCTCGTCGGTCGAGACGCCAGACCGCGATCGGCTCGAGCTGCGTATCCTGCGGCGCCTTGGGCGAGCCGCCACGCTGCGAACGCACTTCAGAACGCGCGGCTCGTTCCGACGTTCACGCGTACCGCCGAGCTCGCGCGTCGCCTCGGAGATGCGGCCAGTCTCGGCGCTGCTCTGGTCGGCCTCCAGCAGTGCCGAATGCTCCGCGGGGACGTGCGCGAGATCGATGCGCATGCAGCGGAGGTGAGCGAGGTCGCCGATCGAGTCGGCGATCCCGAAGTGGCAAACTGGGGACGTTTGATGTGCTGGTCGGGTTGTTATTCTTGTTAGTCAGAGCACCAGCGACGCCGACCGCATCATCGCCTCCATGCACGCGGGCCGAGCCACGCGCAGGCTGCTGTACGCGGTGTTTGCGTTCATTCCGAGCACGCGCGCCGCCTCTCCGACGGTCATTCCCTCCACGGCGACCATGACGAAGAGGGTTCGTGTGCGATCGCCGATGGCGCCCAGGAGCCTGTCGAGGAGCGCCGCAGCTTCGCGCCGCGCCGTCCACTCGAGCGGATCGTCCGCGGGCCGGGTGCCGGGTGCGCTGATCGGATCGATCTCGTCCAGCGAACCATCGAGCATGCGGGCACTCCTGCGCCGCTCGGAGCGGCGGTAGTTGCTCGCCACGTGCTGGGCAATCGCCGAGAGCCACGTTTTCACGTGAGCCTCGCCTCGGAAGTCGCCGATCCGACGGAAAGCGACCAGGTACACGTCTTGCCCGGCATCGTCGACGAGGGACTCCGGCACCCCGAGGGAGCGCAGCCGCGTCGCTATGAAGGAACGATATCGCTCGAAGAGGTCGGTCACTCGCCCGCTCCGTTCGAAAGGCGCTTTCCTCATCGCCCTCCTCCGTGAGCGGGACCGGGGCGGATCGGTCCAAATATCTTCGTTCCGGATGTAGGTTCGAGAACGCGACTTTTTTTGGGCCGGTTCGCCGGGGAATGCGCCACTCAGCGGGTGGTAGAGTTCAGATGATGGCGCAACCGGAGGCGCGGCAGCCGAAGGGCGAACCCGAGGAGCTTCTGCTCGCTCAGCTCGCGAGCGGCAGCTCGCAAGCCTTTCTCGAGGTCTATCGTCGCTATGCGCGGTATGTCGCCACGATCGCTTTTCGCCTGCTGGGCGAAGACTCGGAGATCGACGACGTCGTGCAAGACACGTTTCTTCAGGTATCGACAGGCATCGACGGGCTGCGCGACCCGAAGGGCTTCCGGAGCTGGCTCGCGACCATCGCCGTGCGCTGCGTCTGGCGCAAGCGCGCACAACGTCGCAGGAGGCAGTTCCTGCGCAAGACGCTCGCCGTGCTCGGTCTATCGCGATCGGACCCCGCCGATCGACAACCGGTCGACGAGCTGTACGACCAGCTCGATCGCATCCCCGAGCGCTGTCGAATGCCGTGGCTCTTGCACCGGGTGATGGGGGAGACGCTGGCGGATACCGCGGCGGCGTGTGAGTCTTCGCTCACGACGACGAAGCGCCGGATCGCCGAAGCCGAGGAGCGGCTGGAAAGGGGGCGCGATGCTTGAGGATTCGGTTCGTCGGGTGCGCGCGCGCGAGGTTCCCTGGAACGAGCTTCGGCAGGCAGGCACGCTCCGCCGGATCGAGAAGGCGCGTGCGGGGTCGCGCGGACCAGGGAGCTCGAGGCATATCGCCATCGTGATGGCGGGATGCGTCGCGCTGATGGCCATCGTGCTCGGGGCGACTCACCTTCACCGATCCCGTACGGCGTCGACGCCGACTGCGACAACCGCGACGGCCGCTGAGCCGGACGGCGAGACGGTGCTTCGGCTCGCCGACGGATCGGTCGCCCATCAGTCGAACGGGGCCACGGTGCAGGTGCAAGCCGTCGAGGACGAGCGCACGGAGCTGTTGCAAACGCGCGGGAGCGTTCGCTACGAGGTCGTCCCGAACGCCCGGCGGCGCTTCGTCGTGCGCGCTCGCGACGTCGACGTGAACGTCCTCGGTACGATCTTCCGGGTCGACGTCCACCCGGGCGCCGTAACCGTTCACGTCGAGCGCGGTAAGGTGGAGGTAGGACAGCAGGACCGGCGCGTCCGGCTGGAGGCGGGCGAGGGGATCACCTTCGAGACGGGCGAGGGCGCCGAGGGGATCGTCGCGAACGGCGTGTCCGCCGCGGTCGTCGATTCGGGGGTGACCACCGTGGATCCTCCGCCCACGTCGGGTGGGAGCATCCCGCCGGCGCAGCCGCATGGCCGCGGGCTCCAGCGGCCGTCCGCGCTCTCGCTGCTGGAGCAGGCGGACCGCGCGCGTGCCGCTGGAGACCTCGACGGAGCCGCGCGCCCACTGCAACTGCTCTTGCAACTCTTTCCGAACGATCGACGTGGTTCGCTCGCCGAGTTCATGCTCGGGCGCGTCGAGAGCGCACGCGGAGCGAACGCCGAGGCGGCGCGTGCGTTCGGCGCATGCCTCACGCACGGCGCGACGGGTGCGCTCGAGGAAGACGCGCTCGCGGAGTGGGCAGGAGCGGAGGCGCGCTCCGGCAACACGCCCGCGGCGACCTCTCTGGCGCGCCGGTATCTGGCCACGTACCAGGGCGGGGTACATCGGCGCGCGATGCAGCGCCTCGTCGATGGCGAGAATTGAGGTCGCGATGCGTGGTCCCCGCCGGCCGACCCTCGCCGGGACGGTCCTCGCGGCGCTCGCGTGCTCGGTGACCTCGCCGAGCGCCGCCGAGCCGGCCGCCGGTGACGCCGTCGTCGCATCCTCCAAGGGCCAGGATATCCAGATCGAGCAGCGCTCCTGCGAGCGACTGGATCTGGCGCGGCTGCGCAACCTGCTCGCGCTGGAGATGGCCAACGTGCTCGGTCGCCTCGGGCGCTTGGCCGTCCGGGTCACATGCGGAGACCAGCAGATCACCTTGCACCTCGAGAGCTCCCAATTCGGCGCCGCCGAGCGCGCGTTGCCGACACGTGCCCTCGGTGCGGTGGAGCCCGAGCGACTCCTCGCTCTGGCCGGCGCGCAGCTGGCGTTCGCGGCGTGGTTCGATCCCCTGCTCGACGGGAGCGACCGTCCGGAGACCTCGCCCCGGGAGGCCGCCGTGCGCCAGATCTCATCGCGTCCGGTCACGGCAGCCGCACCGGCCCAGAGCCTGGGAGCGTCGAGCGCGCTCGAGATAGGTGTCGAGGCCGGCGCGCGAGCGCGTGCGCTCGGCGTCGTCGTCGTTGGGCCGTCGATCGGGTTGCTCGCCACGGCATGGCGCGGAGCGTGGGGCGCCGAGCTCTCTCTGGCCGTGGATCGCACGGCGGCTGCGCGGAGCCTGGGAAGCGCCGAGCTGGTGGACTTCGAGGTCGGCGTCTCGCCGGTCTGGCGATCGAGCCAGACGAAGGCCTTCGCGGTCGAGCTCTCGGGGGGACCCGCCGTGGCGGTGCTCGATCTGCGCGGATTCGCTCCGGACACGCACGTCACCGCGAGCTCGGTCGTCGGCGCAACGATGGACGCGCGCGCCGCCGTCGCGCTGCGATACCGCCGGGCAGGGTTCTGGGCCCTGGCGCGCCTCGAGGGCGGATACCTGGTGTCGGGACCGGTGGGAACGATCACCGGCGAGTCCGCAATCGAGGCCCAGGGGCCGTGGGTCGGCGCGACCCTCGCGCTCGGAGGTGGGTGGTGAAGCGGGGCCTTGCGGCGGCGTTCCTCGTCGCGTGCGGGCAGACGGGATCCATTCTGAGTCTCGAGAGCCCAGACGACGGCGGCAATCCGGCCCCCGTGGACGCGGCTCTCGAAGTCGACGTCGACGGATTGCACGACGGCCCCGCAGACGCCTCGTCGTCCTCTTCCCCGCAGGATGCAGACTCGCCGTCGCCGCCCCTCGCGATCGTCCTCGCCAACGCGGCGGCGCCGTCGCACACCCTCGACCCGCAGATCGAGGGTCGTCTCTCCGTGCTCGGCTTCGCCGTGGAAGAGCGACCGTACACGATGGCGGTCACGCCGGCCGACGGCGCCGCGCTCGTCGTCGTCTCGTCATCGGCGGAGTCGGCGGGCCTCGATCCGTCCCTGCCGGACCAGCCCATCCCCATGGTGGTGCTCGAGAGCTTTGCCTACACGAAGCTCGGATTGGCCGGGCCGCTCCAGGGCCAGGACTTCGGTGTGCTCGACGACACGACGGTGGACGTGGTCGACAGCGCGCTGGCCGGTGGACTGCCCGTCGGACCGGTGAAGGTCTACACGCAAGTCGCGACGCTCAACTACGCAGTGCCGTCGGCGAGCGCGCTCGTCGTTGCGCGAACTCAGGGAGACGCCAACCCGGCCGGCGCCGCCGTCTTTTGTTATCCCGCGGGCGCGACCATGGTCTCACGCACGGCCCCTGCCGCACGCGCCGGGGTCTTCCTCCGGACGGGCACGAGCACCCTCGCGACGCCCGAGGGCTGGGTGCTCTTCGACGCCGTGGTGCGCTGGACGGCGAAGTGACCGCACCGCAATCAGTGGAAGCGACTGAGCTGCCCGTTCGCGCCGACGTACACGTACCCCTTCGCGATCATCGGCGACTGAAACCGCGACACGTTCTTGGTCGTGTCCGTTGCCGAGCCCCCGTCGAATATCGCGGCGCCGGTCTCGCCATCGAACGCCCGCAGTCGGTTCCCGGCCAAACCCCAGACGACGAAGTTGGACACTCCGTCGGTCGAGCTCACGGCCAAGGCTCCCTCACCATTTTGGGTCGCGCACCAGCCCGCATGCACTGCCGGGGGCTTGCCCGGCGTGATCTCGAGCGCCGTGATGTCTCCGCCGCCCGGACACGGGCCCTGAAACGCAACGAACGTTCCTGTCGGCGTCGTGTACGCCACGGGTGCCGTGTTGCTTTCGCCGGTGGTCACGTTGTCTGCGGCAACGAGACCGGAGCCCACTCCGCCGAGGTTCGCCGGGTCGAGGAGCCAGGCCGTCGTCGGCTTGCCGATCTGGAAGACGAGCCGCGGCGGAGCGTTGCCGGGCAGATCGAAGATGACGGGGTTCGAGCTGCCTACGTCCCCGTCTCGTCCGTCGAGCTGTTGCCAATTGGGCGGCGCGAAATAGTCGGTCGTATTGCCGCTGAACGTTGCGCCGCCCGTCAAGCGGATCACGGCCTCCCCGCCTCCCCACTTTGCAGGGCTGTTGGTATTGCCCGTGGATACGAATGCGCTCGTGCCGTCGGACGCGACTCCGCCTACCGCCCAGATGCCGCCCTTCGATGCGGGCGTCGACCAGGCCTGAACCCCCGCGGGGTTGGCGACCGGAATCGCGACTACCCAGCCGTTATAATTGCCGCAGTCGCCTGCGTGGCCGCCGTAAGGGACCAGGAGTCGGCCGCCGACGAGCGCGAGCGCCCCACGCTGTCCTTGCACGTTGGACGTGAACCCATGGACGGCCGCCGATACGTCGACGGGCCACCCCGCTACGACTTTGCCCGTGTCGATCGACAGCGCATAGACCAGGTGCTTCTTCGTAGTCCCGCCGTCCGGCGTGGTCATCGCGTCCAGGTACATCGTGCGGGAGGTCGCATCGACGATCGGTGTACCGGTGATCCCCATCGGATCGATGTTGCCGCAGGGAAGGTCTGCCTTTGGAACCGGGGCGGCGAGCTGCTTGCTCCAGAGCGCGGCTCCCGTCGAGTCGAGCGCGTAGACCCAGTTCTCCTCGGTCGCGACCAGGAGCAGGTCCGTGCCGGTGCTACCGCCGTCGACGAACAGAGGTTGAGCGCGGATATCGCCGGTGATGCCCGGGTTGAACGTCGCGTCGCGGTGCACCCCCGCCGCGGCGGTTCTGGTGAAGGCCTGATCGATGTAGAGCCCATTGCGGGTCGGGCTGTTGTGGTGCTCGAGCACCGACGCGCTGCCCGGTGACGCCCCATCGGGTGGCGGCGGACCGCCGTCGACGAGGGCTCCGGAAGCCTCTCCCGTGGCGTCGGCGACGGTGCCGTCCCTGGGGACTCCGATCGATCCGTCGTGAATGGGGCCCGTGTCCGCAAGAGCGGCGTCCGGCGGTCCATTCGAGCCGGAGTCGTTGCCCGGCAAGGATGCGTCCTGCGGCGCGGAGGCGTCGTGACCGCAGGCCACGAAGAGAGCCGGAGCGAGCGCGAAAACCAGGACGATGCGCATGGGAACCCAATCCCTTGGTGTCCGCCTGACGGCTCGTTTTGTGAGTGGCTGCCGGCTTACTTTCAGTCCGCGCATTGTGCGGCGCGGATGACGTTCATGAACGCGTCCGGGGTGAGCCACGCACCCTGATCGTAATAGTCGTAATTCCGCGTGATCCCGGTGCCCTCGCCGAGGTCGTTCCATGTTTCCAGCAGGAGCAACTTCGCTCCAGCCGACTGGTCGAGGACTTGTGTGAGGATCTGCGGCCCCTTGTACATTTGTGTCGTGGCGGTGGCGATGGCCCCCGGCATGTCGCGGCCGAGGGAATCCCACTTCACCATCGCGTTGTCGAAGATGAGGCCTCCGGTCACGCCGGCGGCCATCCCCATGTGCGTCGTCGGATAGTTGCGGAAGGTATCCCAGACGAATTGCCCGTCGCCGCTCGTCGTCGCTCCGTATCCGCGATCGACGATCACCATGGGGGTGACGCCGAAGTCGGCCTGAAAGAGCTGCTTCATCCGCGCGAGGACCGCGCTCAGACCGGTTGTCGGCTTGAGAGTGCCTGCGTTGTAGAAGTAGATGAGCGGCGCGCCAGCCACCGTGTACCAATGCGGATGGGAAATCCCCGAGAAGAAGGGCTTCCACTCCACGGCGTAAATGCGCTGCGCCGTCGCCTCGGTCGCCGACAGATCGGGCGCGGGGTTCATGAGCGTGCCGCCCGCGCGGTTCCCCCAGGCCCACGTATCGTTGAAGAGGCCGACGCGCATGCCGCCCCCCATCGCGTCGATCGCCGTCAAGGCCGTCTCCAGGTTCGCGACTTCACCCGTGCCCGGCTGGACGTCCGGCCCGTAGACGTTGGGCATCATGAACTGCATGCCCGCATAGCGAGCATCCAGGAGCTCCCGCAGCCAGAAGCCGACGTTCGTCGGAACGTAGTAGCCGGCCGCGGAGCTCGCCCACTCGTAGATGGCGTCCGCCTTGGCCATGCCCCATGCATGCGTATTGGCCCAGTCCATCGCGCAGTTTGGTGTCTTGGGGCAGTTGAAGAAGAACATCATGACCGCACCGACGTCGCGCGATGTCTTCCGCACGCAGCCGGCGGTGCGAACGGGGTCGTTGGTCCACGGATCGGAGTACGATAGCGTGCAAGCTCGGTTCTGCTGATTGCAGAACGTGCGGACCACGTCGATGCGGCGCACGTACTCGACGGTCCGGAGCTGCTCGGCCCACATCGTGACCGTCGCCGCCGGCGGCTCGGTACCGGTGACCTGGCAATACGCAGCGCGCACGAAGGACTCCGGGCTGTTGCCGAGATTCACGTCGACAGCGCCGGAAGAGACCTCGCAGGGGCCGTTCCACTCCGGGCGGAGAACGAACGGGGCACCGGAGCCCGGAGGGGGCGCCGTGCCGTCGCCCATGGCGTCCACCGTAGTTCCGCTGTCCCTCGTTCCGCTGTCTAGAGCGGTACTGTCGGCGCTGGAGTCGGCCGCCACGACCCCGCTCGAGTCGCCCATCCACGGCGCGGGCTCGTCGTCGGATCCGTCCGACAGCCATCCCCCGTGAGGGACGGCGGCGGACTCGCCCGAACAGCCCACGAGAAACGCTCCGATCCCGAGTCCGACGATCGAATGGCTGGAGAGGTGCACCGAGGTCCTCTTCACATGGTGTCCGGCAGTCCTCGGATTTTGTGCATCTCGGCGGGGCCGTAGCGTCGCGAGCACCTTCCAGGATGCGCACGCGACTGCCCCCACGCGTCCACATGCGACGTGTCGTGTCGGTCCTTGTCGTCGCGACCATCGCCGCCGGTTGCCCGAGCGCGAGGCCCGCAGCAACTGCCAAAGGCGTGATCTCGCGTTTCCCGGGGCGCGCTGGCCGTGGAGCGGCCGTCAGTACTCGTACGCGAGCGAGAAGCGACCGCTGTACGGCGGCGACTGGGGACCGAGTCCCATCGCGGGCCCGGCCGCGATCGAAAGGCGCTTGTCCAGCAGCTCGAGCGCGACCTCCGGCCCGAGGAACTGACGCACACCTCCTTCTGCCTCGTCGGAGAAGGTCTCCTCCAAGTCCTGCGCGACGTACTCGATGCCCGCCCGCAAGGGACCCGCGACGGCGTAGCTGACGCCCGCCATGAAGAGCACGTCGACCGGATCGCGTCCCGCCGCGAAGACGTGCTCGCCGTGGGCGGTCACGCCGAGGCGCAGGCGTTGCACGTCCTGCGCGAGGGAGACACGCATCCACGCGCCGTCGCCTCCGTTCAGCTCGCGAAGATAACCCCCGCTGAGGACCAGGTGCGTCGTCTTCCACACGCCGTGCATCGGCTCGAATCGCAGGCCGGCGAGCGCGCCGAACCCGAGCTGGTCGCCGCCGGCGAAACCGCTCGCCGCGAGCGAGAGACTCGGCAGGAGGCCCACCTCGCCGCCTGCCTCGAGGATGCCGCCCGGCCGAGAGACATTGGCCCCGAAGGGACGCGTCGGGCTCTCGTCCCGCGTGTACGTCGCGCGCGTGAAGGCTACCGCGTGGAGCGGCGCCGGCAGCGACGGATCGTCGAGGTAGAGCCAGGGACGCGGCGCGATCTCGGGCGCGCTCGTGCCGCCGGTCGTCTCGATCGGCGACTCGGCCCACGCTGAAGGGGCGCCTCCCGCGACTACTCCGAGCGTCATCGCGAACGGAACGACATAACGCTTGCGCCCGCGGCGCGCCGACGGAAATACCATGGTCGACTCCTCCCTACGGGACCTTGAGCACGAGCGGCGCGAGCGGCGTCTGCGTGAAATCGAACTCGCTCATGAGATCGCCGAGCTGCGTCGCGGTCTCGCGCACATCGGGGCGCGAGTCGGGGCGGCCGTCGTTCTTCGGATCGAGCCTCTGGCCTCCTAGGAACACGTCCTCGATGAACTTCAGATACGCATCGTGACTGAGCACCTGCTTGTCGATGACGTGCGGTTTCACCCACGGGCTGATGGTCATCCCCGGCACGCGGAGGCCGTATCCGGCCGCGTCCACCTTCGGCGGCACGACGTGATCGTAGAAACCGCCCCAGTCATCCCACGACAGGAAGATGACCGTGCTGTTCCAGTAAGGCGACTGCATCACGGTGTTGATGAGCGCCGTCACGTACGCCTGTCCGGTGCTCACCAGGTTGGCCGGGTGCTCGCTTACGTTGCCGGCGGGCGCGATCCACGACACGGCCGGCAACGTTCCGGTTTTGATGTCCTGGTAGAAGGCATCGAACTTCGTCACGTTGGCCCCCTCGCCGTCCTCGGCGACGTCGTCGAACTCGGGAAGCGGATTCCAGATGCTCGGCACGGTCGGGTTGAGCGGCGTCGGCTGGCACTCGGTCGGATCGCCGCTGCAGTGCGGGTCCATGCCCTCGCCTAGGTAGTACTTCCAGGTGACGTTCGCCTTGTGCAGAAGATAGGTAACGTCCGTCCACGGGTAGTGGTTGCCGGGGCCGGCAACCCCGGTCGTTCCTTCGCTGTCGATGTTCGTCGTGCACGTCATCGGGTCGTCGGCCGTGCAGCGCGCCGACCACGCGCTGACCATGAAGCAGTGCTGCGGGTAGCTCCACGACGCGTTGGGCTGAAACAGGTGATCCTGCAGCGTGAAGGCCTTTGCGTAGGCCCAGTAGTTCGGGATCTCGGCGTCGGTGTGGTAGCCCATCACGTCGACTGTCGTGCCGCTGCCGCCAATGCAGGCCGGGTCGGTCGGGTCGGCACAGCTGGTCTTGGCGGTTTCGGCGTTCTTGATGAACCCGTCCATCTTGCCGCCGTCGTAGCAGGTGGCGAACGCCTTGGAGGTGTGCGGGCCGCCGAAGTTCTTGTCCGCCGTGAGCCGGTAGGGCTTCACGCAGGTGCCGGTCTTCGGATCGGGTACGCACACCGTCGGCACACCCATCGTGTCCATCGGAATGCCCTCGGCGCCGGGGAACGTGCCAAAGTAGTGATCGAAAGAGCGATTCTCCTGCATGATCACGATGACGTGCTGGATCTTCTGGGCGGCCATGCCCGCGTCCTGGCCGCCTCCGTCGGGCTGTCCGCCGCTGGCGCTTCCGCCGCTGCTACCGCTGCTGCTACCGCTGCTGCCACTGCTGCTGGTGCTGCCGGAACCGCTGCTGGAATCGGAGCCGCTGCCGCCACTGCTGCTCGTGCTACCGCTGCCACCACCGCTTCCGCCGCTGCTCGTGGCGTCGGCGCCGCCGTCGCTGCCACCACCGGCACCCAGAGGCGACGAGCCTCCGCAGGCTCCGATGACCACGACGGCGACAGCGGATCCGGTGAGCAAGCGAAATGGTTGAGGCATGACGCCGAGCGCGCCTGCACATGGCGCGCCGCCCTGCGAAAGCCTGAATTGGGCGGGGAAACCGCCGCGGTCGTGCGCGATCGGATGGATCCGCGGGATCGAAACGATCGCGCCTGACGGGAGCAGCGTCGCGGCGGACCTCTCCAAAAAGCGCGCGCGTGCGTCATGGGGAGCGCGCTCTCGCGATCGTTCCTCGGCACTTCGGCGCAGTCCGTGCTGCAGGCCAATGGATCCTGCGACGGGGCTCGCCCTTCCGGAGGACCTGATGACCATAGAAGGCGGCCGCGGCGATCATCCGTGTCGCGGGCTTGGACGAGCCGCCGCTGCGACTACTGCTTGGCAGCGACGCGGTGCGCGCCGTCGGCGACGCCGAGCGCGCGCGCGCGCATCGAGGCCGACCGAATGTGGCAGGCGCTCAGCGTTTCCACCGACTTCGAGGCGAAGGGCGAGCCGGTGGGCTTCCACGGCCTGTTCGGGGCCGAGGTGCCTTGCATGCGCAGCTTCAGCGAATGCTGCGCACCACTTCCGCGAGCTGATCGAGCGTGCTCTTCCAGCCCTGCGGCGCACCGCGTGTCGCCGCCGTTTCGTGCGAGTAGACTTGGTGCACGTCGAGGCGGGTCTTACCCCCACCCTCGTCGGCGAGCGTCACGGTGGTATGCACCTCGACGCCGCCATGGATGGTCGCTGTGAAGACAATTCGCTCCTGAGGGACTACTTCGACGAAGCGCGCATCCATCGGCAGCTCGACTCCGTCAGGCATCTTCATCACCAGATAGAAGACACCGCCGGTTCGCAGATCGACGTCGCAACGCGGCGTCGTGAGCGGCGCCGGGGTGAACCAGCGCCTCACGTACTCTGCCTTGCTCCATGCCTCCCACACGAGCGACCGGGGCGCGTCGAACACTCGCGACAGTTTCAGCTCCGGCTTCTTCGCTTGTTCATGTCCTTTTTGCACGGCGCTTCTCCTCTTTCATTTCAGTGAGCAGGCTGTCCAGGCGGTCGAAGCTCGCCTCCCAGTGGGCGCGGTAGCGGTTCATCCACGCCGTCGCCTCCTTGAGCCGGCGCGCCTCCAACCTGCAGGGACGGTCGCCGCGCTATCCACGCGGGCCGCTCACGATCTCGACGAGCGCCGCGAGCGCTTTCGTCGCAGTCGATCTCGACGTCGCGCGTCTCGCGGCGCGTCCTGCCCGCAGCCGGTCTAGGTACGCTCCGAGCAAGGAATGAGCATGGGGACGCTTGAAGACGAGGCGCTCGGAAATCTCGTGCGCGAGGCTCAGGGCGGTGACGCGCGGGGAGGCGCAGGGCCGATGGGACCCAGACGCCCCGCACAACCGACTCGCGCCTGGGCGCCTGCGCGTGTACGGTCGCTGTCCTCCGGCCGGAGTGCGCACGATGAAGCGCGAAGGAACCCCGCTGCGCCTGACCGCCACCGACGTGACGACGTTCGCGGCTTGCCCGCACGCGACGGCGTTGGACCTGGAGGTCGCCAGCGGCACCCGTCCGCGCGCCCCCTTCTACCCGGATCCGTCGGCGCAGCTCCTTCGCGAGCGCGGCCGCGCGCACGAAGCCGCGTACCTCGCGAAGCTGCGAGCGTCCCGCAGCGTCGAAGAGATCCTCGAGCACTCCCCCGACGCCGCGGACCGAACGCTCGACGCCATGAAGCGCGGCGTCGACGTCATCTACCAGGGCACGCTGCGCGCGGGCCCGTGGCTCGGGCGCCCGGACTTCCTCGTCCGCGTCGAGCGTACCCATGGCGCGTGGGAGTGGTCCTACGAACCCGCCGACGCGAAGCTCGCGCTCACCGCCAAGGTCAACGCGCTTCTCCAGCTCTGCTTCTACGCGGAGCTGCTCACACAGACCCAGGGCGTCCGCCCCGCGCACATGACGCTCGTCCTCGGCGACATGCACGACGAGACCTTCGCGACCGCCCGCTACGAGGCCTACTTCCGGTGGATCCGCCGCTGCCTCGAGCAAGCCGTCGCGTCGCCTCTCCCCACGTACCCGGAACCCGTCGAGCACTGCGACGTGTGCGACTGGTTCTCCGAATGCAACGCGCGGCTCCACGCCGACGACCACCTCTCGCTCGTCGCCGGAATCACGACGAGCCAGCGGCGCGCGCTCGACCTTCTTTCGGTGCGCACCGTGCGCGACCTGGCGGCGACCGCGCCCGACGTCCGCGTCGAAGGCATCGGCGACTCCGCGCTCGTTCGGATTCGCGAGCAGGCGCGCATCCAGGTGCGCGGGCGGGACGAGGGAAAACCCGTTTACGATCTGATCGCCGGCGTCGAGCCCGGGCACGGGCTGATGCGGCTGCCCGTGCCATCCCCGGGTGACCTCTTCATCGACTTCGAGGGCGACCCCTACGCGCTGGGCGACGGCATCGAGTACCTCGTCGGCATCGTCGAGCCGGGGCCCGACGGCGCCTCCGAAGCGTCGTACACCCCCTTGTGGGCCTTCGACCGCGCCGGCGAGCGCGCGGCGTTCGAGCGGCTGATGGACGTCATCGCGCGGCGGCGCACAGCCCATCCGGAGATGCACGTCTATCACTACGCGCCGTACGAACCGACCGCCCTGAAGCGGCTCGCCGGGCGTTACGCGACGCGAGTCGACGAGCTCGACGAGCTGCTCCGCGGCAAGGTGTTCGTCGACCTTTACGCGGTCGTCCGGCAGGGTGTCCGCGCGGGCGTCGAGAGCTATTCGATCAAGCGGCTCGAGCCGCTCTACGCGTTCGAGCGGCAGGTGCCCCTGCGCGAGGCAAACCGGCACCTCGGGGCGTTCGCCGTCTGGCTCGAGCGACGCGGGTCGGAGGAGCCGCCGGACGACGTCCGCACCGCCGTCGCCGGGTACAACCGCGATGACTGCGTCTCGGCGCTGCGCCTGCGGGCGTGGCTCGAGCACCGGCGAACGGAGCTCGAGGCGCAGCGCGGGTCTCCCCTCCCCCGTCCCACGCTCGAAGACAGCGAGGCGAGCGAGGGGGTATCGGAGGAGGTTGCCCGCGTCCGGCCCGTCATGGAGGCTCTTCTCGCGGGCGTACCGGACGAGCAAGAGCTGCGCTCCCAGCAGCAGCAAGCGCAGTACGTGCTCGCCCACCTGCTCGAGTGGCACCGCCGCGAGGACAAGTCGACGTACTGGGAGTATTTCCGACTCTGCGATCTGCCGGACCAGGATCTGCTCGAGGAGCGCGCTCCCCTCAGCGGTCTGACGTACGAGGGGGTGATTGGCACCGAAGCCCGCTCCCGGATCCATCGATATCGCTTTCCGGTGCAAGACCACGCCATCGATCGAGCGCTCGACGTCCACGATCCGCGCACCGAGCGCTCGGCGGGCGTCCTGCACGACATCGACGATACGGAGGGGATCGTCGACCTGAAGCGCGGAAACGGGTCGGCCGTGCCGCACCCGACAGCGCTGGTCGCATACGACATTGTCGGTACCAAGGAACAGCGCGCGAGCCTCCTCCGACTCGGCGAACGGATCCGAGATCACGGCTTCGTGACGGTTCCACGGTGTGCGGCCGCGCTCTCGCTGTTGCAGCGGGCGCACCCGTTGCCGGCTCGTTCAGAGGCCAACGAAGAGGAGGCGGCCATCGCGCGCGCGCTCGCGGTGGACGGGCGCGTCTTGCCCGTGCAGGGCCCACCGGGGACCGGCAAGACACGGCTCGGCGCGCGGATGATCGTCGCCCTGCTGCGCCAGGGCAAGCGCGTCGGCATCACCGCCAATAGCCACAAGGTGATTACGAACTTGCTGGACGAAGCGTGCAGGACCGCCCGAAAGGAGAAGGTGACCCTTCGCGCCATTCAGAAGGTGGGCTCCGAGGGCGGCGAGGACGACGTCTCCAAAGACGCCTCGGTCACGGTGACGAAGACCAACGGCGACGTCGTGGGCGCGCTCGGTCGCGGCGCGGCGAACGTCTTCGCCGGCACGTCATGGCTCTGGGCGCGCGAGGAGATGATCGGAGCGGTCGACGTCCTCTTCGTCGACGAGGCGGGACAGATGTCGCTGGCGAACGTCCTCGCCTCGGCACCGGCGTCGAACGGCGTCGTGCTCCTCGGCGATCCGCAGCAGCTCGATCAGCCGCAGAAGGGCGTTCACCCGCCGGGGGTCGCCGTCTCGGCGCTCGGTCATATCCTGGGCGACGCGGCCACGATGACCCCGGAACGCGGGCTGTTCCTCGAGCAGACCTGGCGCATGCACCCGGACGTCTGCGCGTACATCTCCGAAGTGTTCTACGACGGGCGGTTGCAGTCGCGACCCGAGCTGTCGCGACTTCGCCTCGACGCGCCGGGGTCGCTCGGCGGCACCGGACTGCGGTTCGTGCCCGTTCCGCACCGCGGCAACCGGAACGAATCCGTCGAGGAGGCGCAAGTCGTCGCGCGCATCGTACGCGGTCTCCTCGGCGCAAACGCCACGTGGACCGACCGCGAGGGCAATACGAGCCGGCTGCGCCTCGAAGACATCGTGATCGTCGCTCCCTACAACGCGCACGTCGCCCGGCTGGAGCGCGAGCTGCCGGGCGCGCGGGTGGGCACGGTGGACAAGTTCCAGGGGCAGGAGGCGCCGGTGGCGATCTATTCGATGGCGACGTCCACGCCGGACGAGGCGCCGCGCGGGCTCGAGTTTCTGTACAGCGGCAACCGGTTGAACGTGGCCATATCGCGCGCGCGGTGCGCGGCGTTTCTCGTGGCGAGCCCCGCGTTGTTCGAAGTGCGCTGCAAGACGGAGCGGCAGGTCCGGCTGGTGAATGCGTTCCGGAGGTATCTCGAGGCGGCCGCCGTATGCACCGTCGCTTAGTCGCACGCGGCCTACGGATGCCCGAGATCCCGTCCTCGGCCGCGTTCGCGCTGGCGCCCACTCTTACGAGCTATCCGCTTGGCCCTCGAGGACTTGCGCTTGGGCTTTGGCACCTTCTTGCCCGCCCGGTCTCTGTCAGCGAGTCACGCAAGGGCTGGACCGCAAGGGCTGGAACCGCCGCGCAGAGGAGCTCAGGTGAGCACGCGGCGACGCCCGAAGAAGAGCGAGAACGCGGCGAGGACGAGAAAGACGACGAAGAGCACCTTGGCGACGTCGGCTGAGTCGTGCGCGATTCCGCCGAAGCCGAATACGGCCGCCACGATGGAGATGACGAAGAACACTGCCGCCCAGTACAGCATTGGCTGCCTCCCTTTCCTCTCGTTCGGGGCGGACTCTTGCAGCAGACGTGCCCATACCGCTGCGTCGCGGAGAGGCGGAGGAGGCGGCGAGCGCCGGGCCGTCGCCACGACATAGGCCTTCGGAGTGCGGCGAATTGCCACCCCGGCCTTGCGCTGTTGATGCGTTTGCGCAGTCGCTTGTGACGGCCGCGGAGCGCACAATCGACGTTCGTGAACGGCGAGGTCATCGGCGTCACCGGCGGCATGCCTCTGGGTTGACCCCGTCCCCTGCGAACGCGCTTTGCATCGCGACGCTGCCGCATGTCTCGACTGCACACCCGCCGCCGGTTTCTCGCATGCAGCGCTGTCGGGGCCGGGCTGGCGGCCACCGCGTGCGCTCGCGCACGCGGTGAGCCCGCGAGCACATCCGCCCCTGTGCCCCGCCGTCCCCTCGGGAAGACCGGGGCGCAGGTGTCGATCCTCGGCGTCGGCGG
>CALKVG010000351.1 GCA_937998045.1 uncultured Myxococcales bacterium
GCGAGCGCGTGCTTGCGCGAGACCCCTGCCCGCCCCGTGCCCCATCCCTTGGAGAAACCCGCCCGCTCGACGAGCCAGGCCGCCGGGACTTTCCAGCGCCCGCCGCCCGCGTCGAAGCGTGGGGGTCGCTCCCCTGCCGACGCTTCGATGACGGCGAGCCGCCCGGCGTCCACGACGGGGTTCACGAAGAACGAGCCGGCGCTCACCGAGTCCGGATCGTCGTCGCGGAGCACCATCCCTTTCGCGCGCCGCAGCTCGATGACGGTCTCGCGCACCACACGCGACGGGGCGACCGCACCCTCGGACAACGAGAGGGCGCGCGCGAGCTCGCCGTACCGCACGACGGTCTCTTCGCCGCGCTCGAACGCGAACCGCACGCGCGTGACGATCCAGCGGCTCAGGCCCTTGAAGACGCTCGCGCGATAGCCGAACCCGCACGCCGAGGGCGCGAGCTCCACGAAGGCGCCCGCCTCGCGATCGAACGCGCGAACGCCCACGATGGTGTCGCTCACCTCCTCGCCGTACGCCCCCACGTTCTGGATCGGGGTGGCACCGACGAGACCGGGAATGCCGCTCATGGAGGCGACCCCACGCCACCCCTCCTCGACGGCGCGCGCGACGAGGCCGTCCCAGCTCTCGCCCGCCCCGACGTCGACGACGACGCGGTCGCCCCCGGCGCGGACCTGGACGCCCCGGATGCACATTCGCGCCACCAGGCCCGAGAAGCCCTCGTCGCCGACCACGACGTTGCTTCCCTCGCCGAGGACGAAGAGCGACCCACCCGGCGCCGAGGCGTCCCGGATCGCCTCGGGTACGTCCTCCTCGCGCTCCAGCTCCACCATGCGGGCCGCCGGGCCGCCGATGCGCAGTGTCGTCAGCGGCGCGAGCGGCACGTCGGTACGCGTACGCATTGGAGAGCGACTCTTTTACCGCGAGTCGCCTCGACGAACGAGGAGACAAGGGCCCAAGAAGGAGTATGGGATGGGTCTCGTCCCCGAATGCTGCCGCTCCCCATCGACCCGATCTTGCCGGCGATCGCCGGGTCTCTCCGGACCACGCCGACGCTCGTCCTGCAGGCGCCACCGGGCGCGGGGAAGACGACGCGGATTCCCCGTGCGCTCCTCGACGCGGGTTTGGCGGACCGCGGAGAGATCGTCGTCCTCGAACCGCGACGGCTCGCAGCACGAATGGCGGCGAGGCGCGTGGCGGACGAGATGGGAGAGCGCGTCGGAGCCACCGTGGGATACCAGGTGCGCTTCGAGGAGTCGTCGAGCAGCCGCACCCGGATCCGGTTCGTCACCGAAGGGGTGCTCACCCGCAAGCTGATTTCGACGCCGGATCTCGCGGGCGTCTCGTGCGTCGTGCTCGACGAGTTCCACGAGCGCCACCTGCAAGCGGACGTCGCGCTCGCGCTCGTGGAGCGCCTTCGCCGGACGCGACGGCCCGAGCTCCGCGTCGTGGCGATGAGCGCCACCCTCTCGACCGAGGCCATAGCCGCCCACCTGCAAGCGCCCATCGTGCGCTCCGAGGGGCGACTGTTCGACGTCTCGATCGAATACGTCCCGTCGAACGACGACCGCCCGCTGGCCTCGCAGGTCGCCTCGGCCGTTCGAGGCCTCGCCGGCGGAGGGCTGGACGGCGACGTCCTCGTCTTTCTACCGGGGGCCGCGGAGATCCGGAGAGCGCGCGAGGCCTGCGAGAAGGTCGCCTCGGACGCCGACCTCGCGGTCGTTCCTCTTCACGGCGACCTGTCCCCCGAAGAACAGGACGCGGCCGTGCGGCCCGGCCCGCGGCGAAAGGTCATTCTCTCCACCAACGTGGCGGAGTCCTCGATCACGATCGAAGGAGTCGTCGCCGTGGTGGATTCGGGGCTGGCGCGCGTGGCGTCGCACTCTCCGTGGTCGGGGTTGCCGCGGCTGCGCGTCGAAAAGATCAGCCGAGCGTCGGCGACGCAGCGGGCAGGGCGCGCCGGAAGACTCCGTCCGGGTCGATGCGTGCGCTTGTATTCGCGCGCCGACTACGAGTCGCGCCCGGAGCACGATGCCCCGGAGATCCGTCGCGTCGATCTCGCGCAGACATGGCTCGAGCTGATCGCTCTGGGAGCGCTGGACGTGCCGTGGCTCGAGGCTCCTCCCGCGGAGCACGCGCGTGCGGCCGAGGAGCTCTTGCGCCGGCTGGGGGCGCTCGCGTCCCGCGGCGGTCTGAGCGAGACCGGCCGAGAGATGCTGCGCTTCGCCGTGCATCCTCGCGCCGCCAGGGTCGTGGTCGAGGGCGAGCGCCGCGGAGTGCTGGACGACGCGTGCGTTGCGGCGGCGATCCTCACGGAAGGCGACATCCGCGCCGCCGCCGGAGCTCGGTTCGGCGAGGCGCGGCGCCACGATTCGGCCACGGAGCGCTCCGATCTGGAGGGGCTCGTCGATCGGTTCCGCGAGGCGGAGGACGCCGGCTTCTCCGGCGGGGTGCTCCGGGCCGCGGGGCTCGACCCGGGCGCGACGCACGCCGTGGCGCGGGCAGCGAAGCAGCTCGCCCGCACCGCGCGCCGGCGAGACGCGGCACCGGGCGACGAGCAGCACCTGGGCAAGACTGCCGACGAGGCGCTGCGTCTGGCGCTGCTCGCCGGTTACCCGGACCGGGTCGCGAAGCGGGTACGCCCGGGGGGGCGGAGCGTGGCGCTCGCCGGCGGAGGGGTGGCCGATCTCGCCGAATCGAGCACGGTCCGCGACGCCGAGTGGATGGTCGCCCTCGACGCGGAGGAGCGCGCAGGCGCCGTGAGTGGAGGGCGCGCCCTTCGGGGGGGCGTCGTCGTGCGGCTCGCGAGCGCGATCGAGCCGGACTGGCTCATCGAGCTTTACCCGGACGGGATCGTCGAACGGAGTGAGGTCTCGTGGAACTCGCAGCTCGAGCGCGCCGAGGCGAGAGAGTCGATGCTGTGGGACGGGCTCGTCCTGCACGCGAGCGAGCAACCAGACGCCGCGCCCGAGGAGACGGCTCGCGTCCTCGCGCAGGCGGCGCTTGCGGCCGGCGCGCGCGCTTTCGCGCCCGAAGGCGCGCTCGACCGGTGGCTGGCTCGCGCGCGCTTCGCGGCGTCGGTGGAGCCGAGCGTCCCGGCCCCCGACGACGCCGCGGTGAACGCGACGCTGCGGCTGTTGTGCGAAGGCAAGCGAAGCTTCGCCGACGTGAAGGAAGCAGGACTGCTCGACGCGCTGCGTGCGTCGCTCGGGCGGGCCGCGGGCGAGGTCGACCGGCTCGCCCCCGAACGCGTCTCACTCCGTGGCGGGCGCAACGTCGTCATCGACTACGAGCCAGGCAAACCGCCCCACATCGCCTCTCGCCTGCAAGACTTCTTCGGAATGTCCGACAGTCCACGCGTCGGCGGAGGTCGGGTTCCGCTCGTCCTCGAGCTTTTGGCGCCGAACGGCCGAGCGGTCCAGGTAACGACGGATCTCGCGGGCTTCTGGCGGCGCCATTACCCGGCCATCCGCGCGGAGCTGATGCGCCGCTATCCAAGGCACTCCTGGCCGGACGATCCGACCCTGTCTCTTATACACATCTGACGCTGCCGACGATCTTACGCGTGTA
>CALKVG010000352.1 GCA_937998045.1 uncultured Myxococcales bacterium
GTGCGCACGGTGCTGATGGCGGCGAACGTCAACGCACCGAAGGGCAACCTCGACGGCCCCCGACAGGACTATGCGCTGGCCACGAACGATCAGCTGTTCAAGGCCGACAGCTTCCGCCCGCTCGTGCTCGCCTACGTGAACGGATCTCCGGTCCGCGTCGGCGACGTGGCCCGCACGGTCGACGGGGTCGAGAACGCGCAGCTCGCCGGCTGGGCCAACGAAAAGCGCGCAATCATCCTGAACGTCCAGCGCCAGCCGGGCGCCAACGTGATCCAGGTGGCCGACCGGGTGAAGGCGCTACTGCCCCAGCTTCAGGCCTCGCTCCCCCAGGGCATCGACATGAAGATCCTGACCGATCGCACGGAGACGATCCGCGCCTCGGTCGCCGACGTCGAGCAGACGCTCGTCATCACTGTCGGTCTGGTGGTGCTTGTCATCTTCCTCTTCCTGCGGAACCTGCGCGCGACCGTGATTCCGAGCGTCGCGGTGCCGCTGTCTCTCATCGGCACCTTCGGCGTGATGTACCTGGTCGGCTACAGCCTGAACAACCTGTCTCTGATGGCGCTGACCATCGCGACCGGGTTCGTCGTCGACGACGCGATCGTCATGATCGAGAACATCTCGCGGTACATCGAGGAGGGGGATCCTCCGTTCCAGGCCGCGCTCAAAGGCGCGGGGCAGATCGGCTTCACGATCGTGTCGCTTACCGTCTCGCTCGTGGCGGTGCTCATCCCGCTCCTCTTCATGGGCGGATTGATCGGGCGCCTCTTCCGCGAATTCGCGGTGACGCTGGCGGTGTCCATCGGCGTGTCGGCGGTTCTCTCGCTCACGCTGACGCCCATGATGTGCGGACACTTGCTCCGGCCCGAGCCCCAGGAGCACGAACGGAGCGCGCTCTATCGGTGGTCGGAGCGGGCCTTCGAGGGGGCGATCGCGTTCTACCACCGCGGGCTCGAGGTCGTGATGCGCCACAAGCTCACGACGCTCGCCGTGACGATCGGCACGCTGGTCCTCACCGTCGTGATGGCGGCGTTCGTGCCCAAGGGCTTCTTCCCGCAGCAGGACACCGGGATGCTCCTCGGCGTGTCCGAGGCCGCGCCGGACGTCTCGTTCCCGAAGATGATGGAGCTGCAGCGTGCGCTGGCGGACGTCATCACGGCGGACCCGGACGTGCAAAGCGTGGCCTCGTTCATCGGGTCGGACGGAACGAACCCGACGACGAACAGCGGGCGGCTCTCGATCACGCTCAAGCCCCGCGATCAACGCTCGGCGAGCGCGGACCAGATCATCGCGCGCCTCCAACCGAAGGTGGCGAGCGTGGACGGCATCCAGCTCTACCTGCAGTCGGTGCAGGACCTTCAGATCGACAGCCGCATCGCCCGCACGCAGTACCAGTACACGCTGGAGGACGCCGACCCCACCGAGCTGGCCACTTGGGCGCCGAGGCTTCTCACCGAGCTACGCAAAGAGCATCGACTGCGCGACGTGGCGAGCGATCAGGAGTCGGCGGGCTTGCAGGTCTCGTTGACGATCGATCGCGACACCGCCTCTCGCCTCGGCCTTTCGCCGCAGGTCATCGACGACACGCTCTACGACGCCTTCGGGCAGCGGCAGGTCTCGATCATCTTCACGCAGCTGAATCTCTACCGCGTGATCCTCGAGGTGAAGCCGGAGATGGCGCGGAACGCCGCGGCGCTCGATCGAATCTTCGTGCGCAACACGAACGGTACGCCGGTGCCCCTCAGCGCCGTCGTTCACTGGTCGACGACGACAGCGCCCCTGGCCAATAACCACCAGGGACAGTTTCCGGCGGTCACGATCTCCTTCAACTTGGCGGGCGGTGAGTCGCTGGGCGACGCCGTGAAGGACATCCAGGCGGCGCAGACTGCGATCGGATTGCCGCCCAGCATCCACTCGGACTTCGTAGGCACGGCGCAGGCGTTCAATCAGTCGCTCGCGAGCGAGCCGCTGCTCGTCCTAGCCGCGATCATCACCGTCTACATCGTGCTGGGCGTCCTCTACGAGAGCTACATCCACCCGGTGACGATCATCTCGACGTTGCCGTCGGCGGGCGTCGGCGCGTTCCTCGCGCTCTTCGTGTGCCGGACCGACTTCAGCGTGATCGCGCTCATCGGGATCATCCTGCTCATCGGCATCGTGAAGAAAAACGCGATCATGATGATCGACTTCGCGCTCGAGGCCGAGCGCGATCACGGTATGGAGCCGGAGCAGGCGATCGTGCAGGCCTGCTTGCTGCGCTTCCGGCCCATCATGATGACCACGATGGCGGCGCTCCTCGGCGGTTTGCCGCTGGCGCTGGGGACGGGCATGGGGTCCGAACTGCGCCGGCCGCTCGGCATCACGATCGTGGGCGGTCTCATCATCTCCCAGATCCTCACGCTGTATACGACGCCGGTCGTCTACCTCTACATGGACCGCCTCGGCCGGTGGATGCGGCGCGGGCGCCCGGAGCACGTGGGGGCCGAGCCGGCCACAGCGTCCGCGGGAGAGGCGCGATGAGCCTCTCGTCGCCGTTTATCCGCAAGCCGGTGGCGACATCGCTCCTGGCCGCGGCTGTCCTGCTCGCCGGCATCCTGGCGTACACGCGCCTGCCGGTCGCTCCGTTGCCGCGTGTCGACTTTCCCACCATACAGGTGAGCGCGTCCCTCCCCGGCGCCAGCCCGGAGACGATGGCCTCCTCGGTCGCGACCCCGCTCGAGCGCCGCTTCGGAAGGATCGCCGGGCTCATGGAGATGACCTCGATGAGCACCCTCGGGGGAACGTCGATCACGCTGCAGTTCGACCTGGACCGCAACGTGGACGCCGCCGCCCGGGACGTGCAGGCCGCCATCGCGGCCGCGGGGGGCGAGCTTCCCCCGGACCTTCCGCTCAAGCCGTCCTACCGCAAGGTGAACCCGGCAGACGCGCCGACCCTCATCGTCACGCTCGAGAGCGATACGCTGCCGCTGTCGCAGGTGTACGACGCGGCCAACACGGTCCTCGCGCAGAAGATCTCGCAGGTCCGCGGCGTCGGCCAGGTGTTCGTCGGCGGCGGGCAGCAGCCGGCGGTCCGCGTGCAGACGGATCCGCAGGCCCTCGCCGGCATGAACGTGAACATGGCCGACGTGCGCAAGGCCCTCGCGGCCACGACGACGGACGAGGCCAAGGGGACCGTCTCCGGAAGCAGCCAGTCCGCCACCCTCGGCGCCAACGATCAGGTGTTCGACGCGAAGGGATACAAGCCCCTCCTCGTCGCCCAGGACGCGACCGGCGCCGCGGCGCGCCTCGGAGACGTGGCGCGCGTCTACGACGACGTCGAGAACAACCGCGTCTTCGGGTGGGCCGACGGCAAGCGCGCGGTCATCCTCATCGTGCGCAAGCAGCCGGACGCGAACATCATCGAGACGAACGAGCGCGTCCTTGCGCTCTTGCCGCAGCTGGCTACGTCGATTTCGCCCTCCATCAAGATGACCGTCAACAGCGACCGGACGCAGACGATCCGCGCCTCGGTGCGTGACGTCATGCGGACGCTGGTCATCAGCATGGGGCTGGTGGTCGTGGTCGTTTTCGGCTTCCTGCGGTCGGCGCGCGCCACGCTCGTCCCGACCATCGCCATGCCCATCTCGATCGTCGGCACCTTCGGCGTTATGTGGCTGTGCGGCTACAGCATCGACAACCTGTCGCTCATGGCGCTCACGATCTCGACGGGCTTCGTCGTCGACGACGCGATCGTCGTGACGGAGAACATCACGCGCGCCATCGAGCACGGCGATACGCCGTTCCAGGCCGCCCTGAAAGGCGCCGAGCAGATCGGCTTCACGATCGTCTCGATTACCGTCTCCCTCCTCGCCGTGTTCGTGCCCATCCTGCTCATGGGCGGGATCGTCGGCCGCCTCTTCCGCGAGTTCGCGGTCACGCTGAGCGTCGCCGTCGCGATGTCCGCGCTCGTCTCGCTCACGCTCACGCCGATGATGTGCTCGCGGATGCTCCGCAACGAGTCGACCGTTGCCCACGGGCGGATCTTCCGAGCTTCGGAGCGCGTCTTCGACGCCGCGCTCGCCTTCTACGAGCGGGGGCTTCGCTGGGCGCTCACGCACCGGTCGACGATGCTCATCGTCACGCTGCTGACCGTCGCCGTGAACGTGGCGCTGTTCATCTACGTGCCCAAAGGGCTCTTCCCCCAGCAGGACACTGGCCTTCTCATGGCGACCACGGAGGCCTCGCAGGACGTCTCGTCCGCGGAGATGTTCAAGCTGCAGAAGCAGGTCAACGAGGTCTTCGACGAGAACCCGGACATCGCCCACTACGTAGCGTTCATGGGTTCCGGAGGATTCGGCACGCAGAACGTGGGCTCCGGCTTCATCACGCTGAAGAACAAGCCGCCGCGCACCCTCGGCGCCGACGAGGTCCTCGGCAAGCTGCGCAGCCAGCTCTCGAAGATCCCGGGGATCGCGACCTACCTTCAATCGCGGCAAGACGTGAACGTCGGGGGCCGAATGAGCCGCACGCAGTACCAGTACACCGTGCAGGACGCGAACCTCGAGGAGCTCCGCGAGTGGGGCCCCCGGGTGCTCGACGCCATGCGCAAGCTGCCGCAGCTCAAGGACGTCGTCAGCGACCAGCAGAGCTCCGCGCTCGAACTCGACGTCGACATCGACCGCGACACCGCCTCGCGGCTCGGGATCACCGCCGCGGCCATCGACGAGGCGCTCTACGACGTCTACGGGCAGCGCTTCGTGGCGACCTCCTTCACGCAGCAGAACGAGTACCGCGTAGTCCTGGAGGCCGCCGAGCAGTACCGGGCAAACCCCGACTCGCTCGACGGCATCTACGTGAAGTCGACGAGCGGCGCGTCGGTGCCGCTGCGCGCCGTGGCGAAGGTGAAGACGAGCATCGCCGCGCTCGCCGTCAATCACCACGGGCAGTTCCCCGCCGTGACCATCTCGTTCAACCTCGCCCCCGACGCCTCCCTCGGCCAGGCCATCGACACCATCGAGAAGGCGGAGCTGGCCATTCACCTGCCTCCGAGCGTACATGCGGATTTCCAGGGAACGGCGCAGGCGTTCACGTCGTCGCTGAAGAACGAGCCTCTGCTCGTCGTCGCCGCGCTCCTCGCCGTCTACATCGTGCTCGGCGTCCTCTACGAGAGCTACGTCCACCCCGTGACGATCCTCTCGACGCTGCCGTCCGCAGGAATCGGCGCGCTCGTCGCGCTCTTGATGTTCGGCGTCGACCTCAGCGTCATCGCGATCATCGGCCTCCTCCTCTTGATCGGCATCGTCAAGAAGAACGCCATTCTGCTCATCGACTTCGCGATCGAGGCCGAACGCAAGGACGGCGCGTCGCCCGAAGACGCGATCGTCCGCGCGTGTTCCCTCCGGTTCCGGCCGATCGTGATGACGACGTTCGCCGCCCTGTTCGGCGCCCTTCCTCTCGCGTTCGGACACGGCCTCGGTTCCGAGCTGCGGCGGCCGCTCGGCATCACGATCGTCGGCGGCCTCCTCGCGTCCCAGCTGCTCACGCTCTACACGACGCCCGTCGTGTACCTTGCTCTCGAGCGTCTTCGGACGCGGCGCGCGGCGCACGGCGCTGGAGCCAGCGGCGGCGGTCACGGGCCGGGCGGAGCGGAGGAGTCTGCCTGGCCGAAGGACGGCTCGTATGCTAACGTCCCTCGTTGAGTGAATTCGCGTTCACCTTCTGAAGTTCGGTTGTCGAGCAACGGCCGTCGCTCTTGCAGCATCCAACCGGCGGGGTCGCGCGTGAACTCTCGTAGCGGCGGGAACTGCTCCCCCGTACGGCGCTTGCCCTAGCAACGCGCCCCCAGGCAATCTCCATGTCTTCGATGGCAACAACCCAAGCCGTGCCCGAGCGCGCGGAAGCCGTGCCCGACAAGGCGGGGACATCCGCCGCAACCGCCAAGAAGAGTCGCGCTCGCCCCTACGTCATTCTCGGCTCCGTCGTCGCGCTGGCTGCGGCCGTGTACGGCGTGGTCTCCTGGATGTCGGCAGGCAAGGAGCACACTGACGACGCTCAGGTCGACGCGGACGCGGTCGCGGTCTCGACGCGCGTCGCAGGCGTCGTTCTGCGGGTGCACGTCGCGGACAACCAGGCGGTGAAGAAGGGGCAGCTCCTCATCGAGATCGACCCCGCCGACCTCGCCGCGAAGGAGAAGCAGGCGGAGGCCGACCTGGCCGCAGCGCGCGCGCAGGCGCAGGCGGCGGAGGCGCAGGTCGCGATTGTCGAGGCCTCGTCGAAGGGAGGACTGTCTGCTGCCCGCGCCGAGCTGTCGGGCTCTGCGAGCTCCGTCGCCAGCGCGGACGCGCAGATCGAGTCTGCGCGAGCCGCCCTCGAGCGGGCGAAGGCCGAGTCCGCGCAAGCGGACACCGACCGCGACCGGGCGGAAGCTCTGTTCCAGCAGCAGGCCATCCCCAAAGCGCAGATCGACACGGCGCGCTCCACGGCCCAAGCCGCGCGGGCGGCGGCGGCGCAGGCGCAGGCGCAGCTCGCCGTGGCCGAGGACATGAAGCGCACCGCGCAGACGCACATCGCCGAGTCGCAGGCGCGCGTCGTGCAGAACACGCCGGTGGAGGCGCAGCTCGAGACGGTGCGCGCGCAGGCCGATCTCGCGCGAGCGCGGGCAGACGCAGCGGCGGCGGCGCTCGACATCGCGAAGTTGCAGCTATCGTACACGCGCATCGAGGCACCGGCCGACGGCGTCCTCTCGCGGCTCTCGGTTCGCGAGGGTCAGCTCGCGCAGGCAGGGCAAGCCGTCGTGGTGCTCGTGCCCGCGACGACGTACCTGATCGCGAATTTCAAGGAGACGCAGGTCGGCGCAATGCACCCCGGCCAGCGCGCGGAGATCTCGATCGACGCTTTCCCCGGCCGCACCTTCGAGGGGAAGGTCGAGAGCACTTCGCCCGGCACAGGCGCGCGCTTCTCGCTCCTTCCGCCCGACAACGCGTCGGGCAACTTCGTCAAGGTCGTCCAGCGGGTTCCCGTCAAGGTCGCCTGGACAAACGTACCCAGCGACGTGAAGCTCGCCGCAGGACTTTCGGCGGACGTCACCGTCATCACTCGGTGACCTCGCGGCGTCGAGGCCCGCCAAGTCCGGGGTCGATCATGCGCGAAGACGCCGCTGTGGTGGCGTAGTGTCGGGTCGTGGTCGAGGTCGCTCTCGTTGCGCCCGAGGACGTGGAGGCCGCTGACCTCCTGGCGGCTTACGTCGAGGAGCTCCATCGCCGCCTGCCCGAGGGGGCCGGCGACTTCGAACGCACCTGGCGCGCCGATGAGTACGGCCCGCCAGGCGGTCGAGTCGTCGTCGCGCGCCTCGATGGCGTGGCGGTGGGATGCGTCGGCCTGCGAGCGCACGCGGCGCACGCCGGAGAGGTCAAGCAACTGTACGTCGCACCGGCCGCCCGCCGTCGGGGAGTTGGACGCGCGCTCCTCGCGGCGGTCGAGCGCTCCGCGCGGGAGCTCGGGTATCGTCGGGTCGTCCTGGACACCGCGGGACCGCTGATCGAGGCGCTGCGCCTTTACGAAGCGAGCTGCTATGCGCCGATCGCACCGTTCAACACCAACCCACACGCGGCGCACTGGTTCGAGAAGACGTTCCCTCTCGACGACGAGGCGCTGTGGGGCGCCTTCGGTCATCGCACGCTGCACGCAACCGAGTGGACCCATCGATACCACGTCCGGGTCGCCTATCTGCACCTCTCACGCTGGAGCCTGGACGAATCGCACTTGCGAATGCGCATCGGTATCGTTCGCCTCAACGCCGCCCACGGCCTCGAGGAGACGGCGTCGCGCGGTTACCACGAGACGATGACGCGCCTGTGGCTGACGCTGGTCGCCCGCGCGCGAGCCGCCGGGGCGTTCGCGGGCTCGGAGGCGTTCCTGACGACGCACCCGGAACTCCTCGACAAGGAGCTCCCCCTCCGCTTCTACACGCGCGAGCTGCTCCTCTCGCTTCGCGCTCGTTCGGTGCTCGCCGAACCCGACGTCGCGCCGCTGCCCGTCGTGTGACGAGGCCAGCTCCGGGCCGCATCGGCGCGCATGTGGATCGCTAGATTTCCTCTTCGGTCGGCGACTCGGTGAACCGATAGCCCACGCCTCGTACCGTCTCGATGTAGCGGCCGACGCTCTTGAGCTTCTCGCGCAGGCGCTTCACGTGCGTGTCCACGGTGCGCGTCGTGATGTCGGCTTCGATTCCCCAGATGTCGTTCAAGAGTACCGAGCGGGTCTGGACGCGATTCTTCCTCTCGTAGAGCGTCAAGAGGAGCTTGAACTCGAGCGTCGTGAGCGTCACCTCGGCGCCCGTCACCCAAACGCGATGCGCCGCAGGGTCGATGCGCAGCTCGCCGAACTCGACGAAGTCCGCCGGCGCCGCGTCCTTTCTGCGCAGGACCGCTCCGACGCGCAGCAGCAGCTCGCGAACGCTGAACGGCTTGACGACGTAGTCGTCGGCGCCGAGCTCGAAGCCCACGACTCGATCGATCTCCTCGCCCTTGGCGGTGACCATGATGACGCGGATCTCGCGCGTCGCCGGCTCCTTCTTCAGCGTCTTGCATACCGTCGTTCCCGACATGTCGGGAAGCATGAGGTCGAGCAGGACCAGCTCCGGCTGCTGCTCGCGCGCCAGGCGCAGCCCCTCCGCTCCGGTGGAGACGAGCTGCACGCGATGGCCCTCCTTCGTGAGGTTGTACTCGAGCACCTCCCGCAGATCCTTCTCGTCTTCGACCACCAGCACGCGGGCCATGCGCGTTTGTTTAGGGCATCCGTCGGTCGCATGCTCGACGAAAATGTGACGGTTGGGTGACGGCGGCGGCGGGCGGTGGCGATTCTCACGGCTCCGCGTGCGGCGGCGGCCAGCGATCGTCTCCCTCCACGAGCCAGGCGAGTTGCCCGCGCACGGCGTCCTCGAGGGGCGGATCGAAGGTATGGCCCACGCTCGCGAAGACGACGCGAGTTTCGAGGCCGAGCGCGACCAGCCGCTTGGCGGTCGTCCGAGCGGCGTTCCTCACGCCCTCCTGCCCGCAGCCATAGAGAACACGGCGGCCCCCGCCATTCAAAAAGGCGTCCACTCGGGCATCGCTCCACGACGTCGTCCCTCCCTCGATGAGGGCGAGCCGCGGGAAGCGCGAGGGGGATTTCACCGCGAGGGCGACCACTTCGGCGGCCCCGAGCGAGAAGCCCGCGAACAGAGGGGTGCTCGTGTCGACGTAGTCCGGATAGCGCGCGGCGAGGGCTTCGAGCGATGCGTCCACGTACGCCAGAAGAGTCTCTCCTCCTATGTGCGTGTAGCGGACGTCGTTCTTCGTGGACGAGGCCTTGTCGACGTGACCCCGCGGGCAAACGACGAACGCGTACTCGCCCGTAGCGCGCCGCCATCCGCCACACTGCCAGTCCGGCCGATCGCCCGCGCCGTGAATGAGAACCACGACTGGGCGCTTGCCGGTTGCGCCCGTAGGGAGAGACAGCCACGCGTCCGGGTACCCGGACACGGGCAGGGCTTCGAAGAAACCCGGCAACGGCGCAAGGGCGATGGCGTTCGGCGGAGGCGCAGCGTCGGGTGGCGAGGCGGCGGCCTCCGAGTCCGTACCGACGGCCGCTTCGGCGCTGGGCGATGGCGCCGCGATGGGGCCTCGGGTCGCTCCGTCCACCTCGCCCGCGGGATGCCTGCACGCAAACGCCCTGGTGACGGCGGCGACGAGAATTGCCCCCGCGACCCTCGGAAGAGCCGGGGTCATTGGCTCTCCCGTGCGACCCGCTCGCGCAGCGCCTTGCGAGCGAGATAGACGACGATCACGAGATTCACGAAGAAAAGGACGATCCGGATCGGGTGCGGCTTGCGGATGATCGCGGCGACTTCGAACGGCAGAAGGGAGCCCGTCGCGACCACGACGAGCCACGGTCCCCACCAGTGCCCATGCAAGAGAGCCCACCCCTCGACGAGGCTCACGCTGCCGTCGGCGACGAGCGCGACGACGATCGCCGCCAGCCCGCGGCGGCTCGCCGCGCGCACGACGAGGTCGGCGAGCTCGAGGCTCCAGGCCCTCGAGTGATGCCGGAGGTGCTCCGCGAAGCCGAGCATGTGGTCGCCCAGCCCCATCCGCGTGAGGACGAGAATCATCGCGGCAAAGACCAGCCAGAGGGCGCCTTTGACGAGCTTGTATGCAATGATGAGGACAAGCCCACGTTCGCGCCGCTGCTGCACGCCAGCAATTGTAAACTCGGGTGGATGCCCTCGTATCGCGCGTTCCGACTCCGCCCCGAGCGCCTCGTCGCGACGCTCGCGCTCGCCACGGCGGCCTCCTGCGCGCATCCGGTGGCGTCGATGTCCCCCCCGCTCATCGTGGGTCACCCCATTCGCGTGGACGAAGCGCGAAGGCTCCTCTCGTGGTCGCGCGCGGGTTCGCCGTACGCGCACGTCGCGTCGCTCGCGTGGCAAGCCCTGGAGACGCGCTTCCCCGTGCAGGACAACGGAATCGAGACGTGGCTGGGGTGGTCGCGCTTCGACCCCGAGGACTTTCAGGGCGTTTCCTGGCCCCACAATCCGGCCGGCCTTTACGCGATGCTCACGGACTCGGCGGCCCTCTGGTATGCGTTCAGCGGCGACCGGGCAGCCGTGGACCTGGCCCGGAAGGCGCTCGACTACCAGCTCGCGCACGGCACCACGCCCGCGGACTGGGATTGGGCCAGCGTCCCGTACGCCAGCGCGGGCGCGGGGGACGTCGATTACCGCGGTGCAGACGACGAGTGGTGCGACTTCTGCGGGCGCGGCGATGGGCTGGGCGTCATCGAGCCCGACAAGGTGGGCGAGCTGGGCTACGCGTACCTTCAGTCGTTCGAGCTCACCGGGGACGAGCGCTATCGCGACGCCGCCGTCGCCTGCGCCGACGCGCTCGCGAGCCACGTCCGCGAGGGAGATACCCTTCGATCGCCATGGCCGTTCCGCGTATACGCGCAAACGAACGTCGTGCGCGAGGAGTATTCGTCGAACGTGATCGGAGCCGTGATGCTCTTCGACGAGCTGTCTCGCCTCTCGCTGGGCGACTCCGACGCGTACCGGCACGCGCGCGCCACGGCTGTCGACTGGCTCTTCCGCGTTCCGATGCAAAACGACGCGTGGAGTGGATACTTCGAGGACATCGAGATCCAGACGGACCCGTCGGCGAATCCAAACCAGTACAGCGCCCTCCGGACGGCGCGGTGGCTCATGGCCCACCCTCAGGAGGACGCCCAGTGGCGTGATCACGCCGCGCACTTGATCGCATGGGCCGTACAGACCTTCGGCGGTGACACGGCGAACGAACGCGGCACCCAGTGGGGCGCAACCGTGATGAGCGAGCAGGGCGCGGACGTGGCCAAGATGGGCAGCCATACGGCGCGCCTCGGCGCGACCCTGGCGCTCTGGTCCGAAGTGACCGGCGACACGACGGCGCGAGAACGCGGCGCGCGATCGCTCAACTGGGCGACATACACGTGCGACGAATCCGGCGTCGTCGCCGTGGGCGAAGACAAGAACGAGGGGTTCTGGTTCAGCGACGGGTACGGGGACTACATCCGGCACTTCCTCGCCGCGATGGGCGCGGTACCCGAGTGGGCTCCGCCGGCGGAGGCCCACGTCTTGCGCTCGACGTCGATCGTCAGCGCGGTCGATTACCAGCCCGGACGCACGGAATGGTCCACCTTCGACTGCGACGCCGTGGACACTCTCCGGCTCCCGGCGAAACCTTCGGACGTCTCGGCGGCAGGCGTCGTCCTCGACGAGCGCGCGGACCTGGATGGCGAAGGCTATGTCCTGCGGCCGCTCCCCTCCGGGGACGTCGTCCTTCGGGTCCGACATGCAGCGCGGGGACCGGTGGTCGTTGTCACCGCCAGCGCGGGCACCACCGGCGCCGGGGACACGACGGCGGGAGACGATTCGGTCCCGGGCGCCTCCCGGGGCGCCGGTTGCTCCGTGGGGACCGAGGGACCGCGCTGAGGGATGGGGCCGCCCGACGCGCAGCGCGCGAGGGTCACCGCGAGGCGAGCGCGATCGCGACCCCATACGCGACCGCCGCCACCACCCAGATGACGCCGCGAATCCGCATGCGCTGCCGCCACCCCCACCACGGCGCAAGCGGAACGACCACGAGCGCCAGCGCGCCTTGCGCGCGGGCGCCCCGCCGCGCGAGCCCCACCACGATGGCAACGTGCGCTGTGACCAGCGTGGCAAAGGCCACGACCAGAGCGGTTACTACGGCGGCGTCCTGCCTCATCGGCATTGCGTGGGCAACGGCTCGCCTGTCTTCTCTCCGGCGGCAACCGCGAGGATGCGTGGCGGGGCGGTCTCGCGCCCGGATGCGTCCCTCCACGACGGACCCGCGAACTTCAGCCGCCCGTCGGCGTCCAGCCGGAGCTGCCAGCGCGCGAACCGGCTCTCCGGCGCCGGCGCGACCCAGGCGCCGGGCTCCCACGCCCACTGTTCGCCGTCCCACGACCACTGCCCGTCGATCCAGAGGGCGTCGGAGCTAGGTCTGCCTGGGATGCGCTCGACGCGCGCCGCCGGCGGCGGATAAGGCACGTCGACGAACGCGTGGTCTGGCTGGGGTGCGGCCGCCGGCTGAGGAAGCGACGCCCGGCAAGCGCACATCGCCAGAAAGCCAAGGCGTCTTGCCTTCGCGATGCTCGAGGCACCCACGCTTCCGGAGGACGCACGCCGCGTACCGGCACCTCGCTTGCTCGCAGGCTCACATCAACGGGCAACCGGGGGCAAACGGGCGATGAGGAAAACTGCGCGCGGACCGAGCGCGACGCTCTTGCTCATGCGCGCCGCGATCGGAATCGCCGGCGCCTCGTGCAGCGCGTGCGCGGCGATCCCGCCCGGCCGCGCTGCGGTCGACGCCGTCGACTTCGCGGGCACCGATCACGTCGATGAGCACCAGCTCGCGAGCAAGATCGCGACGACCGCGAGTCCGAAGTTCCTCGGACTCGTGCGCGGCCTCGTGTACGACTACGAGCTCTTCGACCCCTACGTGCTCCAGCGCGACCTCGAGCGCGTCGAGCGCTACTACCGCGCGCGCGGCTACTACGAAGCGCGCGCGCGCGCGGGGCGCGTCGAGACCGTCGCCCAGAACCACGTGCGCGTGGAGATCGTCGTCGAGGAAGGCGCCCCGGTCCGCGTGGGCGACGTGCGCATCGAGGGGAGCCAAGCGCTGCCGGGTAACGTCCAGCGCGCGCTGGCACGAGCCGTACAGCGCAGCGGAATCGCACGCGGAAGGCTTTTCGACGAGGACGACTTCGCCGCGGCGGAGTGGCGCATCCGTCACGCCCTCGAAAATCGCGCGTACGCGTACGCGAAGGTCGAGCGCCACGCGGCCGTGGATCTGCCCAACCACGTCGCAACCGTGAACTTCGTGGTCACGCCCGACTTGCCCGCGACGTTCGGTGCGATCACCATTCACGGTCTCGGCTCGCTGCCCGAGGACCCCGTACGGCGAGCGCTCGACATTCAACCGGGGGAGAGATTCTCGGCGAGCGCGCTGGACGCCGCGCAGCAGGCGCTGCTCGACCTCGGCGTGTTCAGCTCGGTTTCCATTCGAGCGCGGAGAAGCGACCCGCCTCCGCCGGATCGGGTCGTCCCCGTCGACGTCGACCTCACGACGACGAAGCTTCGCACCGTGCGCCTCGGCGGCGGCGTGGAGCTCGACGTCATCAAGACGGACATCCATGCGACGGCGGGGTGGACGAATCAGAACTTTCTCGGCGGGATGCGACGCTTCGAGGCCGACTTCCAGCCGGGCCTCGTCCTTTACCCGACGCGGCTGCCGGACCTTCAGGCCCCGGATCGCTTCCTGCCGGAGGAGCGCCTCCGGACCCAGCTCCGTCAGCCGGGCCTCCTCGAGGCACGCACCGACGGCTACGTCCGAGGCGCGTTCAACATCTACCCGCTCCTCATCACGCCGAACCTCGATAGGGCGGCTCCGGTGGTCGGTTATCGCGAAGCCCGCGGCACCTTGGGCGCCAACCGCACGCTCTGGAAGCTGTACGCGGACCTGAGCTACAACCTTCAGTTCAACTCGCCGTTTGCGTACGTGGGCACCCAGGACCCCGACCTGCAAACGGTGCTCGTCTCGTACGTCGACTTTCTGACCCAGCTCGACTTTCGCGACGACCGTATCCATCCACACAGCGGCTTCTACCTCGCCGACGAGTTGCAGCTCGCAGGGGGCGTACTGGGCGGCAGCGCTCAGGACATTCGAGTGCAACCCCAGGCGCGCGCGTACATGCCAGTCGGGCACGCGACATTCGCGCTCCGCGCCACCACAGGCCTGCTCTTCCCTGCCGACTACGCCGCCTCGCTCCAGCTCGCGCCCCCGGGAGAAGCTCCCCCAGGGATCGATCGAGCGACCTGGATTCGCGATATCCAGCTCGTCTACTTCCGGGGATTCTTCTCGGGAGGTGCGAGCTCGAACCGCGGCTATCCCGTGTACGGCGTGGGCCCGCACGGACCGGTACCCTTCTTCACCCCGAGCATCGCGACTCGCCAGATCCGGAGCGAATGCGTCCCGGGGAGCGCGATGTACACGGCGTCGCGCTGCGCGCTTCCGCTCGGGGGGCTGACACTCTGGGAGTCTTCAGCGGAGTTGCGCTATCCTTTCTCCGCTCAGGTCGAGGGGGCGACCTTTTGCGACGCGAGCGACGTGCAGGTCGGCCGCGCGACGTACCGACCGGACCACCCGCATCTCTCGTGCGGCCTGGGGCTCCGGTATCAGACGCCGGCAGGCCCCGTTCGCCTCGACATCGCATATCGCGTCCCGGGGCTGAACCCGCAGCCGGGCGATCCGGACTACCCCGGCGACATCTTCGGGGTGCCCATCGGTGTCGCGTTCGGAATCGGGGAGGGATTCTGATGCCCGGAGAGGGCCGCCGCAGGCGCGCCAGTGCTCTCGGCCTCGCAGGCGCGGTCCTCGGGGCGGCGGTCGTCTTCGTCTGCGCTCTGGTCGTCGGAACGCTCGTTCACACCGGGACGCCGGCCATGAGGCGTCTCGCGGTCTCGGCGGCCGACCGCGCGCTCGCGGGCAGCTTCCGCGGCCGCGTCCAAGTGCAGGCGCTCAAACGGTTCGGCCTCGAGGGCGTCGAAGGCCTCGCTGCCGTCGCCTACGACCCGGTCGGTCGCGAGGTGGCTCGCGTCCAAGACGCAAACGCGCGGATCGATTTGCCCGCTCTCGCCTGGTCGGCCGCGCTCGGCCGGGGACCGATTCCCATCGTCCTGAGGGACGTCCGGATTCGCGATGTCGACGTCAACCTGGTCCCCGACGCGAGCGGCCGCCCGACGCTCCCCGGAGCCTTCGAACCGGCAACGCCATCGAACCCGCAGGGGCACGGCGCGCCGTCGCGGGGTGTCCGCGTCGAGGTCGAGTCCTTTCGAGTCGAACGGGCTCGCGTGCATGGGGCCCTCGCCCCTTTCGAGGCGTTCGACGCGAGGGCCACGGGGCTCTCGTCATCCTTCGCACACGACGACGCTTCGACCACCGCTCGCGTGCGACGGCTCGACCTGGAGGTGACCGGCGTTGCGCCGCAGCGCGTCCTGGCGACCGTTCGGGCGGACGTCGTGCTTCCCGCGCGCGGGGAGCGGGTCGCCAGCGCGCACGTCGAGGGTCACGTGGGAGAGATCCCACTCTCGTTCGATGGCTCGATCCATGGCGAGCGGATCGAAGCTCGCCTCGACCTGCAAGGGACTCGAGATGCCGTTCGCCACCTTGCGCCGCAGCTGGCTTTCGCTGCCCCCCTCTCGGCGCACGCCGAAGTCCACGGAGATCTCTCCGCGCCGTCCGGCTCGGCTCGCGTCGATGCGACCGGAGTGTCCCTGGACGCCCGGGCCCAACTGCGACGCCGCGGCGAGCGCACGCTCGTCGACTTCGAGGCCCACGGTGCGAGCGAACTTTCTCGGATGCGACCTCTGCGCCCGGGCGGACTGCACGGAGCGGCTCGTCTCGATTCCACGGGACGCGTCGATCTCGGCCAAAAGACGATCGAGGGACGTGTCGAGTTGCAGGGCGCCGACGTGGCCGTCGGGAAGCAATCCCTCCGCCGCGTTCGTGCGTGGGGGCGCGTGCAGGGTCGGCTCTCGGCGCCCCTGGGGCATCTTACCGTCGAGGGCGAGCGGGTACGCCTCGGCGGACGCACCTTCGACGAAGTCCGCGTTCGAGCCGACGGGCCGCTGCGCGCTCCGAAGGTCGCGGTGACGGCGCGCGGTCCTCGACTGCCGAACGTGGCGGCCCGCGCCTCCCTCTCGTTCGAGGACGGCCTCGGCGCGCGCAGGGCAGTCGTCGAGCTTTCGCGAGGCGGCGCCGTCGTCGTGGCCAGCGTGGACCGCCTTCGCGCGGCGGCGGGCGCGATCGACGCCACCGGGATCGAAGTGCAGGCAGCCGGCTCCCCGCTTCGCGGCGAGGCCCACGTCCGCTCCGGGACGATAACCCTGCGATTGGCGACCGCGGGGATGGACATCACGCCCATTCTCGGCGTCGCAGGGGCCTCCTCGGGCGTGCGCGGCGAGCTCGCGCTCGACCTGGACGTCCGCGCCGGCCCGACGGGGGCGACCGGCTACCTGAATGGGCGTTGGGACTCCACGGGCCGCTCGGGCGAGAGGCCCCGCTCGGCAAGCGCCGCCCTGACTCTGGCGGGGCGTCGCATCGAAGGGGACGTCTTGCTCGCGTTCGGGAACCTCGAGGCCCACGCCGCAGTCGCGCCCATCGTCCTCGCCGGTCCCCCTGACGACGCGCAGGCCTGGCGCAGGGCGACCGGGACGGTCAACGTTGAGTCGGAAATTCCGCTGGCCGCCCTCGAGGAACTGGTGCCCGCGGAGGAGCTGCCGTTCCGGGAGATGTCCGGCCTGGTGTCGATCAAGGCCCATATCGTGAGGCGCGGGCCCGACGCGGTGCCCGATGCGACCATCGACGCCTCCACTCGCGGTCTGGCGCTGCGCGGCAAGGCTCCGACCGAGCTTCAGCCGAGCTACACGAACGCACCCGAACAGGCGAGAGCCCCCAAACATCCGTGGCGACTCGAGGGCGTCGACCTCAGCCTGGCGGCATCGGTGGAGGGGGACGCGGATCGCGTCGCGCTGCAAGGTCGCCTGATGGATCGCGCCGGCCAGCTGGCGCGCCTCGACGTGGACGCACGCCCCGACCTGCGCCGACTGATCGCCGGGCGCGCACAGTGGAAGGAGCTCCTTCTTCGGGCACCGCTCGCCGTGCACGTCGATGTCGGTGAGCGCGAAATCTCGACGTTGCCGCCTTCGGTCCGACCGGCTGCCCTCCGAGGGAGGCTCCGGGCGATCGCGGAGCTAGGCGGCCGCCTCGACGACCCTCGACTCAAGCTCCAAGCACGCGGGCTCGGCGTCCAGGCGACAGAGTCGCGATCCGCAATGCCTTTCGACGCGATCCTGGACGCGACGTACGACGGCCGCGCGGTGATCGCGCGCGCCATCGTGAGTCGGCCCGAGGGCGTCGTGCTGGACGCACGCTCGGACGTGGACGTGCGCATCGCCGACGTCCTCGCCCCGCCCGCGGCCGGCGTGCCGTGGGATGGCGGCGCCACGGTGGCCTTGCACGCTTTTCCGGTGAACGGCATCGTGCCGGTGGCCGCGCGGGGGCTCGGAGGGATCGCCACCGGCGTGGTCGCTCTCGAGGGATTGCATCGCGACGGCCGCCTCGACGCCGACCTCCGTATCGAGAAGCCACAGCTCGGCGAGGTTTGCTTCGAGAGCGGTCGACTGCGAGCGCGCGCGGATGGCCGGTACCTCGCCGCCTCCGCGAGTCTGGAGCGACCGAACTCGCAGATCGCCGCGTCGATCCGAGCGGCGAACCGCTGGGGCGACGCGCTGGTCCCCGGCGTCGATACGAGCCGCCCGGTGGACGTCGCGCTCGACGCCACGAACTTTCGCGCCGCCGCGCTGATGCCGTTGCTCCGCGCGTCGGTGAACCAGCTCGACGGCCGCATCGACGCGAACGCGCGCATTCACGTCGATCCGGACTTCAAGACCGGCACGATGAACGGCGACGTCAGGTTCTCGAACGGAGTCGTCGAGGTCCCGGCGCTGGGCGAACGCTTGCACGACGTGACTGCGACGGCCTTCATCCGCCCCTGGGGCACGCTCCGCTTCGAAGGAATCACGGCGAGCGGCACCTCGGGAATGCTCAAGGCCTCCGCGACCGCGCTGTTGGACGGCCTCCGGCTCCGGAGCGCTACGGCCGACGTGGAGATTCCACAAGACAAGCCCATGCCTCTCACCGTCGAGGGCGTGTCCCTCGGCGAGGCATCCGGGCGGTTCCGCGCCGAAGCCCGAATGTCGCCCGACGTCGACCAGCTCGATGTCGCGGTCACCGTAGAGCGGCTCGAGATGCGCCTGCTCCACTCCTCCGGCCACGCCGTCCAGTCGCTCGAACCTGCGCCGCAGATCGTGGTCGGGATGTACCAACCCGACGGACAGTTCGTCGCCCTGCCTCTGCACGCGCCGCAGAAACCACGGGAACCCGGCGCCATGGCCGTACGCGTCGCCGTCAGCCTGGGCCGCGACGTACGCGTCCGCCGTGACGCGAACCTCGACGTCGAGCTCACGGGGCAGCCCGTCCTCGAGGTCACCGATGCACCCCGCGTGAATGGAACCATCAACGTGATCCGCGGGTACGTCGACGTCTTCGGGAAGCGCTTCACGATCGAGCCCGCCAGCACCTTCTCCTTCACGGGCGATTCCAGCAATCCGCAGCTCGTCGTCACCGCCCGCTACGACGCACCCGACGGAACGCGCATCTACGCCGACGCGGTGGGTCCGCTGAAGAAGCCGAAGATCAGCGTTCGGTCGGAGCCGGCGCTGTCGCAGGACGAAATCCTCGGACTGCTGGTCTTCGGTAGCCAGGAGGGCCTCGCGGGTGCGCCTCCGCCCGATCAGCAGCCCGACCCGACGCAGCGGGCAGCCGGGCTCGCGAGCGGCCCGCTCACGGAAGCCCTGAACAAGGCGCTGTCCGGCATCACTTCGCTCGACGTGACGACGCGCGTCGATACGAGCCAGGCCGCCAATCCCCGACCCGAGCTCGAGGTCAGAGTCAGCAGCGACGTCCTCGCCCGCGTCACGGTGCAAACGGGAATGCCTGCGCCGGGCGAGCCGCCCGACCGGACGCTCCTGACGGTCGACTGGCGCTTCAAGCCTCGCTGGTCGGTCCAGTCCACGGTCGGCGACGAGGGGAGCACGTTCATCGACCTGCTCTGGCACCACCGGTACTGAACGGCTTTGCGCTGCTTGCGCGCTCTCTCCCGGCACGCGAAAGTCGAGGGCGACGATGAAGCTCTACACGAAAACCGGCGACGACGGCACGACTGGGCTCTTCGGCGGCGCGCGCGTGCCGAAGGCGAGCCCGCGAGTGGAGGCCTACGGCACAGTAGACGAGACGAACGCCACCATCGGCCTCGCGAGAGCCGCCCCTCTCGACCCTGCCCTGGACGCCGTCCTCGCCTGCGTGCAGGAGGACCTCTTCGCACTCGGCGCCGAGCTGGCGTGCGTCCCCGGGCGCGAGGCGAAGCTCGGGATGGCGCTGATAGGAGGAGCGGACATCGAGCGCATCGAGCGGGCCATCGACGAGGCAGACGCCGCGTGCCCGCCCCTGAAGAGCTTCGTTCTGCCCGGCGGCACGCCGCAGGCGGCTGCGCTGCACCTGGCGCGCACCGTCTGTCGCCGCGCCGAGCGCGCGGTTCTCGCCGTCCCTGTCGAGGGGTCGGCCGGCGAACCGCGTCGCGAGGTCGTCGTGTACTTGAACCGACTGAGCGACCTGCTGTTCGCTCTCGCTCGCCGCGCGAACGGCATTGCGGGGGTCCCCGACGTACCATGGAAGCCGCGCCCCTGAACGCGAGCCTGAGGCGGGGAGGCGCGGGCGACGTCCCGATCGCAATCTGCCCCCTATTTGTCTATCCTCGAAGGAATGCGGGACCGCGAGGACCGCGCGTTTGGAGAGATCCGCGTCGCGACGGTCGACTGGCCGATCGTCCTGACCGAATTTCCCGAGAAGAGAGTACCCGATGCGACACTTCAATCGGCCCTCGCTTACCTCGAGTGGTTGATGACCGACGCCAAGAAGAGCAGCGAGAAGCTCTTCTTCATCACGGATCTCACGGCGATGCGTGAGATCACGCCGGCCAACCAGCGCCAGTTCACGGCCGAGTGGATGAAGCGCAACACGGCGCTGTCGCGGGACATCTCCGTGGGAGGTGCGACCGTCACGCCATCTTCGATCCTGCGCGGAATCATCACGGCGCTCTTCTGGCTACAGCAGCCGCCGACGCCGTCCTTCTCGACGGCCACCCGCCACGAAGCCATGCTCAAGGGAATCGAATTGCTCCAGTCGCACGGGGTGCTCCTGTCCCCTCGCCTGGTCGCGTATCGGGACAAGCACGCGGGTGGAAACCAGCGAGCACGGTTGTCGAGCGAAGGATAGCGCTCGGCGATGGCTCCTCTCTGCGCGACGACGCGATGAAACGGCACCGACGCGTTTCGCGAGCTCCCTTCACTGAGCGCTCGCCCGACTGCGTGACCGACGAGCGTGAGGTACGGCCGGGGACGCCGCGTCGGTACAGTGTACCGTTGCTCCCGACCAATCTTCGCTGCGCGTGCGAATGCCCTTTCGCGCACAGCGCTCGAGAGCGTATCGGTTGGGACGTCGATTGAGGGACGACGCAGCTCGGGCTTCACGGTCGAGCTGCGTCTAGCGCAGAGCGCGCGGAATCCGCCGCGCGTTGCCGCTTGCTCCCTCCTCCCCCGATCGCACCGCATGAGGCGCACGCCCACCCACGGGCGCGGCGTCGCGGTGCGCTCGCTCAACCGAGGACGCGCAACATGCACTTCCGAATCGTTTGTCGGCCGCTCTTTGCCCTTGCTCCTGCCTTAGCCCTCGCGTGCGGAGCCAACGCTTCGAGCGGTCCTTCGAGCGCGGACGTCGGCGGCAGTCCGACCGGCGACGGCGTCACCCCGGGCGCTTCGATCGCGGGCTACGGGGCGAAACGGGGCCCGCATGGCTGGTGGGGATCGAGTTCGGGGT
>CALKVG010000353.1 GCA_937998045.1 uncultured Myxococcales bacterium
ATGTGGCTCGTGCCGCTCTCGATGACCTGCACGGCCGAACCCCAGCGCTCGCCCGGATCGCCGTAGACGTAGCCGGTCATCCCAGCGAAGAGAGGCTTGGTTCGCCCGCCGGCGAAGACGGCCTCCCACGCCGGATCGGTCGCCCCCGCCCCCTTGGCCTGCACACGGACGTGCACGGCGTGCTTACCGCCCTCGAGCGTTATCTCGTCGGCCGTCGCCTCTTCGGCCGGGGCCTGCGGATCGATCGCGACGCGGGCGCCGTTCGCGACGACGACGCGCCCGGCGAGGTCCACCTCGACCTCGAGCGCAGGCAATCCCCCGCCGCCGGGCACCGAGGCTCGCGCGTCCGCGGCGGCGGCCGGTGACACGAAGCACACGAGCGCGAGCGCTACCGGAATTGCCGTCGCGCGAAGCATTGCCCCCAAACGTATGCCTCAACGCGGCGCCGATCGCGAGCTATCCGCTTTTCTTGTCCTTTTGTGCTGCGACGTGCCACACCGTTGGGGGATGCGGCGCTCGCTTCGATTCGCGTTCGGTCGTGGCTCGCTCGCCCTTGCGGCCGCGGTCGTCGCGGCGTGCAAGGCGCAGCACGCCCCACCGTCGGATCCTGCCTCGGCCGAGGCGGCCGCCATCGCCCTCGCGCACAGCGAGCCAGCGCCTCACGAACCCGAGCCCGTCGAGCCCGCGCAGCAGCAGCCGCCGCTCTCGGGGCTCGATCTGGCGCACATGTTGGCGGATGACGAGGGCCTCGCTGCGCCCGTGGACGGCGGGACCGCGCACCTCACGCTCGACCCCGACCTCCAGCGGATGGCGCTGCAGGTCGTCACCGAACACCACGTGCCCGAGGCCGCGGTCGTTCTCGTCGACGTGGCGACGGGGCGGTTGCTCGTCTACGCGAGCCACGTCGAGGGCGCCGCCGCGCGCGACCTGTGCGCGGAGGCGACCGCGCCCTCCGCGAGCGTCTTCAAGATCGTCACCGCGGCCGCCCTCGTCGAAGACGCGCACCTCGGCCCCGACACGAGACAGTGCTACTCGGGCGGCGAGCAGCGCATCGCAGCGACGGATCTCATCGAAGACCCCCAGCGCGACCGATGGTGCACGACCCTGGCAGGCGCCGTCGGCCGGAGCATCAACACGGCGATTGCGCGGCTCGCGAGGGCGCACCTCACGCCCGCGCAGCTCGACGCGATGGCGCGGAACTTCGGCTATGGCCAGCCGGTGCCCTTCGACGCTCCCGTGCAGCCGAGCGGCATACACATCCCGTCCGAGCCGCTGGACTTCGCGCGTACCGCCGCGGGCTTCTGGAACACGACACTCTCGCCGCTGCAGGCCGCGGAGATCAGCGCGATCGTGGCGCGGCGGGGCGAGGCCGTGCGACCGCGACTCGTCGATCGCGTCACGGGCCCGGGTGGAGGCGTCCTCTGGTCTGCCCCGGAGTCGCCGTCGCCGTCGCCGCGCCGCGCGATCGCGCGCGAGACCGCGGAGCAGGTCACCACGATGATGGAGCGCACCGTGAGCGAGGGGACGAGCTTTCGCGCGTTCCACGACACCCGCGGCGGCGCGTTCTTGCCGGGGATCGCGGTCGCCGGCAAGACGGGGACACTGACCGACGCCGAGGCGCAGCGCTACTACACGTGGTTCACCGGATTCGCGCCGAGCCGCCCGCAGGCGGGCGAACACCAGGTCGCCGTCGCTGTGCTCGTGGTCAATGGGCCGACGTGGAGAGTGAAGGCGAACGTCGTCGCGCGCGACGTCCTGCGCGCGTATTTCGCGGAGCGAGGCGTGCAGGGGGTGACGCGCCCGTCGCCGGGCGCGGTGGCGCGGCGACGGAAGCGGTAGTCCACGACTACTCCTCCGCTCGCCTCACCTCTCGCAACAGCAGGAACACCAGTCCCTCCTCCGTCCGGGAGCAGTAAACCCCTTCCCCGCCCACGCGCTCGCACACGATCGCCGCGAGCGCCCATGCCGTGTGCTCGTCCGCCGCGAAGACCGGCGTCCCCAGCTCCCACATGTCGCGCTCCAGGATCCCGTCGGCGAGAGCGGCCGACGCCGCGCGAGCGCGCTCGGGGACGTGCTTGCTGTAACCGCCCCAGCCCCACGCGCACGAAGCCCGCGCGTACGTGCCGATGAGCGTCGCTCGAGCGCGCACTTGCGCGCGAGCGGCCGACGAAAATGCGATGGCCTCGTGCTCGACGTCCACCTCGTAGCGATCCATTCGCTCGAGACCGAACCGTTCGTCGAGGGCGGCCCGCTTCGCGCGAAGCTTGGCCAACGCTTCGTCGCGCGCCCTCTCGAACGCCGGGCTCGGCGCGTGGACGAGGCCGGGTAGCCACTCGAAATCGCCGCCCGGCTGGCGCAGGAAGGTCCCGCCGCTCACGTCCGCGAGCTCGACGCCGGCGAGGCCGCACAACGCTTCCGTTGCCTTGGCGAGCATTGGCAAGAACGGGGTCACCGCCTCTGGCGCGAACGCCGCGTCGACCCGCGACTCGTCGCCGAAGATGTCCTCAACGTCGATAGCCGCGACCGACGGCTCCGCGTCTTGACCGCCAACGACCTCGACTAGGGCTCGCCCCCACTCCCCTCCGGCGAGATCTGCCTTCAGGATCGCCCCGACCTCGCCGAGAATGTCCCGGCGCATCTGCTTCGCTTCGGCGTCGTCCATCGGTGCTTCGCGCGCGGGGGCCTCGTAGCACGAGGCGCGCACGCGCGCGCCGCGGCGAGCCGGCGCGGCAGCAGGCTCCGCGGGGCGCTCAGGCTACCTGGCGGCGTTCCTCGCGCAGAATGTCGCGCAGAGCGTCGGCAAAGGCCTGGACGAAAGCTTCGTTGCGCTCGAGCGCGATGACGCCGCGTTTTTGCCGGGCCTGTGTCCGAATACCCCGGCCGTTCGGCGTCCTCTCGCCTCGTCCCTTGGTCATGGGCGACATGATGACCTCTCCTCCAGCAAAGGGAATACCTGATGGGCGTGGCGCGGCCCACTTTTGTCCCACATGCTGGACGTGTGCCTGGTGCGCGGCCGCGTCATACGCGATCGCGAGCGAGAATCGCGAAGAAACCGCGGATCACAGCCAGACGTGCCCCATCGCAGGCAGCACGCCGACACGCACGCCGGCCGCGGCGCGCATGAGGCGCTCGGCGAAGCGCGGGAAGTCGATGGCGGGCAGCAGGCGGAGAGGTTCGTCGAGAGGCAAAAGGAAATTGTCCCAATGGGACAGGAGAACGGCGCCCGGCGCGAGGCGATGGGCGACGCGCTCGGGGACGTCGCGCCCCGAGCTCCAGCCCGCGACACACATGAGCAGAAGGTCGACGTTCCGGGCGTCGGCCTGCACGTTCGACTCGACGATTTCTGCGCTGCCTGCGTGGTAGAGCGTCCGTCCGGCGACGCGGATCTCGACGCCGAAGACGGCGCCGCAGCGGTAGCGGTCGATGCGCATGGGCACGTCTTCGCAGTCGGCGATGTCGCCGGGAAACGGGACACGCCCGAGGACGAGGCGCGAGTGCGCGCTCGGAACGAAGCGGAGGACGAAGGGCCCGACCTCGCGCACCTCGTGAGGGGCGCCGGGCGAGCGCTCGACGACGTCGACGTTGCCGTCGGGGACGCCAGCGGCACGGCAGAGGGCCGCCGCCGAGCGAGACCCGAAGACGCGCGCGCCAGTCAGGAGCGCGATGTCGGGAGCGTCGAGCGCATGGTCGAAGTGCGTATGGCCGAGGATGAGGGCATCGGCGCGCGGAAAGTGGCGAGCGATGGCGGCGAGATCCGGACGCGCGCGCCCGGCAACGCACCGGGCGAGCGACGCGCGCGTCACGTACGGGTCGATGAGGACGCAATGGCCCGCGTGCTCGATGGCGAAGCCGGCCGCGCCGAGCCAGCGGACTCTTATGCCGTCGGGCGCCTCACAACGCCCGAGCGCCTCTGGAGCCCACGCGATGTCCGCAGGTCGCACGCGCGCTCATGTTGCCACGGGATCACGTATCCGTGTGGCGCAACCCAGCGTACGGGGCCGTCCGGCGCACGCTTCCGCGCAAAGCCCAGCGGCAACGTCCTCGGGAGGAATCGGACGGCGTCGTAGCCGGTCGCGGAGGATACGAAGCGTGCGCGGCGTTTGCGGCGGCGGGCACGCGACTTGGAAGAAGGGTCTCCCAAGCGCCTGGCGGGGCGCGTCGCGCACCACCTCCAACACACCATTCCTCGCACGACCGCGCGACGCCCCCGCAGGCGCTGTTTTCTCCGGCCCAGCCCCGGAAGTAGCCGGTGAGGTCATCCTCACTGGTCCTTCAAGCACGCCGACAGCTCGGCGAGCATCGCCTCCGCGTTCGCGAGCCCATCTCCGTTCGGCGGCGCCGGCGTGGAGCGTCCCTGCGGCGCAGCACCCGCCGAGGCATCGAAGCGACGCGTGAGGCGCATGTCCGGCGTGAGCTTCCAGGCCCCGTGCGTCCTGCGGATGAGCGCCGTCACCTTCGCCGGATCGAGCGGCGTGTCTTCGCGCAGGTGCAGCGTGACCACGCGCGCGTTCGCCTCGCAACCGAGGGCGCGGAGGCGTCGGAGCTCGGTCTTCAGCGCCATGAGCTTCACCAGGCGCCTCGCGGCCTCCGGCGGCGCGCCGAAGCGGTCTTCCATCTCGGCGGCGATGTCTGCGACGTGGGCCTCGTCGACCGCGCTCGCCAGTCGCTTGTACAGCGACAGGCGCACGCCGACGTCCCCGACGTAGTCCTCGGGGAGAAGCGCCTCGACGTCGAAGCTGAGCTCCGTGTCGACCTCGTGCTGGACCTCCTCGCCGCGCATCTCCTGGACGGCCTGCTCGAGCATCCGGCAGAACATGTCGAAGCCGACGCTCACGACGTTGCCCGACTGCTCGGCGCCGAGGAGGTCCCCCGCCCCGCGCAGCTCCATGTCGAGCGAGGCGATCTGGAACCCGCTTCCGAGCTCCGTGTGGCGCTCGAGGGCCTCGATGCGCGAACGCGACTCGTCGGTCATCGCGTTGGGCGGCGGCACGATGAGGTAGCAGTATGCGCGCTCCTTGCTGCGACCGACGCGGCCGCGAAGCTGGTAGAGCTGCGCCAGCCCGAACAGGTCGGCGCGATCGATGACCATCGTGTTCGCTCGGGGGATGTCGAGGCCGCTTTCGACGATCGCCGTCGACACGAGGACGTCGTAGCGCCCGTCGACGAACTCGAGCATCGCATCCTCGAGCGCGCTCTCGCTCATCTGCCCGTGGGCGACGACGACGCGGGCGCTGGGGACGAGCTCCTGGAGGCGCTGCGCCTTCTCGTAGAGCTTGTCGATGCGGTTGTAGACGTAGAAGCACTGTCCGCCGCGCGCGAGCTCGCGCTGCACGGCCTCGCGCACCACCTGGTCGTCCCAGCGGGTGACGATCGTGCGCACGGCGCGGCGATCGACCGGCGCCGTCGTGATGAGGGAGAGGTCGCGCATGCCGGTCACCGCGAGCTGCAACGTTCGCGGGATGGGGGTCGCCGTCAGCGTGAGGACGTCGACCTGGGAGCGCAGCTGCTTGATGCGCTCCTTGTGGGCGACGCCGAAGCGCTGCTCCTCGTCGACGACGAGCAGCCCCAAGCGCTTGTAGTGAACGTCCTTGGAGAGGAGGCGGTGCGTCCCGATGACGATATCGACTCTCCCCTCGCGGAGGCCGAGCACGACCTCGTCCTGCTCCTTCTTCGTCTGAAAGCGCGAGAGCGCCTTGATCGAGAGCGGGTACCCCGACATTCGCGACTCGAACGTGTGGGAGTGCTGCTGCGCGAGGACGGTCGTCGGGCAGAGGAGCGCGACCTGCTTGCCCGCCATGGCCGCACGGAACGCGGCGCGGAGCGCGACCTCCGTCTTGCCGAACCCCACGTCGCCGCAGACCAGGCGGTCCATCGGCCGCGGAGACTCGAGGTCGCGGTTGACCTCGTCGATGGCGCGAGCCTGATCGGTGGTCTCGTCGAACGGGAACGTCGCCTCGAAGGCTCGGTAGTCGTCGTCGGCCGGAGGGAGCGCGTCGCCGGGGAGGGCGCGACGCTCGGCGTACAGCCGCAAGAGCTCGTCGGCCATCTTGCGGACCTCGCGCGCGACGCGGGCCTTCGTGCGCGCGAAGGTGCTCCCTCCGAGGCGATCGAGCTTGGGCGCAGCGCCCTCGCCGCCGACGTACTTCTCGAGCTGGTTGAGCCGCCAGACGGGGAGGTACAGCTTGTCGCCGCCGGCGTACTCGATGGCGATGAGGTCGACGGTGAGGCCGGTCGTGAGCGCGCCGGTGGCCGTCCGCTCGCGACCGGGCAGCGCCTTGTGCACGAGCCCCTGGTAGCGGCCGATCCCGTGCTCGACGTGGACGACGTAGTCCCCCGGGGAGAGGCTGCGCAGGTCCTCGACGAACGGACGGGCGTCAGCGGCGCGGGATCGCTCGCGACGGCGGTGCACGCGCGAGCCGAAGATCTCCTCCTCCGTCACGAGGACGAGCCCGTCGGCGGGCAGGACGACGCCGCGCGCGAGCGGCCCCACGACGACCTGGACGTCGTCGACCGCCTCCTCCAACCACGCAGGCTGGAACGTCGCCAGGCGCGCCTTGCACGCCACCCCCTGGTGGCGAAGAAGGCCCACGAGCCGCTCGGCCTGCGTCTGCGCGCGCGCGGTCAGGAAGACCCGCAGTCCATGCTCGCGCCAGTGCGCGAGGCGCCGCACGAGCGGGGCCAGCGTGGCGTTCTTTCCCTTCGAGGCGCGGGCCGACTTGACGGCGCGCGTGAGGTCCTCGTGATCGCTCGAGACGAGATCGAGCGCGCGCGACGCGCTCTCGAACGCGGCGAGGCCCGCCTCCGGCGCGCCCCCGGCGACGGGCGTCCGGTGGAGCGCGAGGACCGGCCGCGACGCGAGATCGCCGGCGACGGTCGCCTCGTCCCGGTAGAAGGCCCGCGGCAGGAACGCCGGAGACGCGCGCTCCTTCTGCTGCGCATCGACGGCGGCGCGCTCGAGCTCCTCGCGCACGGCCCGCGTGACCGCAGGTGGGTCGTCGAGGACGACGATCGCGTCGGAGGGGACGTACGCGAACAGCGGGTCGAGCTCGTCGTAATAGG
>CALKVG010000354.1 GCA_937998045.1 uncultured Myxococcales bacterium
TCGTGAGGGGCACCGACGGGCCAAGTAAGTGTCAGATCAAGTCTGAGTATTTCCATCTCAATTGACCGGGGAACGAGTGTGTCGCCGTCGGTGTCGGAAGGCTCCCGTTCATCCAATACCAAAATTGCGTAAAGTCAGGTCCACTGGCGACCACGTCCATACGCCCATCGCCGTCCAAATCGGCGATGTAGTATGGATCTCTGACGATCTTGATCCCGTTATTTCCTTGAGGTTCTTCGACGACCTGAGACAGCATCGTGGCCGATTGCAAGTCGAACGTAGCAAAGTGCGTCGCAGTCGCGCCAGCCGCACAGCCGACGCAAGGTCCATCCGCACCAGGCAAAATGAAGGTTCGACTAGAACCATTCAGGTTCAATGGCGTTGGAGTTCCGGTGCCGCCACCAACAGTCGCGTTGGCAGCCTTGGAGCAAGTGAGGGTGTGGATGTCGCAGGAAGCCGCATCACCGACCGGAATACTAGTTATATGAACTGGCGAATCGAATCCATCTCCATTGTTGATCGCCATCTCCAGACCGACGCCGAAAACGCTCAAGAGAAGATCGTCTCTGCCGTCGTTGTTCATATCAACGAACCCGACGTACGGAGTTGCGCCATTGATAGGGCCGCTGAAGGAGGCGGCCGCGCCGGGCACAACCTGCCAAGATCCCATACCCTCTTCGTAATCGAACGTCGTCGGTGGCGTGCAGGTGTTGGTGACGTCGCACTCTTGCACCGAACGGAGGCGCGAGCGCTGGGTGCCGGACGACAGCTCGTAGGAAAGGACGTACGAGTGCAGAACGGCCGTTCCGACCCCGGTGGGCCCCGAGACGTCGACGCGGTCCAGAAGGTACTGCGTACCAACGCCGAAGCCCGCGATCCACTTGCAGCGCAGGTCCTGGCCCTTCTGGTAGGAGAACTGGACCTTCCGCAGAGCGGGCAAGTTCGCTCCTGCGGTATACGAGATATGGTCGGGGACGAACTCGGTGCAGTGGCGAGAAGCCAGTTGCTCCTCGTCATCGACGATGGTCGTCCAGGCCACGTCCATCCGGTTGTTGCCTGTGGCGTCAGTAACAGAGTCCAGGCCCCACGCGTAGATGTCCGTACCCTGTGAGCTGCCGAAGCGCCCGCCTTGCTGCTGCGACGCAATCGAGGTCCCGTACGTTGAGACGCGCCCGTCACGCGTGAGCACCCGGAAGCTCTGTCCTACCGTGTTGAACTGAACGTGGGTGAACGGGTCCCTTTCGGGGGCGTAGGTGACTACGCCGTTCGTCACGGGGTCGCCAGTAGGCTGCAACCTCGCGCCATCGAGGCAGAAGGCGTCATCGTTCGTAAACGAGATGGCCGTAGCGGCGCCGTCTTGGGCAATAGTCTTGTTGCACCGCGTGATCTTCGAGAGGCCGTAGCCTGACAGGTCCCAGCCCATACCCGCGAGCGAGCGGTCGCCGCGGCTGTTGTACGAGAGGGCCAGACTCGGTCCCATGCCCATGCGCGCCGGCCCCGTCCAAAGCGGGATCGAGTACGTCGCTGCACCATCGCCGGTGACCTGGAAGGTGCCCTGCAGGGCACCGGCCGCCAAGCCGCTCTCCGGGTCGGTCTCGGTCGGCACCAGCGTTCGGGGCAGAATCGCGCCGGGGTCCGGCAGCAAGAGGATGGGGCTGCCGCCGAGTGTCACGACCAGCCCGTTGGGCCCTTGAGTGGTCGTGCAGGCCGTCGTCGAGCTCGAGGCGGTGACCTGCTGCTCGCCGACGTTCCAGGTGATCTCATCGCTTGCCGCGAAGTCGACGACAAAGGCCCCATCGTGCTCGCCGGGCAGGAAGGCCACGTGCTGTCCTCGTCCGACGGGCGTGCTCGAAAAGCCGTTCGTCTGCCCGATCGGCACGACGATCGTTTGCGCCGAATCGTTTTGGTAACCGAAGACCGCCGTATACTGACCGGAACCGGTCTGCGCGACGCAGTTGACAATTGGCGTCACGAGCGACGGGTCGCCCGTTCCGGAACCTGTTCCACCAGTCGGATCGAACGACACCCACAGAGCCGGCGCGGAGACCGGATCGTACCCTGGCTGCGAAAGGTTCGGCTGGATGCACTGATAGAGGGACCCGTTGAAGGACACGACGTCACCCGGCGCGTACGACACCGAGTTCGGAGACCACGGTTGAATGCCGCACACCGGCGGGCTTTGCCAGAGGCTCCAGGTGCCGGGTTGCCCTGGCTCCCACTCCGTCGAGCAACCCCCCGATCCGATGCAGGACCAGGCCTGGCCACCATCCTGCACCTGCGCGCCACTCGGGTAGCCGCCCGCTCCGGCATTCCACGCCGGCATGGCTGCTACCGCTGCCTGCGTCACGCAGGAGAGGGCTTCCCGCGTGATGGCGGTCGTTTCACCCCGGGCGGCGGACTGACCTCCTACGCGGCCGCTGCATGCGATGCAGAACAGGAGGCAGGCGAGAAGCGCCCGCAGCACCAGCCCTACCCACCTCGACGACCGACCCACAGAGCTCCGACTCGAAGCCGAACGCCGATTCCGCTTCATGTTTGCTCCTCCCCTTGATGCTCCAAGTGCCGCAACCCCGCGGCTCCCATTCCGAGACAAACCATTGCCAAGCCGCGGCAAGTGCCCATCGCGCGCCTCTCCCTTTGATCTTGGCCTACGGTCCTGCGACCGAAACCTTCCCCCTGCTCTCTCTATCGGCTGTTTCCAAGACTGGTTGCGTGGGATTGACGGCTCCCGACGCGATTACTTCATAAGCTCGCGCGAGCGCAGGCCGGCGTGAGCAACACGAGACGTGGACGATGCGCGTGGAAGCCCTCCGGTCTTACGCCCGCGTTCGAATAGTTCGCGGCCCGTGGTGCGACAAGGTCGAAAGTGCGTCTCGGATGCAGACTTCAGGCGGTAGCTACGCGCCGAGCGAGCACGGCGATTGCGATCGCATTCTGGGGGCGCGTTCTCCGCGGCCCGTTCGGGCGACGATCCGTCCATTCGCTCCTTCCCCGTCGGACGAAGCTTGCACCTCTGCGCCGCAAACGCGCGCGAGTTCATACAGCGCCGCGGACTATCGCGCGCGGAAGCAGACAGAGAGCGACCCCGGTTGAGTGCGGACCGTAGCGCCCGAGTGTCGGTCTCTCAAGACGCTTGGTGCTTACACGGCGTAAGCGCTCCGTGCCCGGATGACTCCCGCTTTATTGCGGGCCGGTTGTCGGTTCGTGACGACTATGAAGAGCCGCATGCCGGTGGGCGGGCGTGTAACGGATGCTGCGCGAAACCAATCCACGTGGGGGAACGCCGCGACACAGCGCGGTGGCCTGGCACGGGTTCAGCGCTACGCACGATGTGCCGACGAACTTAGCGAGAAGCCCTCACGGGAGACTGTTTCGCGCGTGACTGGGACGGGCACCCGATGTCACGGGAACGAGACATCGACGCACGACCTCGTAGGCCACGTCGCCCGCGGCGCTTTCGACGATCGGTACAGCCTCACCGTCGATGACCCATTCGAGGGCCGTTGCGTGGGCGCGCGAGCAACCATGCCGAGAACGAGGCCGATGGAGCGGGCGTCGGCCGTGTTCGCCGACCAGGTCGAGGACCGCGCCGCGAAGAAACTCCCCGCGCCGGGGACCCGCTTCCGGGCCCCCGGCGATGCGACCTACTCGTAGCGCCTCGCGACGCTCACTCTACCCGCCGGCTTGCTCACGGAACCGCGAGCGACACCGGCGCGCTCCAGTCCGGCTCGCCCGCCTTGGTGACGGCGCGATGCCGGAACTGCACGACCGCGCCCGGCGTGAGGCCCGCGATCGTCGTCTTGGCCTGCAGCGTGACGGGCGCCAGGATCCACGTCTTGCCGCCGTCGATGCTGTACTGCCACTCGTACGATGCGCGGTGCCCCGCCGACGCGGCGACCACCTTCACGACGCCGGACGTGGGCCCCGGCTTTGCGGCGAAGACCCGCGCCTTTCTCGTCGTGCGCTTGCGGACAGCGAGCCCGGCGCTCTCGATGATCGCCGGGCCGTTGCCCTCGTC
>CALKVG010000355.1 GCA_937998045.1 uncultured Myxococcales bacterium
TTCTGCCTGTCTCGTGGGCTCGGAGATGTGTATAAGAGACAGGTCCACGTCGACGGCGGCGTCGGGTTCGCTGCCTTCGGGGGGCCCGGGGCGGCTTCGATGCGATCGCCGTCGATGCGAACCGAACCGCCCTCAGCGAGCACGCGGCGGACGATTTCGGCTTTCTCCGCCGCCCGCACCACGTGCGGGAGCGACGAGCCGCACCGGCCGCAGTGGCCGTGGGTCGAATCCGCATCCGTGATGGGTGCCCCGCAAAAGTCGCAGCGCATCAGGCGCACGGATTGTCGCACGGATTCGTCCCGCGCGCGCCCACCCGGCCCGCGCCTCCGCCCAGGGCCGGCGGTCACAAATTGGTCCCTTTTCGGTGGTGCGTCTTACGGTTGGTCTCGCGACAGCCTCGGACTCGTCTTCCGTCGTCCGCGGCAGCGCCAGGAGCGAACATGCGTCGGGCGATTTGGCTGGTGTACGCCGCCCTACCGGGCATGGCTCTCTTTGCGCCCCCGGCTCACGCCGACGGCGCGAGCAACCACGTTCGCGACGTGCGGGTGCACGCGGCGAGCGGCGCGCAAGGAAGCGCCGAGGTGGAGATCGTCGGTAGCGGCGCTCCGGCCTACAACCTGCGGCTGGCCGACGGCGGTCGGCGCCTGCTCGTGGACCTCTCCGACTCCGACGTCGTCGGGGCCGCGGCCGCGATCACGACGCCCATCGGCGTCGTTGGCGGAGTCCTCACGCAGTCCTACGACACGACCGCGGGGCACATGGCGCGCCTCACGATCAACCTCCTCGGGGCCTCGAGCTATCGCGTCGTCCCCGACGGCTCGACGCTGAAGGTCGTCCTCACGCCCAGCGGTCCGCCGACGCCGTCGCCTGCCGGCGGGCCCTCGCCCGCCGCCGCCTCGGCGTCCGCCGGTGCGTCGGCTCCCCGGCCCCCCCTCGGCGCCGTTCGCGACGTCCGCTTCGAGCGCGCGCCCGCGAACGCCTCCGGCTGCGCGCCGTACGGCTGCGATCGCATCGTCGTCGACCTCGGCGCCATCCCCGCCTACTCCCTCGCGCCCACGCCCGAGGGGCACCTTCGCCTGGAGCTGCGCGCGACCGACCTGCCCTCGGCGCTCGCGCGCACGCTCGACGTCACCGCCTACGCGGGCTCGCTGCGATCGGTCACCGCGTCGCACGACGACGCGAGCGGTTCGACGCTCCTCGAGCTGGATCGAACGACCATCGAATCGGGCGTCATCAGCGTCGAGGGCGGGAGCCTCGTCTGGTCCTTCCCCGTTCCGAAGCCTACGAAGCAGCCCTCCCCCATCGGGCAAGTCCACCTCGACGGCCGGATTGACGGCACGTCTCCGGCTATGCCGGAGCGTGGTCGAAACCTGGACGGCACGTCTCCGGCTATGCCGGAGCGTGGTCGAAACCTGGACGGCACGTCTCCGGCTATGCCGGAGCGTGGTCGAAACTTGAAGGACACTGGCGTCGTGCGTCACACGGTGACGGTCGCGCGCGAGCCGGAGCTGAAGGGCGTGCAGCGCATCGAGACGTCGATCCTCGACGAAGACCCGCAGGTGGAGACCGCGTCGGCCGGGGCGGCCGGCTTCGCGACCACCGCCGGCGCCAGCGTCCTCGCCCAGGCGCGCTACGCCGGGCGCCGGATCGACATCGATCTCAAGGACGCCGACATCCACAACGTCCTGCGCCTCCTGGCCGACACCGGCCACGTGAACATCGTCACGGCGGACGACGTCGGCGGCACGATCACCATCCGGATGCGCAACGTGCCCTGGGACCAGGTGCTCGACGTCGTGCTGCAGGCCAAGGGTCTCGGCATGGTGCGCCAGGGGAACCTCATCCGGGTCGCCCCGCTCGCGCAGCTCCAGAAGGAGCGCGAGCTGAAGCTCGCGCAGCAGAAGCAGGAGTTCGAGCTCACGCCCCTCGAGACGCGCCTCATCCCGGTCAGCTACGCGCAAGCCGACGAGCTTCAACAGCGCGCCCGGGAGCTCCTCTCCCCGCGAGGATCGATCGCCGTCGACGAGCGCACGAACGTCCTCATCGCGCGCGACATCGCCGCGAACCTCAACTACATCGAGGAGCTCGTCCGCTCCCTCGACACCCAGACCGCGCAGGTCCTCATCGAGGCGCGCATCGTCGAGGCGACGAGCAACTACCAGCGCGACGTCGGCATCCAGTGGGGCGGCGACCTCACGATGGGCCCCGCAACCGGCAACGCGACCGGCGTCGCCTTCCCGTCGAGCCTCGGCGTCACCGGCGGCAACTACGACAACAACACGCCCACCGCCGGTCTGTCCCCCTTCACCCGGAACATCGCGACCCCCAACTTCGCCGTGAACCTCCCCGCGGCCGTGGGAACCGGGGCCGGCGGCGCCCTCGGCGTGACGCTCGGATCGATCGACAACACGGTCAACATCGGCCTCCGCCTCTCGGCGCTCGAGACGACGGGCCTCGTCCGCATCGTGAGCGCACCGCGCGTCATGGTGCTCGACAACCGCGAGGCGCGCATCAACCAGGGCACGTTGATCCCGTTCTCCCAGGTGAGCGCGCTCGGCGTGCAGACGACGTTCCAGGAGGCGAAGCTCCAGCTCCTCGTCAAGCCCCACGTCACCGCCGACGGCTCCGTCTCGATGCACGTGAAGCTCAATCGCGACGAGCCGAACTTCAACCAGACCAGCCCGCGCGGCGACCCGACGATCCTCAAGCGCGAGGCGGAGACCGACCTCCTCGTGATGGACGGGCACACCGCGGTCATCGGCGGCATCTACACGCGCAACACCGGCCGCAACCTCGATCAGGTGCCCTTCTTCGGCGACATCCCGATCCTCGGAATCATCTTCCAGCGGCGCCGCGCCAGCGACGCGCGCAACGAGCTCGTCATCTTCATCACGCCGCACATCGTCAATCGGTCCGAGGCGCTCGGTCGTTGACGGCGGACGCTTCCAGAGCGGTGTCGATCCGTCGCCCGCGCGCCTCGATATGCGCCGGGTCGGCGCGGCCGTCGACGCGAAACGCGCGCGCGACGGCGTCGGGCAGCGGCCGGATGGCGTCGGGCCCCTGGTAGCAGCGCACGTACGCGAAGTCGTCCCGCGACCGCGCCCCGCGGGCGCCGAGCTGGTGGCTCCACACCTCGCTGTAGAACGTCGGGCGCGACGCGTCGAGCGCGAAGACTTCGTCTCGCGAGAGCGTCACCGGCTTCTCGTCGCGGTCGTCGGCGAACGCCTCGGCGACGCGCAGCGAGCCGTCGGCCTCGCGGTCGTAGACGATCGCCACGCCCTCGACGTCGCCCGCACCGTACAGCGCGCGCTGGAGGCCGGGACCCACGAAGAGCGCCCGCGAGTACACGAGGTCCACGGCCAGCGCGGGCACGACGCTCCACGTGAGCCAGTTGTTGCCCCAGGGCCGCTCCTCCGAGAAGAACGCGAAGTAGCCCACCGCGATCCGGCCGTCCTTTAGCGCGACCGCGCGGTAATAGAGGACGTCCGCCAGCTTGCCCGCGCTCTCGACGGCCGACCCGAGGCAGACCGGCGCTCGCTCGATCGCCGCTTGATCCGCGGTCGCCTCGCCGCGCGGGCCGGGCGCGGGAGGCAGCGCCGCCACGGGGCCGTTTCCCAGGGATCCAACGGCCAGGGGTACTGCTGCGGCGAAGATTGGTCCTCGCCGCCGGAGCAACTCTCGCATCCGATGCCGACGGTACCGAGCGCGGTGCGTGCGCAGCCAGCGCATCTGCACGGATTGGCCGGCGCCGGCCGCAAATTCGTATGGGCGTGTATGGTACTCTGGGTTCCGACCTACCGGACGCCTCGCGCTACGACGCGGCCTTGGTGGTCGTCGCGCTGTCCTCGCGGTCGAGGGCACTCGCCGCGGGGGGCCTCGGAAACGGGAACCCTTCGATCGGTTCGGTGGGCACGATGTCGTGGAAGCGCCGGACGTCCAGGATGAGGTTGCCGCCGGCGTCCTCGCTGAGGACGTCGGCGTGGCGCGCGCCCCAGGCGATCTCGCGGTCCACGTAACGCCTGCGCGCGTGCACCGGCTGCAGCGACGTATCGTCGGTGCCGACGACGGTCACGATGAGCTCCAGCTCGTCGCGGGCGGCCCTCTCGGGGGTCATCCCGTGGAGGGGGCTCTTCTCGTCGATGGGGTGAAGCACGGTCCACGAACGCGCCATCGCGGGAGAGCGCTCGCGCGCGAGCGGCAGGTCGATCATGCGGTAGAAGGTCGTCCCCTCGCGCAAACGCTCGGTGCGCATCATCGCCAGGCGGACGGTCGCTTCGAGGATCGAGTTGCCCCGCTCGTTGCCCACGCGGAGCATCAGCGTGGGCACGCCGTCCATCGGCCCGATCGCCACGACGCGGGAGAAGGCGATGCGCGCGCTCGAGAGCGAGAACTTCGCGAAGACCAGCCCCGTCGCGACCGCGGTCGACAGGAGGCTCGCCACCGACTCGACGATCATGATCGTGTTCGCCGCCACGCTGGACGGGTACATCGACCCGTAGCCGATCGTCCCCATCGTCTGGACGCTGAAGCAGAAGGCGTCCCAGAACGACCCGGCGCGAGCGTTGGCGACGCCGCCCACCGCCATGTAGAGCACCGCGAAGACGGCGTTCAGCGCCATGTAGGCGCCCACCATGACGGCGAGCGCGATCGACCAGCGGACGCGCAGAAAGACGTGGTAGAAGTCGCGCAACGTCGTGCGCGGGGCGCCGATGACCGTCACGCCCGCGTCGGCTTGAGACGTGGCCATGCCACGCCAGTATCACGCCCGGACGGGAAGACTCCAGCGCGCGTCAGGGGCGAGGCTACTGGAGCATCATCGGGTACGGGCCCCCTTGCAGGTCCCCCCAGCACTGGACCGTGTCCGTCGTCATGAGCGCGCACGCGGAGTCGTCGGAGCTTCGGACCTCGACGACGCCCGAGCTCAGCTCGTCGACCGGGACGGCGCTGCCGTTGGTCATTCCCCCAGCGCCATAGCTGGCGCCGGTGCCCCAGCACTGCACGCCCGTGGTCGCGAGCAGCGCGCACGTCGTCGTCTGCTCGTCTCCGCACGCGAGCGCGGTGACGCCGGCCGCGAAGCCCGTCACCTGGGCCGGGACAGTCGAGGGCGCCGCCAACCCGAGGCCGCCCCCCCAGCACCAGACGCTCCCGTCTTGAAGGAGCGCGCAGGGATGCGTGGACTGGTCCGCCCAGACGCCGACCGCCGGTCCGGGTAGCCCGGTGACCATCACGGGCGTGGCGCTGTCGGTGGTGGTGCCGTCGCCGAGCTCGCCGTTCATGTTGTTGCCCCAGCACTGAATCGTCCCCGAGGCGAGGAGCACGCAGCTGAAGCCGTCTCCCGACGTGAGCGCCTTCACGTCCGGTCCGAGGCCTGCGACCGGCGTGGGCATGGTCGGCGGTGTATAGCTGCCCGTGTTCTGCTCTCCCGATGACCATCCCCAGCACTCGACGGCGCCCGTGTTCATGAGCACGCAGACGTGTTCCTCGCCGCCGGCAATATCCACCACGCCGGATTCGAGACCCGGAACGACGGTCGGAGTCGGCCCCGGAAGCCCGGCGGCGCCGAAGCCTCCCTGCACGTAGCCCCAGCATTCGGCGGCTCCCGCGCTCGTGACGACGCACATGTACTCTTCGCCGCCGCTGACGCAGCGTACGCTCGCCGGCTTGTTGGGCAGCGCCTGGTCGCACCGCAGTTGACCGCCGGTCGTGACGATGCAGACCGCCGCGTCGTAGCCGGCGTTGTTGCCCGATCCCAGGTTTCCGTGCGCTGCCATTCCGAGCCGGCGGCACGAGTCGCTCACGCCGCTGTCCGGCACGCTCGCCTCGGGCGGACCGACCTCGGGCGCCTCCGCCTCGGGCATACCGGCCTCGACCCCGCAATCGAGCACTTCACCCACGCACGGGCCCCACTGGCCGAATTCGGCCGTCGCCTGACAGGTCTGCGTTCCATCCTTGCACTGGCCGACGCCGCGGTTCGCCGGCGGGCCGGTCCAGCATGCGATGGTCGCGCCGGCCGACGGACAGGGGCAGCCCGGCGCGTGGTTGGCGCACCCGCCGTCGGCGAGCCCACCGCCGTCGCCGCCGAATCCCCCTCCCGAGGCGCTGCCGTCGGTGCCTCCGCCGCTGCCCCCCGAGCTGCCGCTGGCTCCGGAGCTGCCGCTGGCTCCGGAGCTGCCGCTGGCTCCCGAGCTTGCTCCCGAACTGCCCGCTCCCCCATCCGGAGCGCTCCCGAACGTGTCGGTCGAACCCTGGGTGCCGCAGGAAACCGTGCCGAGAAAGAAAGTTGCGGCGGAGATCAAAATGCGGCCGAGCGGCCGAATGCAAAAGTTTTCCATCGAAGCGCCTCGCGCTGTGGGGGTGCGCAGAATCGTAGTGAGGTGCATGCCACGCACACGGAACATCAGAGTCTCAGCTTCCCTAGCCATGGCCAGGCCGTCTTCCATCCGTGTCCGGGAGTGGCAGAAGTTGGACTGAAATCCTTCGCGGGCTCCCGATCTCGAAGAGCAAATTCATCGCCCTGCTAAAGATCCCGCCCGATGGAACTCGCCCGGCCACCACGCAGCGGTTCGCGCGCTGCAGGCGTCGCGCTCCTCCTCTGCGCGGCGGTCCTCTGGAGTCTCGGCGGCGTCGGCATCAAGAGCCTCTCGATGGCGCCCCTCGCCGTGTCCGGCTGGCGCGGCCTCTTCGCCCTTCCCGTCCTCGCGGGCATGCTCGGCGTCCGCGCGCGCGCCGCGGGAGCGGCGGCGCGGCTGCCGCTGCGCGCGCCGTGGGCCTGGATCGGCGCGGCCGCCTACACGGTCATGATGACCTCCTTCGTCGCGGCCACCAAGCTCACCACCGCGGCGAGCGCCATCTTCCTTCAGTACACGTCCCCCGTGTACGTCGCGATCCTGTCGTGGCCGCTCCTGCGCGAGCGCGTCACCTGGCGTGACGCCGTCGCCTGCTTCGGGGTCCTCGCGGGCATGCTCCTCTTCTTCGGCGACGCGCTGACCCCCGACGCGCGCCTCGGCAACGCGCTCGGCGTCCTCTCCGGACTCGGCGCCGCCGCGCTGCCCCTCGCGCTCCGCGCCGACCAGCGCGCGCTCGCGCGGGCGGGCGCACCGCAGGCCGCCAGCGTCTCGCCGGCGCTCGCGATCGCCGCGGGCGACGCGCTCGGCGTCCTCGCGTGCCTGCCGGCGATGGTCGCGTCGCCGCCGCAGGGCCCCGGCCAGTGGGCGCTCGTCGCGGGGCTCGGCACGATGCAGATCGGGCTCCCGTACGTCCTCTACGCGCTCGCCGTCCCGCGCCTCACCGCGCTCGAGAGCTCGCTCGTGCCCGCCCTCGAGCCCATCCTCAACCCCGTCTGGGTGCTCCTCGCGGTGGGCGAGCGCCCCGGGCCGCTCGCCATCGCGGGCGCGCTATTCGTCCTCGCCAGCGTCCTCCTTCCGTCGCTCGGCGGCTGACGTCGGCACGCGCGACGCTTCTCCGCTTCGCGCCCAGTAGAGGTGCGCGCCGTCGCTCGCCAGGGCGTCGACCTCCTCGACGGCGTCGCTCGCCGGCGACGAATCGCCCCCCGTCGTCGCGACGGTCAGGATGCGGAAGCGCCCGGCCAGCGGCGCCTCGCTCACCCACCACAAGCCGTGCCCGTCGACGACCAGGTTCGCGAAGCCGGCGAAGTCCTGCACGATGGGCCGGGGCGTCCCGCCCGCCGCCGGCATCGTCCACACCGTCTCGCTGCGCCTCTCCACCCAGTAGAGCGCGCCGCCGTAGAGCGCGATCTGCTCGGGCAATCCTCGCTCGACGGCCAGCGACCGCGGGTCGCCGCCCGCCTTCGGCGCCGCGACGATCGTCCCGTCGAACGGGTCGGCCCAGTACACGTTCGCGTCGTCGAGCGCGAGGCTCGTCACTTCGCCCTCGCAGCGCGCGACCGCGGCCGGCTTCCCGCCCGTCGCGGGCAGCCGTTCGACGACGCTCGACCGCAAGAGCCCCGGTTCGCGCGCGCCGACGTCGACGACGAACACCCAGCGGCCGTCGCTCGCGATCGCGTGCGGGCCCGCGAGGTCGCCGACGACGACCGTGGGCGCGCCTCCGCCGAGCGCGATGCGGACGACGGCGCCGCCGGAGGCGATGCCCCCCGCGTCCGCCGGCGCTTCGCGCGTCGTCGAGACCCAGAGCGCGCCGCCGGCGAGCGCCATGCCGCGAGCGACGCCGGTCAGCCGGGCGAGCTTGCGCGGGGTGCCGTGTCCGGCCTTCGGCACCGCGACGATCGCGCCGTCGCTCGCGCGCGCCAGGTAGAGCTCCTCGGCGCCCGCGACGAGCAGGTCGTGCGCCGGCTCGCCGGGAGCGCCCCCGTCGAACAGCGCCGTGAGCATCTCGAGGTCGTCGTCGGGCGGCTTCGCCGGCAGCGGCGCGCGCGGCGCCTCCGGCCGCATTCCCCAGGTTTCGACCACGCTCCCGCCGAGCCCGAGACGTACCGTCCACGCGGCCAGCGCGCCCGCGGCCACGAGCCCGATCAGCGCGAGGAGGAGAGTGACGTTCTTCCGCAAGGCGGCGGCAGCATAGCCGCGACTCGCGTCCTACGGTGCGCTCGCCGCGCGCAGCTCGACGGCTTCGACCTCGCCGCGCGGTCGAGTCACCGTGTCGCCGCGCGCGACGTCGGTCGCGCCGAGCGGCTCGTCGACGAGCGTGCCGGTCACCGACGTCCCGTCGTCGCCCGTCACGTCGATCCACATCGACTCGACGCCGGCGTCGCCCGGAATCGGAAAGGGCAGACGCACGAGGAGCTTCGCGCCCCGCGATCGAGCCGCCCCCCACTTGCCGAGCGCCGCCCCGAGCGACGCCTGCGCGGCGCGCGCCTGCTCGCGCACGGCGCTCGGATCGGGCGCGGTCGCGAGGAACGGGCCGAAGAAGCGCTCGACGAGGTCGATCGTCGCGACCGGTCCCTCGCCCCCCGGCGGCTCGACGCGCGCAAAGAAGTCGTTCGGGTCGCCGTTCTCCGGCGCAGCCGGCGCGAGGTCGACGGTCACCGCTTGCTCGGGCGCGGGCGCGTCGGCGGCGGCTCCTCCTTCGGCGCGAAGGCGCGCGACGTCTTCGACGGAGAACGCGACGGGCGACTCGCCGGCCCCGTCGGCGACGGCTCGCGCGACGAGAAGGACGATGCGCCCCACCGGCGCGACCGCGACCGAAGGGACGTCGCGCCACTCGACGTCCGGCGCGCCCCAGCGCGAGAGGCCCGCCGTGAGGACGCGAACCCGCGCGCTCCGCCCGTCGCCCGCGCCCGCGGCCGAGCCGTCGGCGTCGCGCGCCGGCTCTTCCTGGAGCGCGACGCGATCGCTCCGGAACGCGGACGCCTCGAGCGGCTCGGTCACCGCATGCCGGGCGAAGTCGCGCGGGCTCTCGATGCGATCGAGCAGCTGGTCCCACACCAGGCCACGGGTCGCCTCCGCGAGCGCCGTCGCCGCCGCGTACGCGGAGCGCACCGCGAGCGCCCGAGGCGACGGCGCCGTGGCGACGTGCACCACGACGACGCGCGCCTTCTTCGCGATGCGCGCGCGCTCCGCCGGGGAGAAGCCGCGCGCGCTCGCGTCGAGGTCCGCGTTCGCGAGGTCCCACGACGACGCGTCGACCACCTGCAGCGCGGTCGCCTGCGCGTCCCGCAGCGTCGCGCGCACGGCGTCGCACGCCGCGGCGTCTCCGCAGTGCGCCGGCGTCAGCGAGGAGGCGGACGCCGAAGGACGACCGGCGGAGCGGCGGCGCTCGCCTCGGCGGCGGCGCCCGCCTCTGCCGCGGCGCGGGCGTCGGCGGCTGCGCTCGAGGCCGAAGGGGACGGTCCGACGAGGAGCCAGTCCACGGCGCCGAACGCGAGGACCATCGCGCTCGTCGTCCACACGACCGCCGCGCCGGAGACGGCCGCGACGATCGACGGGCGCAACGACCGCTCCGGATTCGCCGGCGAGAAGCGGACGACGACGCTCGCGACCAGCCCCGTCGCCAGCCCGAAGCACGCCGCGTGGACGACGAGCACGAGCCAGACCGGCGCGGACGGCGGGAGCGAGCGGAGGACGCCCTCGATGACGCCGAGCGAGACCAGGGCGCCGGCGAGCTCTCCGAGCGGGTAGAGCCCGCTGAAGGGCGCGCCGCAGCAGCTCGCGCGTCCGCGGAGGATGAGCCACGTGAGGATCGGCACGTTGTTGTAGAGCGGGATCCGCTTGCCGCAGGCATCGCACCGCGACCGCATCCCGGCGAGCGCCAGCCCGCGCGGGACGCGATAGACGACGACGTTCGTGAAGCTCCCGATGATCGCGCCGTACGCGAACGCCCAAAGTCGCAGGCTCCACGCGACGACTGCGGCAGGCACCACGAGCTCATGGTAGCTCGAGGAGGCCGCTCTACCCTCGGGGATGCGCCCACTGGCAATTGCCCGCGATGCAAATGTGGCCGGGGCCGCAGTCCGCGTCGTTCGAGCACGCCCACCCCGGCGGAACGCACGAGCCGCCTTTGCACGCGTAGCCGGTCCCGTCGTCCGGGCAGCCCGCGGCGACGGACTGGCAGTCCGAGTCCACGCTGCAGCGGAACCCCGGCGGCAAGCAGATCCCGTCCGTGCTGCACCCCTCGCCGCACGCGCAGTCGGCGGGCGAAGCGCAGCGGTGAGTCCCGACCGCTGCTGTCGTGGGCGTCGCCTTGCGCGCTGTCGGCGGCGGCGCCCTCGGGGGCGGCGTCCGTCGCGCCGTCGACGGAGCCGTCGGCCGGGGCGCTCGGTCCGGCGTCACCGCTCGGCTGCGCCGAGCCGCTCCCGCACGCGAAGCACGAAGCGAAGAGCCACACGACACATACTCTGGTTCGCGCGTCCTCGCCCGGCGCGTCACGCGCGCGTGGATCGCGCCGTTCTGGTCTTCCCCGTGGGCGGGGATTCGGCGGGCTCCTTCGCGGAAGGCCGCGGCGCGATCCCGTCGACGGCCGCATCCAGGTCGAGCCGCAGGTCGCGCGCGGCCGTGAGCGCGGCGGCGGCCGCCGCGCGCGCCTGCGCCAGCGAGACGGGCGCACCGGCGGCGGCTTCGAGCGCGGCGGCGACGGAGTAGACGACCGCAGCGAACGGGGAGAGGAGGTGGCGCCGGCGCGGCGGCGGGGAACGCGGCCGGCGGCGCAGGGGAAGGTGGAGGCGCGACGAGGCCGAGTTGCTCGAGCGTCGTGCCCCCGGCGACGGCGGCGTCATGCGCGAGCGCGGCATCGCGAGGGTAGAGGAGGGCAGCGAGGCGGTGGAGCTGGTCGCCGTAAGGAGACGACCGGCCCGCTTCTCAGCGTGCCACGGTCCGCAGAGACGAGCCGACGGCTTCGGCCATCTCTCCCTGCGTGAATCCCATCTTCGCCCGGGCACGAACCACGAGCTCGCGGACGGTGCGCGACGTCACGAAGGCCATCGTTCTCGTTTTATGCCTCGTCCCGGAGCGTCACCAGGACGCTCGACGCTTCCACGATACGCCAATATGCCACCGACTGGCATCGTCGAAGGCGAAGGACGTGCTTCGAGGAGCTCTTTGGCAGTCGGGTGGCGCGCATCTGGCAGCTCGAGAGCGTACCCATCGGCGACGGTTCGCTCTCGTGGCAGGTTCTTGGCGTGACCGACCGCCACGAGAGCTTCTCCTGGCACACCAAGAGTCCGACCAACGGCCACCATACGCTCTCGTGGCACTTCGACGGCGATACGAGCTGCCAGGAATCGCTGCCGTGGCAAATCGATAGCGATACGAGCTGCCAGGAATCGCTGCCGTGGCAGTCCGATAGCGATACGAGCTGCCACCATTCGCTCTCGTGGCAGTCCGATACCCATACCGGCTGCCACGAATCGCTCTCGCGGCAGTTCGACAGCGTTTCCAGCTGCCATCCACCCGTCTCGTGGCAGCTCGACTGCTTGATGGAATGCCATGGAGTCGCTCTCGCAGCCGTTCCGATGCGAGGTCGAGGTCGAGGTCGAGGGTCGCTCCACCCCGATGGACGACGCCGGCGTTTCCCGATCGCGACGACCGCGTCATGCGCCCGACCGGTGAGGCGACTTCAGCCATGCCCGCGTTTGCCGCGGGAATCGTTTATTGCTGAGTCATTGCCGCAACGTGCCATCGCACTTCAGTACGCCACACTGTGTCAATAGCACCCACAATTTTCCACTAGCGCGTCGCGTTAGCCCACCTCATACTCATCCGCCATGCCGCTGCCTCCTCCGAGCGGGCTCTACGATCCCTCCCTCGAACACGATGCCTGCGGGCTCGGCTTCGTCGCGGACCTGCATCGTCCGGCGTCGCACGAAGTCGTCGCGATGGGCATCGAGATCCTCCGCCGCCTCGCCCATCGCGGCGCGGCCGGCTGCGATCCCTGTTCGAGCGACGGCGCGGGCCTCCTCATGCACGTGCCGCACGCTCGTTACGAGCGGACGCTCGGGCGCGCAGGCATCGACCTCCCCAACGAGGGCGATTACGGCGTCGCGCAGTGTTTCCTGTCGCGCAATACGGCGGACCGCGAGGCCGAGATGCGCGCCCTCGAGGACGCCGTCCGCCACCACAGCCAGAAGGTCATCGGCTGGCGCGACGTCCCCGTCGATACCAAGCAGCTCGGGCCCGTCGCCCGGTCGACGATGCCCGTCTTCAAGCAGCTCTTCATCGGGCGCATGTGCCCGCCGGCGGCCTTCGAGCGAACGCTCTTCATGATCCGCAAGCGCGCCGGCCGCCGCGCGAGCGAGGCCGGCCTCGCGAACTTCTTCATCGCGAGCTGCTCGTCGAAGACCGTCGTCTACAAGGGCCTCGCGCTGCCTGACCGCCTCGACAAGTTCTACCTCGACCTCCGCGACGAGGAGACGCGCAGCCGCCTCGCGCTCGTGCACTCGCGCTTCAGCACGAACACCTTCCCCACCTGGGAGCGCGCGCACCCCTACCGCCACATCGCCCACAACGGCGAGATCAACACGCTGCGCGGCAACCAGACGTGGATGGGCGCGCGCGAGCCGCTCCTCGCGAGCGAGGCGTTCGGCGAGCACCTCGCCGATTTCAAGCCCATCATCCGCCCCGGCGGCAGCGACTCCGCGTCGCTCGACAACGTCGTCGACTTCCTCGTCGCCGGCGGACGCAGCCTGCCGCACGTCATGATGATGCTCGTGCCCGAGGCGTGGGAGGGGCACGCGGAGATGCCGGCGGAGCGGCGCGCCTTCTACGAGTACCACGCGTCGCTCGTCGAGCCGTGGGACGGCCCCGCCGCGCTCCTCTTCGCCGACGGTCGCTACGTCGGCGCGACGCTCGACCGGAACGGCCTGCGCCCGCTCAAGTACGTCATCACGCAGAGCGGCTACGTCGTCGCCGCGAGCGAGCTCGGCGTCCTCGACTTCGACCCGGAGGACGTCGTCGAGAAGGGGCGCCTGCAGCCGGGGCGCATGCTTCTCGTCGACTTCGCGCGCGGGCGCGTCGTCGGGGACGAGGAGATCAAGCGCGAGATCGCGACGCAGAAGCCGTACGCCGAGTGGCTCGCGAACAACAAGATCGACCTCCGCGGCATCGCCGCGCCGCCGCCTCCTCCTCTCTCGACCGAGGAGCGCCGCCGCCGCATGCGCGCGTTCGGCTACTCGCGCGAGGACCTGCGCACGCTCCTCACGCCGATGGCGAGCAACGGCGAAGAGCCGGTGGGCAGCATGGGCAACGACGCGCCGCTGGCCGTCCTGAGCGGCCGGCCGCAGCTGCTCTTCCGCTACTTCAAGCAGCAGTTCGCGCAGGTCACCAACCCGCCGATCGACCCGATCCGCGAGAAGCTCGTGATGACCCTCGTGAGCTGCCTCGGCGGGGAGGGGAACCTCCTCGAGCAGACGCCGCGGCAGTGTCGCCTCCTCGAGCTGGAGCAGCCCATCCTCACCAACGAGGAGCTCGCGAAGCTCGTGAGCGGAGCGCTCCACGAGTTCCCGGTGCGCGTCCTCCCGACGCTGTTCGACGCGAAGGCCGCTGACGCCGGTGCCGCGCTCGAGGCGGGGCTCAACGCGCTCTGCGACGCGGCAGACCGCGCGGTCCTCGAAGGGGCGAGCATCCTCGTCCTGAGCGACCGCGGGATCGACGCGGACCACGCGGCCATCCCGAGCTTGCTCGCGACGAGCGCCGTGCACCACGCGCTCGCACGCTCCGGCCGCCGCATGCGCGCGGGCCTCGTCGTCGAGACGGGCGAGGCGCGCGAGGTGGCGGACGTGGCGCTCCTCGTCGGCTACGGCGCCGGCGCGGTGAACCCGTATCTCGCGTTCGAGGCCATCGCGGCGCTCGAGATCGACACGCCAGACCACGACCGGGAGCACAACTACGTCCACGCGCTCGACAAGGGCCTGATGAAGGTCATGAGCAAGATGGGCATCTCGTGCCTGTCGAGCTACCAGGGCGCGCAGATCTTCGAGGCGATCGGCGTCGGCAAGGACGTCATCGACCGCTGGATGCCGGGGACGGCGTCGCGCGTCGGCGGCATCGGCCTCGCGGAGATCGCGCGGGAGTCGCTCCTGCGCCATGCCGCCGCCTACGAGAGCCCGGAGGTGCACTCGTCGCACGCGAACGGCCACGTCGAGACGGCGGCGATCGACGCGCCGACCGACGACGACGCGATCGACGTCGGCGGCGTGTACGCGTGGCGCCTCGGCGGCGAGCGCCACCTGTGGAGCCCGAAGTCGGTCGCGGCGCTGCAGAAGGCGGTGCGCGCCGAGGACGCGAAGTCGTACGAGGAGTACGCGCGCCTCATCAACGACCAGGGAGACGCGCCTTTCACGCTGCGCGGCTGCTGGGACCTGGTCGCGAAGAACCCGCCGGTGGCGCTCGAAGAAGTGGAGCCCGCGGCGAAGATCGTGCGCCGGTTCGCGACCGGCGCGATGAGCTTCGGGAGCATCAGCAAGGAAGCGCACGAGAACCTCGCGATCGCGATGAACCGCATCGGCGGCAAGTCGAACAGCGGCGAGGGCGGTGAGGACGAGGCGCGGTTCGTTCCGCTGCCCAACGGCGACTCGCGGCGCAGCGCGATCAAGCAGGTGGCGAGCGCGCGCTTCGGCGTGACGGCGAACTACCTCGTCAACGCCGACGAGCTGCAGATCAAGATCGCGCAGGGGGCCAAGCCCGGCGAGGGCGGGCAGCTCCCAGGGCACAAGGTGGACGACGCGATCGCGCGCGTGCGCCACTCGGTCCCCGGCGTGACGCTCATCTCGCCGCCGCCGCACCACGACATCTACTCGATCGAGGACCTCGCGCAGCTCATCTTCGACCTGAAGTGCGTGAACCCGAAGGCGCGCGTCAGCGTGAAGCTCGTGAGCGAGACCGGCGTCGGGACGATCGCCGCCGGCGTCGCGAAGGCGCACGCGGACTCGATCCAGATCGCGGGGCACGACGGCGGGACCGGCGCGTCGCCGCTCTCGTCGATCCACCACGCGGGTTCGCCGTGGGAGCTCGGCCTCGCCGAGACGCACCAGATCCTCGTGCTCAACGGCCTCCGCGACCGCGTCCACATCCAGGTCGACGGGCAGCTGAAGACCGGGCGCGACGTCGCGTTCGCCGCGCTGATGGGCGGCGACGAGTTCGGCTTCGCCACCGCGCCGCTCGTCGCGAGCGGCTGCGTGATGATGCGCAAGTGCCACCTCAACACGTGCCCCGTGGGGATCGCGACGCAGGACCCCGTCCTGCGGCAGCGGTTCGTGGGGACGCCCGAGAACGTCATCAACTTCTTCTTCTTCGTGGCCGAGGAGCTCCGCGGCATCATGGCGAGCCTCGGCTTCCGGACGCTGAGCGAGATGGTCGGTCGGACCGACTGCATCGCGGCGCGGAAGCTCGAGCACCCCAAGGCGAGCAAGCTCGATTTCAGCGACCTTCTCATGCTCGCCGCGCCTCCCGCGCGCCACGAGGAGCTGCCGCCGCCGTCGACGGGCGACCTCGCGCCGTGGACGACGTCGGCCACCGACGAGGCCCTCCTCGAGGGGGCGCACGCGTCGGTGCGCTACGGCGCGCCGACGACGATGCAGATCCAGCTGACGAACGCGGACCGCGCGTTCGGCGCGCGCCTCGCCGGCGAGATGGCGCGCAAGTACGGCGAGGCGGGCCTGCCCGACGGGACGATCGTCGTCGAGGCGAGCGGTACGGCCGGACAGAGCTTCGGCGCGTTCGCGACGAAGGGGATGCTCCTGGTGCTCGAGGGCGACGCGAACGACTACGTCGGCAAGGGGCTCTCGGGCGGCGTGCTCGCGATCCGCCCGCCGGCGCGGTCGCGCTTCAAGGCGCACGAGAACGTCATCATCGGCAACACGTGCCTCTACGGCGCGACGACCGGCAAGGCGTTCTTCGCGGGCCGGGCGGGCGAGCGCTTCGCGGTGCGCAACAGCGGCGCGGTGTCGGTCGTCGAGGGCGTGGGCGACCACGGCTGCGAGTACATGACGGGCGGCACCGTGGTCGTCCTCGGGCCGACGGGGCGCAACTTCGCGGCGGGCATGAGCGGCGGCATCGCCTACGTGCTCGACGACGACAGCGAGCTCGAAGGGCGCATCAGCAAGGCCATGGTGGACCTCGAGCCGCTCACCGCGGCCGACGAGGAGCTCGTGCGCGGCCTGGTCGCCGAGCACGTGGAGCACACGAGGAGCGCGCGCGGCAAGCACGTCCTGGCGACGTGGCCGAAGCGCCGGTTCGTGAAGGTGATGCCGCACGAGTGGCGGCGTGTCCTCGGCCTGCAGGGCGCAGCCAGGAAGACCGGGTAGCAAGAACGCATGGGCGATCCGAAAGGCTTTCTCAAGGTTGCTCGCGAAGAGGAAGACGAGCGTCCGATCGAAGAGCGCGTGCAGGACTGGGCCGAGCTCGTCGTCCCGGCGACCGACGCGCAGGTGCGCGCGCAGGCTTCGCGGTGCATGGACTGCGGCATTCCGTTCTGCCACCAGGGCTGCCCGCTCGGGAACCTCATCCCCGAGTGGAACGATCTCATGCACAAGGGCAAGCGCGACGTCGCGGCCGCGCGCCTGCTCGCGACCAACAACTTCCCGGAGGTGACCGGGCGCGTGTGCCCGGCGCCGTGCGAGGCGTCGTGCGTGCTCAACATGCGCGACGAGCCGGTGACCATCAAGACGATCGAGCGCACGATCGCGGACCACATCCTCAGCCAGACGCTCGAACCGCAGCCGGCGCCGGCGCGCACGGGCAAGCACGTCGCGGTCGTGGGCGGCGGGCCGGCGGGCATGGCGGCGGCGCAGCAGCTCGCGCGGCTCGGGCACGACGTCGTCCTCTTCGAGCGCGACGACCGCATCGGGGGCCTGCTTCGCTACGGCATCCCGGACTTCAAGCTCGCGAAGAAGATCCTCGACCTGCGCATCGAGCAGATGCGGGCCGAAGGGGTCGTCTTCCGCCCGGGAGTCGCGGTCGGTCAGGACGTGCGCGGCGAGCAGCTGATGCACGACTTCGACGCGACGGTGCTGACGCTGGGTGCGCGCGCGCCGCGCGACTTGCCCATCCCGGGGCGCGAGCTCCGCGGGGTGCACTTCGCGATGGAGTACCTCGTGCAGCAGAACCGCCGCGTCGCGGGCGACGCTCTCGACGAGGGGCAGGCGATCCTGGCCAAGGGCAAGCGCGTCGTCGTCATCGGCGGCGGCGACACCGGTTCGGACTGCGTCGGGACGTCGATCCGCCAGGGCGCCGTCAGCGTGACGCAGCTCGAGCTGATGCCGAAGCCGGCGCTCGTGCGCTTGCCGAGCAATCCGTGGCCGGAGTGGCCGCTCATCCTGCGCACGTCGACCTCTCAGGAAGAGGGCGCGGACCGCGACTGGGCGGTGTCGACCCGCGGGTTCCGCGGCGAGGGCGGGCAGGTCGCCGGGCTCGAGGCGGTGCGCGTCGTGCTCGAAGGCGGCAAGCCGAAGCCGATCCCGGGGACGGAAGTGTCGCTCCCGTGCGAGCTCGTGCTCCTCGCGATGGGCTTCGTGGGCCCCGAGCGCGGCGGCGTCGTCGAGCAGCTCGGGCTCGCGCTCGACGGGCGCGGCAACGTGCGCACCGACGCGAGCGGCGCGACCAGCGTGCCCGGCGTCTTCGCGGCCGGCGACGCCGCGCGGGGTCAGTCGCTCGTCGTGTGGGCCATCGCCGACGGCCGCCGCGTCGCCGCCGGCGCCGACGCGTGGCTTCGTCGCGCGCCGATGGCGCGCGCCGCAAACGGTTAGACCCGCGCCGAGGGCGCGCGCCGCGAACGGCTAGACCCGCGCCGAGGGCGCGCGCCGCAAACGGCTAGACCCGCGCCGAGGGCGCGCGCCGCAAACGGCTAGACCCGCTGATTTAGTACCGCGGGACCGACGGATCGACGTCGCGCGACCAGGCCTCGATGCCGCCCTCGAGGTTGTAGACCTTCGTGAATCCCTCGCGGACCAGCTGCTCGGCAGCGGCGCGGCTTCGCACGCCGTGATGGCAATGAAGGGCGATGGGCGTGTCCTTCTCGAGGTCGAAGAGGTACCGCTGGCCTTCGGCGTCGAGGCTCCTGGCGTGCGGGATGGAGGCCCTCGCGCGCTCGTCTTCGGGGCGCACGTCGAAGAGCTGCACTTCGCCGCGATCGAGCATCGCCTTCAGCTCCTTCGCGCCGAGGCGCCGGACGCGCGGCGGCTCGTTCGGGTTGTCGACCTTGAAGGCCATCCCGTCCGGCGCGTCGACGTAGTCGATCGCGATGCCATCGGCTCGCGGCGCCGACGCCCGTTCGACGTAGAGGACCACGTCCCCGGATCGGGTCTCGACGTCGCCCGCGGCCCTGGGGCCGAAGTGCAGGTCGGGGCGGAAGTCGGCGTCGATCGCGAGGCGCAGGACGTCCCCGTCGCCGGGATCCGCCGCAGCAAACGCTTTTGCCGCCGAGGGCGTGATGGTCACGCGTGGAGCGATGACCGGCTTCGCTTCCGCCTCCGGCCGCGGCGCCGCGACGCCCGCCGCGGAGGCCCCCGTCCCCCCGAGGAGCTTCTGGAGCTCGCCGTCGGCGTACATCTCCTTGACGATGTCGCACCCGCCCACGAACTGGCCGCGCACGTACAGCTGAGGAAAGGTCGGCCAGTTGGAGAACTCCTTCATGCCCTCGCGTACGGCCGGGTCCGACAGGATGTTCACCGTCTGGTAGCCGGACACGAGCTTGTCCAGAATGCCGACTACGGTGGCGGAGAACCCGCATTGCGGGAACTGGCGGCTGCCCTTCATGAAAAGGACGACGTCATTCGTCTTTACGAGTTGCTCGAAGTCGGCGCGCTGGCGATCGCTGAGGGGCATGATGTCTTTGCTTGGCATGGAGCCGGGCGCTTGCGCAAGCTCCGCAAGCTCCGCAAGCTCCGAGCGGCGTCGTGCATACGAGGAAATAACGCATCCTGGCATCTGGCGGAACGCGACTTCGCGAGTAACCTGGGGTCAAATGCGCTGTTCCCGCCACGACCTCGCCCCAGGACCCGACGGGCGCTGCGTCCTTTGCCGGCGCAACGGCGCGCGCCCGGTGTCCCGGCGGGATGAGGGGCCTCCGTCGCTGCCGCCGGTGATCGCGCCGCGCTCCGTGTTCCTAACGATCGCGCTCATGTTCGCGCTCGGTGGCGCGGGGGCAGCCTGGGCCGTCCGGTCGCCGTCCGAGCGCTCCGAACGGTCGGTCGCGATCGGCGTCGCGAGCGAGCCGCCGCGGGCGCAGCCGGCGAGCGCGGCGGACACGGCGATTCCGTCCGCGGTCGAGGCCGCGAGCTCTCCGACGGACCCCGCGACCGACCCGCGCCTGCGCGCGCTCCTCGCCATGAGCGATCCGCGCGAGGGCGACCACCGGACCTCCGCCGCGCAGCCTTCCCCTTGGGCGGGTACGCCGGGTTCGCCCGACGCTCCCGTCGCCCAGCAGCCCGTGCACGTCATCGTCTACACGACGAGCTGGTGCCCCTCTTGCCGGGCCGCGAAGTCGTGGCTCCAGAAGAACGGGGTCGCCTACGAAGAGCGCGACATCGAGGCGAGCCGCACCTACGCCGCCCAGATGCGCGCCCTCAATCCCCGCGGGTCCATACCCACGTTCGACGTCGAGGGGGACGTCAACGTCGGCTTCTCGTCGTCGTGGCTCGTTGCGACGCTGCGCAAGCACCGGTCCGCCAGGGCGGACTGAGGTCCCGGGGAGAACGGCCCGCGCGCGCGCGCGCACACGCGCGACGCGCACGCGCACGCACGCGCACGCGAAGGCCGGTTTCGCGGGCGGCAGCCGATGCGCGCGTCCCTCGACCTTCCCCGAGCGCCCCAGCGTTCGTGGCCGCCTCCCCTTCGGGCGGTGTACTCTGTTAGGGATGGCCCTTGCGGTCGGCATCGATCTCGGCACGACCAACACAGTGATCGCCGCCGTCAGGAACGGCGTGGCCGCGACGATCCCCGGGCCCCAGGGCCGGCGGCTCATTCCGTCGATCGTCTCGTTCCTTCCGTCGGGCGCTCGCCTGGTCGGGCCGGCGGGAACCGAGCGCCGGCTGATGGATCCGGCGAACACGATTTACTCGGTCAAGCGCCTCATCGGGCGCGCGTGGGAGTCGCCGGAGGTGCAGCAGGCGCGCCCGAAGCTGCCGTTCGAGCTGCGCGAGGGGCCGAAGGGCGGCACGGTGATCGCCGCGCGAGGCGAGACGTTTTCGCTGCCCGAAATCAGCGCCTTCATCCTCGGGCACGCGAAGGCCGTCGCCGAGGCTCATGTCGGCGAGCCGGTCGGCCGCGCCGTCATCACGGTGCCCGCGAACTTCAACGATCTTCAGCGCGCCGCCACGAAGACGGCCGGGCGGATCGCCGGGCTCGAGGTGCTGCGCATCCTGAACGAACCAACGGCGGCCGCGCTCGCGTACGGACCGCAAGACAAGGCGCACGAGCGCATCGCGGTGTACGACCTCGGCGGCGGGACCTTCGACGTCACGCTGCTGGATCTCGCGGGGAACGTCTTCGAGGTCCTCGCCACGGCGGGCGACACGGCGCTGGGCGGCGACGACGTCGACCTCATCGTGGCCGAGCGCATGGCGGACGACCTCCTCGCGAAGCACCGCTTCGACGCGCGCGCCGAGCCGACGGCGTTCGGCAAGCTCCGCATCCTGGCCGAGCACGTGAAGCGCGAGCTCTCGACGCAGGAGGAGCACGTCGTCTCGGTCGACGACATCGTGCCGGGCCTCGGTGGGACCCGGGTGGCGTGGCAGTTTCGCATGACGCGGTCGGACCTCGAGTGGGCGGCGCTGACGCTCATCGAGCGAACCTTCAAGGTGTGCGGGCACGCGCTCGAGGCGGCAGGCTGCGAACCGGCGGAGCTCGATCGGATCATCCTGGTCGGAGGCGCGACGCGAATGCCGATGGTCGCGCGCAAGGTGGAGCAGTTCTTCGGGCGCGCCCCGGTCGTCCGCATCAACCCCGACGAGGTAGTCGCGCTGGGCGCGGCGATCCAGGCGGCGCTCCTCGACAAGACGAAGCAGCGCGCGGGTATGGTGGAGCACCCACGAATCGCCGAGGAGTCCGTCGTGGAGCCGCTCCCGGCGACCGACGAAGCGCGACCACCGAGCGAGCCGCCGCCCGGGTTGCCCGTCGTGTCGAAGAAGGATCCTCGGCCGCCGTCGCCGCGCCCTCCGCCGGTGGCGCAGGTCGTCGCGCGCGCGCCCTTTCTGTCGCCGCGCCCGACGAAGCCGCTGGTCTTCGAGATCCCGGAGACCAGGGCCGTCCTGCCGCGGACCACGCAGCTCGGTGCGGCCGTCGCGAGAGGGGGCGCGCCTTCGCAGCGCCCCGCCCCGCCGCCGCTGCCGTCCGGGCCGCCGCGTCGATCGCCTCCGTCCGGGCCGCCGCCTCTCCTTTCGTTCGAGGCGCCGCCCGCGCTGGCGCCGAGCGCCCCGCGCCCGGCGCCGCTCCTGATCGACGTGACTCCGCTGAGCCTCGGGGTCGAGACGGTCGGCGGATTCTGCGACCGACTCATCGACGCGAACACGCCCGTCCCTTGCGACCGCACGCGGACCTTCACCACCGCGAGCAGCGGGCAGACGACGGTGACCGTTCGGGTCGCGCAGGGAGAGAGCAAACGCTTCGAGGAGAACACGTTTCTCGGCGAGGTGGAGCTGTCGGGTCTCACGCCGGCGCCGCGGGGCGAGACGAAGATCGCGGTCACGTTCGTCATCGATCCCGACGGCATCCTCGACGTGAAGGCGCGCGACGACAGCACGGGCCGCGAGCAGACGGCGCGCCTTCAGCTCGTGGGCGCGCAGACGAGTCCCGCCGAGGTCGAGGAGATGCGCGCGCGCCACGCCGCCCACCCGATCGGAGAAAGCGCCGGCGTCCTACCGGCACGCCGACCGATCGCCGGTGAAGCGTAGGGCCGAGGGCGACGCGGATGGCGACCACCGACGCGCTCACTCTCTTTCTCCAGTCGCTCCCGAAGCGGAGCTACTACGAGATTCTCCGCGTGCCTCGCACGGCGAAGGCGCGCGAGGTGAAGTCGGCGTTCCACGGCTTCTCGCTCCTTTACCATCCGGATCGGCACGTCGGCGCCAGTGACGAGGTGGTCCGCCTGGCCGCCGAGATCTACAAGCGCGGGGTCGAGGCGTACGCGTGTCTGTCGCGGCCGCCGCTCCGCGAGCGCTACGATCGCGCCCTCGAAGACGGGAAGCTTCGCCTGGACGCGTCCGCGGTCGCCGAGGACCTCCCGGCGCCTCCGCCGCCGATGCGCACGCTCGAGACGATCGCGACGACCCCCCGCGGCAAACAGCACGCGCTCAAGGCGGACCGCCTCATCGCCATCGGGAAGCTGGACGACGCTCGCGTGCAGCTCGTGTCTGCGTGCCAGTGCGAGCCTTACAACGGCGAGCTGGCGGAGAGGCTCCAGGCGCTCTACGAGGCGTTGGCGCTCGAGCCGCTGTGAGGAGCGGCTCACCATCTTGGCGGCGACGAAGTCGGGGGCGTAGAGTTCCGAGGACGGAGCGATGAGCGTCGATTTCGGGCACCTGGCGCGCTGCCTCGACGTTCGCGAAGCGGACATCGCGGATGCGATCGCGTCGCGCCACGCGACGAAAGCCTTGCTCGCGCACCTGGCGGCGTGCTCGGCGCCCAACACCGGGGTGGCGAAGGTGCTCCTCGTGTTCGCGCGGATGGCGACCACGGCGTGCGACTGGATCGACGGCGACCTTCAGATCGAGCTCGTCGGAGACGACGAGGTCACGGTCGTCGAGGTGATGACCGAGCTCGGAGGCGGTCTCCGCGAGCGCCTCTTCGCGCCATTTTCGTTCCGGGCGCCGCTCGTCGAGTTCGGGCGAGCCATCGAGCGCGTGCCCCACCTCATCGCGCCGCTCGCGGTGCAGGCCAGGAGCGCCCGGCGGCTCTCGCTCTCGGCGTCGGCCACGGTACGCCGGACGACTGTCCCGCCACCGCCCATCGAGATCTCCTCGGAGAGCCTCTTCGTGCGCGTTCCGGCGCCCGCGCCGCCCGGGGCGGAGCTCGACATCGCGCCCGATCCCGACCCTCCTCCCGCGGCAGTCCCCCCGTCCGAGGAGTTCATCGCCGAGGTGGACCAGGGCTGGGACGACTGAGGAGTCAGGTCGAAAGACCCCGCTCCATCGCGTCGACCATCGCGCGTGCGTCCTCCAGCGTGGGGTCTTCCATCAGGGCGCGCTTGAGGAGCGCGAGCGCGCGCTTCGGGTCGCTCTGCCGGCGCGCGATCTCGCCCATCTGCAGGTACGCGATGGCCTTGCTCAGCGGACCTGGTTCCTTGAGGAGCGTCACCGCGCGCAGCGCGCGGTTGGCGAGGTCGAATTGCTCGAGCTCGAGGGCGCGCGCCGCGACGTCGGCGCACACCGCGCCGTTCTGCGAGTCGCAGTCGAGCGCGTAACCCAGCGCGCGCAGCTCTCCCGCGGAGTCTTCGGTGTGGCGCGCGGCGCGCGCGAGCCGCAAGTACAGCGGCGCGAGCTCGCGTGAGCGGCGACCCTTGCTGGGCGCGATCGCCTGCTCGAGAAGCGCGACACTCTCCTGCGCCCGGTCGCAGAGCGTGAGCGCGTCGGCGAGGAGGCCAACGCAATCGGGGTCGGCCGGCCGCAGGGCGTGCGCCTCTTCGAGCGGGGCGACGGCGGCGGCGGGCTCCGCCGCGCGCTCCAGGAGGATCGACCCCGCGCGAACCAGCCGGGCGAAGCGCTCGGCGACGTCGCCGGACTCGCGGGCGTCTTCGAGCGCGACGTTCGCCAGTTCCCGCCAGGCGCCCGTCCTCTCGTAGAGGCTCTCGAGGCGAGCGCGCAGCGCGCCGTTGTCGGGCGCGATCGTGCGCGCGCGCTCCAGCGCTCCGCGCGCGTCTCCGGGGCGCCCGGCGACCTCGCACGCGTGGGACAGGCGCAGCGCGGTCGCGACGATCTGCGGACCGTCCTCGAGCGCGACGAGCCGGCGCAGGACGGCGATGGCCGCGTCCCAGTGTCCAAGCCGCGACTCGAGGTCCGCCATGGCGCGCAGCGCCGGCACGTCCTTGGTGTCTTGCTTCACCAGCTCGATGAGGATCGTACGCGCGGTCCCGACTTCACCGGTGTAAGGCAGCACGTGGGCCAATCGCAGCGCGACGGCGCGGGAGGACGCGGCGTCTCCGGCCTCGCGCGCCGCGTTGCGCGCCGCCTCGAGCTGGGCCGCGAGCGCGCCGGCGTAGACGGGCTCCTCGAGCGAGAACGCCTGCTCGAGATCGGCGAGCGACCCGCCGGCGTCGCCGGCGGCGGTCCGGAGCTGCGCGCGCGCTGCGAGGAGCGGCGCACGCCGCCGATCGCCCTCGGGCACGCGCTCGATCGCCGCGTTGAGCTCCGCCAGGGCGCCCTCACGGTCGCCGGCTTCGACGAGCATGTCGACGTAGTCACGGAGCAGGGTGGCGTCGTCGGGAGCCATCTCGCGGGCCCGTCGAAGGACCGCCGCGGCGTTCTTCGGATCGTCGAGACGCGAGCGCCAGAGCGTCCCCGCCTTCCGGAGCAGCGCGATGCGCTCGTCCAGATCGACCCGGGCGCTGGCGTCGACCACCCAGAGCTCGGCCAGCTTGCGCCACTCTCCCTTCGCGAGATATGCGCTCTCGAGCCGATCGCGGACGGCGGCGCTCGCGGGGTGGGCGCGGAACCCGAGCTCGAGCGCCCGTTCGGCGCCGCGTTCGTCCCCGATCTCGGTCCGGATCGCGTAAAGGCTCAGCGCCATGTCCTCGGCCCCGGGGCCCTGCTCGACGGCGAGGCGGCGTTCGGCGAGGTCGGCGCGTTCGCCCGAGTCGGCGTCGTCGTCGAGGAGCGCGAGGAGCGCCCCCAGAAGCTCCGGGTTCTTCGCGTCCCAGTCGAGCCCCGTGTAGTACACGTTGCGCGCCTCCGCGCGATCGGTCTCGCCGAGCAAGCGCCCGAGGCGCAGGCAGAGCGACGCGACGGCGCCCGCGTCGCCCCGGTCCTTCGCCGAGTCGATCTGGCGCGCCAGGAGGGTCGCGAGCTCCGATCGGCCGCCCGTCCGCTCGAGGATCGACGCGAGCATGAGAGCGGCCTCCGGGTGGCCCGCGTCCTCGTCGACGATCTCGCGCAAGAGGGGTATGGCGTCGGCGTCGCCCACCCCGAGCTCCTGGACTAGGACGCGCACGCGCTCGAGTCGCAGGCGCGCCCGTTCGGAGGCGGCGTCGACCCTGTCGACGACCTCCGCGAGAAGGTCGACGAGCTTGCGCCACTGTCCCAGTCGGCGATAGACGCCGGCGAGCGGCTCCCACGCCTCGCGGTCGGCGGGGTCGGCCGTGTGCAGGGCTTCGTACATAGCGGCCGCGAGCTCCAGGTCGTCGAGGCGCTCCGCGGCGAGCCTCGCGACCTCGAACGCCAGTTTGCGCGCGATCTCGGGGTCCGCCACCTTCGCGGCCGACCGCTTCAGGTCGACCGCCCTGCGGACGTCGCCCGCCGCTTCGCGCAAGTCTCCCAGTGCGGCCATCGCCCAGGCGAGGTTCGCCCCGTTCTGGCTGACCGACTCCTCGCCGGCGACGAAGCGCTCGAGCAGCGACTCGGCGAGCGCCGGATCCCCGATGCGCATCGCCACTTCGACGGCCTCGCGCACAGTCTCGACGCCCCCGTTCGGGCGCTGCGCGCGCAGGCGCAGCGCGTCGACGAGGGCCCGCTCGTGACCGGGCTTGCGCCCGACGGTCTCGTACAGCTCGAGGACGCGGAGATGGGTCGGGTCGATGGCGACCGCGGCGCGGAGCGCCTCTTCGGCGCGCTCGAGCTGCGGGTCCAGGTCGATCGCCGTCTGCAGGATCTCGACGCCCTCGTCGAGGGTCTCGCGCGAGGAGAGGCGCAGGGCCGCGAGGCGATACATCGCGTCGCCCGCCGCGCGGCGGCCGGCCTCGAGGGCCTCCACCTCGATGCGCATCGAGAGCACGCGCGCCTGGCTGGCCGTGTCGCCGAGGCGCTCGTAGGCGCGATCCAGGGCCCGAAGCACCTCCGGGGAGCGCAGCCCGAGATCGACCGCTCGTTCCAGCAGCCTCGCGCTGCGCGCGCCGTCTTTCAGGTCCTCCTCGGCGACCCCTCCCAGGCGTACGAGGAGCGCGCAGGCGAGCGGGAGATCGCCCGCGTCGATTGCGCGATCGACGAGCGAGCTGGTCGCGTCCACGTAGCGGTTGGTCGCTCCCATCGCGCGGGCCAGCGCGAGCGCCGCCTCGTGAACGGCCGCCGATCCGGGGTCGGCCGCCACCGCGCGCAGCCGGACCGCGAGCGCCTGCCCGGGTCGCTGCAGGCGGTCGGCCAGCACGGTCGCGAGCTCCGCGAGAGTCCCCGACGTCGCCGCGGATTCGCCGACTCGGGCGAGCTTCGCCTCGAGGACGCGCACGAGGGTCTCGTCGTCGTTTCGCGCGCGCAGCGTGCGCTCGAGGGCCTCCTGCTCGAACTCCGTGCGCGACGCCGCCTCGAGCGCGCTCTCGAGGATCTCCGAGGCCCGCTCGGTCTCTCCTTGCTGGCGCGCGATCGCGCTCAGCTCGAGGAGCACGTCGCTCCGCGCAATCCCTCGCCCCCCCTCGGCGGCGTCCTCTTTTCGCCGCAGCACCAAGAGGAGGGCGCGGTAGCTCCTCTCGGCGCGGTCGAGCTGCCCGTCGTCCCGCGCGAGCTGAGCGAGCGCCCGCAGGATCTCGGGGTTCTGCGGATCGACGCGCGTCGCCGTGTCAAGCTCGACGAGGGCGCGCGCGCGGTTCCCCATCGCGAGCTCCAGCCGCGCGATCTGGTAATGCACGGGGGCGCGCTCCTTCGGACGGCGCCCGCCGAACGCGGCGATCATCGCCTGGAGAATGCCGCGCGCGTCGTCGAAGCGGCGCGCCCGCGCGAGGGCGTCGGCGAGCCGCAGGCGGACGGCGGCGTCGTCTGGCGCCAGGTCGCTCGCCTGCTCCAGGAGCGAAACGGCCAGATCGGGCTGGTTGCATCGGTCCGCGAGGAGGGTGGCCGCCTCGAGCAAACTGGCCATCCGCGTCGCCTTGTCCGGCGCGTGGGCCGCGGCGTCGCCGAGGAGCTGCGCGAGGAGGGACCACTGGCCCTGTTCGCGGTACAGGGCGGCGAGCCGCGCGCGAACGAGATCGGCGTCCGGGTGCTCAGCGAGCGCTCGCTCCAGGCGTTCGACCGCGCGCGGCGCGTTGCCGGCGCTCGTGAGCGCGTCGGAGAGGCGCACGATGGCGTCGATGCGCTGTTCGGCGGGCACGACCTCGACGAGGCGCTCGAGCCACGCGGCGGCCGTGGCGGCGTCGTCGCGCGCCGCGGCGAGCCTGGCGAGCGCGTCGAGAGAGCCCGCCCGCGGCTCGAGCGCGACGACTCGGGCATGGTACTCCTGCGCCGAATCCGCGTCGCCGAAGCGTTCCTCGACGAGCGCCGCGGCGCGCGACCAGAGGTCCGCCGCCCACGCCGCGTCGCCGGCCTCCTCGGCGAGCCGAGCCTGATCGGTCAGGAGCTCGCGCTGTTCGTGGGCGCGGCCGTCGGCCGCCAGCGACGACGCGAGGGCCTCGACGGTCTCGCGGTTGCGCGCGTCCTCGGCGAGCGTCGCGCGCAGCGTCTCGGCGGCCCGCGATCGGTCCCCCAGCTCGATGTGCAGGCGCGCGAGATCCAGGCGCAGCGCGGCGCGCTTCGTCAGGTCGGAGGCGGCGGCGAGCTGGCGCTCGCGGAGCTCGAGCAGCGCGCGGGTCCGCCCCTGGGCGGCGTACGTGGTCGCGAGTCGATCGACCGCCTCCTCGTCGTGCGGGTCGTCGGCGAAGAGCGCCAGGTACAGCTCGATCGCGCGCTCGTGGTCCCCCAACAGCTCGAGGGCGATGCGGGCGCCGCGCCGCTGCATGCCGCGGCGAACGGTGCGGTCGAACGGCAGCGAGGCCCCCGCGACCAGCGCGTCGACGACGGCGCGTTCGTCGCCTCCCTCCTCGAGCAGGCGAGCGAGCGTCTCGACGCCCCACTCGGCGCAGGAAGCCAGCCCCGACGGATCGCCCAGCGACACGGCGCCCGACTCCGATTCGCCCGTCCACCGTGCGCGCGCCAGGGAGAGCAGCTCTTCGAGTATGGCTCGCGCCAGCGCGCGGTCGCCGATCGCTTCGCAGGCGACTTCGATGGCCTCGCGCAGGAGCGCGAAGTCGCCGCCGGTCGCGCGCGAAAGCCGGACGAGGCTGTCGACGAGGGGGCGGCCTCGCGTCCGTCGCTGCAGCTCCGCCAGGTTCGCGAGGAGCGCGGGGTTCGCTTCGTCGTGGGAGAGCGCGCGCCGGAACGCAGCCTCCGCGGCGTCCGGGTCGGCGCGACGATCGCGGTGCCACGCGGCGACGCGCGCCTCGAGATCGCGCGCCGCTTCCCCGGACAGGCCCGCCGCCTGCGTGGCGTCGGCGAGCGCCCGCGCGGCCTCGTCCCAGGCGCCGGAGGAGCCGGCCGCGGCTTCGTACCCCAGCACGAGCTCCTCGAGGACCTCGGTCCGGGACCGTACGACGTCGGTGACGACTCGCGCGGCGATCTCCCAGCGGGCGATCGCGCCGGCGGCGAGGCGTACTGCGGCGTGCGCCGCGGCGAGGTCGGTCGTGTCGCGCACGACGTCGAGGTACGCCGCGAGCGCGCCGTGGGGGTCGTCCAGGCGAGTCTCGAGCACGACGGCGGCCTTCGCGCGCAGCGCCGCGGCGAGGGCGGGGTCGTCGTGAGCCGATGCGATGGCTTCGCGATAGCTGTCGACGAGCCCCTGCCAGGCCCCGGATGCCTCCGCGAGACGAGCGAGCTGCTGTCCGATGGCTGCGTCCCCGGGGGCGAGCGCGAACGCCCGCCGCACGGCTTCGAACGCCAGCCCCGTGTCGCCGCCGCGCGACTCGGCGAGCTCCGCGGCCTCGAGCAGCACGGCGAGCTTCTCCTGGGTGCCGTCGGCGGCCTGCAGCCTGTGCGACGTGAGCTCGAGGACGCCCTGCCAGTCGTCGCACGCTCGCAGCGCGATCAGGAGGGCGCCGATCGCCGCTCGCCTGAGCGCGTCGTCGTGCGCCAGCGCCAGCAGCCCGGCGCGAGCCGCGGCGTTGCGCGGGTCGGCCGCGAGCGCGCCGGCGTACGTCGCGACCGCCGCGGCGTCCTCGCGCATCGGGCCCCGCTGGACGTCTCCGAGCTGCCGCAGGAGCTCGGCCCGCGTGGCGTCGTCCGAGGCGTTCCGCGCTCGGCGTTCGAGGAGACTCGCCAGCTCGCCCCAGCGTTCGCCGTCGCGCAGCAGCTCGGCGAGCGCGAGCGCCGCGTCGTCGGCTTCCCCGAAGTCGTGTTCGACCTCGCGCCACGCCACGACGGCGTCGTTGCGCCGGTTCAGGACCTCCGCCAGCAGCCGGGCGCGGCGAACCCGGTCGGCGCGTTCGCGCTCGCGGTTCGGCGCCACCCGAGCGCGGAGCGCGAGCACCTCGGCGAGGCGCTCGTGGCGCGCGACCCGTTCGAGCAGGTCGGCGAGGCCGTCGAGCGCGTCGGCGTCCTGCGCGTCGTCCGCCAGGCGCTTCTCCCATGACTCGATGGCCCGAGGGAACTGCCCCAGCTGCGTCGACAGTCGAGCGGCCTGCCCCAGGGCATCGCGGCGACCCGTCCCCTCCTCGAGGCCGGCGATTCGCTCGAGGATGTCGAGGCGCTCCTCGCTGCGGCCGGAAGACTCGAGCAGCGGATCGAGCCTTCGCGCGGCGGCGAGCGTGTCCTCCGGGGTCGCGTCGGGCGCGGCGAGGACGGCTCCGAGCAAGGTCACCGCGCCGCTCGCGTCCCCCATGCGGTCCGCGCGGACCGCGGCCGCTTGCATCGTGAGCGCGATGCGAAGCGCCCCGTCCTCGCAGACCTCGGCGGCCGCCGACAGCAGCTCGGCGAACCGCTCGAGGCGCCCCGTCTGCTCCGTCAGTTGCGCCAGGCGGTCGCGCCTCGCTTCGTCGCCCGGATCGAGGACGATCGCGAGCCCTACCTGCTCGAGCGCGCTCGCCGGATCCCCGCTCTTCTCGTAGAGGTCGGCGATCGCCAGGTGCCGCGGGATGCGCTCGCCGGGGGCCTTCACCGCCTCGAGCTCCACGAGAAGGACGCGCGCGAGGTCGGCGTCGCGCCCCGTGCGCGCGTAGTGCTCGCGGAGCAGCGCGGCCGCGCGCTGTCGCACCGACGCCGGCGACGACGCGGGAGGCTCGGTGCGCCGGCGCCGCGACCGCGCGGACCGGCTCCCGTTGGCGGATGGCGCACCGGACGTGCGGCCGGCCTCCGGCGCCGGCGGCGTCGACGCGAGGACGCGCTCGAGCACCGCCCAGCTCTCCGCGGCGTCGGCTCCGCTCGAGTCGTCGCCGTCGCCGGGGATCGCCGGTTCGATCGTATCGAGCGCGGACGCGGCGTCTCCGAGCTCGTCCAGCCATAGCGCCGCGATGCGCGTGCGCGTACGCCGGCCCTCGTCGCGCCTGAGCGCGGGCAGGCGCCCCGTCAAGAGAGAGACGAGCTCGCGATAGCGCCCCTGCCGTTCGTAGAGCCTCTCGAGCGAGCCCGCGAGCTTCGCGTCTCCGGGGTTCCCCTCGTGAAGTTGCTCCAGGTACTGGATCGCGCGGTCCGGGCGGTCGGCGAAGTCCTTCGCCGTCTGAGCGGCGTCCTCGAGAAGCATCGTGCGCTTCTTCCCCGACGCGGAGGCGAGCGCGCGATCGTACAGCGCGAAGAGATCGTCCCACCGCTCCGCGGCGTCCAACAGGAGCTTGAGCCGGTCGAACGCCCAGTCCGCCGACGGATCGACCTCGAGGACCCGCTCGAGGATGCGCGCGACGCGCGCCGAATCCTCGAACCACTCCTCGTAAAACTGGACGGCGCGCTCGCCGATCGAGAGCATCTGCTCGCGCGTGAGCTGCCAGGCCAGGACCTCCTCGTAGAGCGCGGCCACCTCATCGGGGCGCCCGAGGCTGCGCGCGAGCGCCTCGGCGCGATCCCACAGCGCGGAGACGTCGGGAAGCTCGCGGGCGGCGCGCATGGCCGTGGCCAGGGCCTTCTCCGTGTTGCCCTCGCCGCGTTCGAGATCGCAGAGGCGCCCGAACCATTCCCGGCGCGCATGCGCGTCCTCGGCGTCGGCCGGGGCGTCGATCAAGCGTTGCAGTATCTGCGCGCGAGCTTCCGCGTCGTCGGTCGCTTCGCACGCTTGTTCGAGCATCGCGATGGCGCCGGCGCGCGTCGCCTTCTGAGCGAGGAGCTGCGCCGCCAGCGCGCGGGCCTCGGCGTCCGCCGGCGTGTCGGCGAGCACGGCCTGAAGCGCGACCAGGGCCTCCTGCCACCGCGTCGTGCGCGCCAGGAGCGCGCGCGCAATCTCGAGGTCGATGCCGGCGCGAGCGGCCGCCTCGGCGCGATCGCGGTGGGCGCGGAGGGCGTCGAGCCCCTCGTCCACCTCGCCGGTCGCGAGCGCGAGTCGAGCGACCGCCGCGAGCGCCTCGTCGCAGTCGGCGTCGAGCGCCAGGACACGGCGGAAGATCGCGAGCGCGCGGGCGGGATCGGAGAACTCGGCCTCCTCGGCCCTGGCCCACTCGAGCATCTTGGCCAGCCGCTGGTCGGCGGGCGCGTGCTCTGCGCGCCATTCGAGCAACCATCGATGGTCGGCGCGCCGGGCGGGCGACTCGGGGTCGGCCGCGATGCGCGCGTCGAGCGTGGCGAGGACCTCGGCGTGGTGCGCGCGACCGAGGCGCGGGTCCGCGAGCAACGCACGGCACGTGCGCGCCGCGTCGTCCGCGCGATGCGGGTCGGCCGCGACCGCACGCGACTTCGCGAGCAAGAGGCACGCGCGGTCCTCGGGATCCGACGCGGCGTCCTGGTCGATGCGCGCGAGGACCTCGTCCACTGCGAGCTCGAAGTCTCCGCCCGCTCCGGCCTCGACGCTGAGTCTCTCGAAGGACGCGAGCACGTCCGGTCGCGTCGGGGCGACGCCGAACGCGAGCGCCGCACGGCGCGCGGCGCCTTGCGGGTCTCCAAGCCGCTCCGCGAGCACCTGCGCGGCTCGCAGCCAGAGGTCCACCCGCTGCGCGTCGTCCGCCGAGTGCTCGGCGAGCCATGCATACAGACGCGGGAGATCGCTCCAGAGCTCAGCGCGCTCGCAGAGCGCCGCGAGTCGCGCGGTGAGCTCCGGGTCCTCCGGCGCGACCTTGCGCGCGCGCGCGAACAGGCGACGCGCCGTGTCGTCGTCGCCGATCGATTCGGCCAGCGCCGCGCCGCGCTTCCACGCCGCGGCTGCACCCTCGAGGTCGCCGCGGCGCTCTTCGTCGAGCGAGGCGAGTCGATCGAGCCACGCGATCTGCTCGCGCGGGTCTTGCGTCATCTCCGTCCGCCGGTGGAGGACCGCGCGCGCGAGGTCGGCGTCGTCGAGGCGCTCGGCCGCGCGCTCGACGGCATCCAGGTGCTCGGGCAAGAGCTGCGGGTCCTCGAGCAAGCGCGCGCACTGCACCCGAGCGCGATGGTCGTCCCCGTGGGCGGCGGCCACCTCGGCGAGCCTCGCCCTCGTCGAGCGCGCCTCGTCGCCCTCGGCGCGCGTCGCGTGCGCATCGAGCAACGCGCACAGCTCGCTCCAGCTCTCGCGCTGCGCGTACAGCTCCGCGAGCGCCGTGTACGCCTCCGCGTCGTCGGGGTCGTCGGCGAGGGCGGTCCCGTAGGTGGCGACGGCGGCCTCGAGGTCTCCGAGGTCGCGCCACTCGATGGCGCCGATCCGGTGCAGGAGCTCGCGGCGGTAGGCGTCTCGACCTCCCGCCGTGGGCTCACCGGAGCGCCCTTCGGTCCCTCGCCGCGCGATGGCCGCGCGATAGAGCGCCACCCGATCCTGCGGATTGCCCTGGTTGCGCAAGAGGTCGTCGATGCGCGACAAGAGCTCCTGCGACTGCGGCTCGAACGCCAGCGCTCGCCGGTACAGCGCGATCGAAGGCTGCACCTCGCCGCTCGCGGCCAGCGCCTCGGCGGCCTCCTTTGCCAGCGCGCTCAGATCGTCGCTGGTGATCTCGTGGTCGCCCACGGCGCGCGCGAGGATCGTCGCGCGGCGCTTCGGGTCGGTGCCGGCGCCCGCGATCGCGTCGAGCCGATTGAGCCACTCGCGCAGCGGCCGGCCGCCGGCGACCGCCTCCGCCAGCCCGCGACCGACCGCGTCGACGGCGCGCGTCGCCTCGCCGGCTCCGGCCTCCACCGCGAGATCCGCGGTCTCGCGCAGCGCATCGAGGCGATCGTCGAGCTCCGGCGAGAGGGTGCCGCGGAGCTCGAGCACCTTCAGCAGAGGCCCGGTCGCGCCCTCGCGCCGGTACAGCGGCTCGAGCACCCGCGCCGCCGCGAGGCGGTGGTCGCCGAGCGCCGCGAGCTTCTCGAGCGTCGTGCGCGCCGTCTTCTCGAACGGATCGAACGCGAGCGCCTCGTCGTAGGCGTCGATGGCGCCGGGCACGTCGCGCAGTCGCGCCATGCGTAGCGTCCCCAGGCGCGCCATGATCTGCGCGTGTTCGGCGCCCGTCGTCAGCGCGGCTTCCAGCGCGAGGGCCTCCGCGAGCTCCGGCCAGCGCCGCTCTCCCTCGAGCAACGGCACGAGGATCGCGAGCACGTCGGTGGCCGGGCCGAACCGGACGACGACCGCGCGGCAAGTCGCGATGGCGGCCGCGGCGTCTTTCGTCTCGGCGGCACGAACCTGGGCGGCCCGCATCAGGACCTCGCGCGCCGTCGTGTCGTCGGCCGTGTCGCGCGCCCGCTCTTCGAGGAGGCGGGCGCGCTTTTCGGGGTCGGCGCTCGCCTTGTAGAGCGGCTCGAGCGCGTCGAGCGCGCGCGCCCGAGCGCTCGTCTCCAGCAGCCGCTCGTACGCGCCGATTGCGCGCGGCACGTCGGGAAGCTTCGCGGCCTCGTCGGCCAGTCGTTCGTTGGCCTCTTGCCGGGCCGCGGCGTCCGGCTCCAGCGAGGCGAGCATCTCGAGGACGTCGCACAAGGCTCGCCGATCGCGCTCCACCTCGAGGATCTCGCGGAGGAGGCGGGCCGCGGCGAGCGCGACCTCCGGCGGCGCGTCCGCCGCGCCGACGACGCCCGCGAGCGTCGCGCGCGCGCGCTTCGCGTCGCCTGCGCGCAGGAGCATCTCGCCCATCTGGGTGCTCGCCTTGGCCTTCGACGCGGCGTCCTTCGCCGCCGCAAGCACGCGCCCGAGGGACTTCGCGGCGTCGCTCCATCGCGCCAGCCTGGCGGCGAGCTGCACGTACTGCTCGCGCACGGCGTCGTCGGTCGAGTCGAGCGCGATCGCCTGCTCGAGAGCCTCGAATGCCCCTGCGTCGTCCGCCATCCTCTCGTGGCGCAGCCTCCCGAGGCGGGCCAGGAGGGCCGCTCGCTTCGGCCCGCGCGTGTTGTCGAGCTCGATCGCCAGGTACCGGGCGATTTCCTGCGGGGTGCCGAACGCCTCCGCCGCCGTCGACAGCGCTGCGGCCGCGCGCCCGGCCAGGCCTCGCACCACGAGGAGCTTTTGCGCCACCCGGCGCGCCTCCTCGTGCGCCGGCTCGAGCGCGAGGAGCTGCTCGATGTGAGGCATCGCTCGCTCCGGCTCGTGCAGCTTGTTCTCGTACAGGTCGACGATGCGCGCCAGGAGCTGGACGCGAGTGGGCCCGTCCGGCGGCGGCTCGGACGCGAGCGCCTGCTCGTTCAGACGTACGACGTCGCGCAGGCGGTTGGCCTTCACGTAGAGCCCTTCGAGGTGGAGGCGCGCGTCCTCGTCTCCCGGCTCGAGTCTGAGCAGCTGCTGGAGCAGCTCGACGACGCGCTCGTCCGCCGTTGCGGTCTGGCCCAGCAGGTTGGTCGCGCGCCGCAGCCAGCCTGCCTGCTCGCTGCGCGGCCGGTGCTGCGCCGCCGTCGCGTAGGTCTCGGCGAGCTTCAGCGGCTGGTTCTGCTTGATGAGCAGCGTCTCGATCTTCTCGAACGACGCCGCGTGCAGGGGCGCGAGCGAGAGCGCCCGCTCCAGGTACGCGATCGCCCCGAGCTCGTCGCCGAAGACGTCGGCGAGGTAGCGCGCCGCCTGGAAGAGGAACTCCGCGGCGGCGCTCGGCTGCATCACCTTCAGTCGCTTCCCCTGCGACACGCTCTCGAAGGCGAACGCCAGCTCGCTCAGGCGGTCGTCGCGCTGCGCCGCCGCATGGAGCTTCTCCCATGCGTCGGGCGGCAGCGCCCCCCTCGGCATCGCCGCAAGCATCTGGTCCAGCAGGTGCTCTTCGTCTTGAAGCTTCGCCTCGAACGAGAACGCGGCCGAGAGCGCACTCGACCCGCGCTGCCGAGGCGGCGGCTGTTGCATGGGGCGACTCCTCTGGGAGGCAATGGCCAGAGTACCCCGGCTGCAAGGGATGTGGGCGCCAGAAAACGGGTCCAGCTCTGCCGGGCGACGGCATCCCCGTTGCCATACCGAGCGCCATGGAAACCCGGCCCGGCGCAGTTCTCCTCGCGGCGCTCCGAACTCCTCTCGCGCCCTTCGCGCTTGCCGCCCTCGCGTTCGCTACCACCTCCTGCGACTACGTGGCGGCGAACCGCCACAGTCGCACGGGGGGCGCCCTCGCGGCAGACCGTGCTTCCCGGGTGCCCAGCGACATCGTCTTTTATCCGCACGTCCTTTTCGGCGGCGACGACGCGTATCTGGTCGACGGCCGATGGTACCGGCCCGCCGCCGAGGGATGGCGCGTCTTCACGAGCGAGCCGCTGGAACTCGACCTCCTGCGGAGGACCCTCGAGCAAACCGCGGAGAGGTAGGGGCGAGGCAGTGTCCGGTTATTTGCCCCAAAAAGACCGCGACTCGGGACACTACAGCCTGATGTCCTTGCGGGGATCCTCCGCCTGGAACTTGGCGAGGCGCTCGATCAGTTCGGCCACGTCCGGGCTGCGATCGGTGGGCAGGCGGATGAGGAAGTGGACGAACAGGTCCCCGGGCGTGCGCCCCTTGCGCGCGACGCCCTTGCCGCGCAGCCGGACGACGTCGCCGCTCTGCGTCCCCGGGGGGACCTTCAAAGTGACCGACCCGTCGATGGTGGGCACCTTCACCTTCGCGCCGTCGTAGGCCTCCGCCGTGGTCACCGGCAAATCGAGGTGGAGGTCGTCGCTTTCCCGGCGGAACTGCGGGTGCGGCGTGACGTGAATCGTGAGTACCAAGTCGCCGGCCGGTCCGCCGCTCGGCGAGGGCCCTCCCTGGCCGGCGATGCGAACGCGGCTGCCCTCGGACGCGCCCGGCGGGATGCGCACCGTGACCGGGGCGCTGGCGTGCCCCTGGGGCCGTAGCTCGAGCGTTGCGCCCCGGAGCGCCGAGGCGAAGTCGATCGTGATCTCGCTCTCCAGGTCCGGCCCCTTCATCGGCCCGCGGCCGCGGCGCGCTCGGCCGATGAGATCCCCGAACAGATCGCCGATGCCGCCGGCGTTCCCACCGGCGAAGAGGTCCTCGAGGTCGACCGTCTGACCGCCCCCGACGCCGTAGCGCCCGCCGGCCGCGCCCGCGCGGCCCTGCTGCGCCGCCCACTGACGGTACGCGCGGACGCGCTCGGGGTCGAACCCTTCGCGCAGGCCCTCCTCGCCGAATTCGTCGTATAGCTTCCGCTTTTTCGCGTCGCCCAGCACGTCGTAGGCGTGGTTCACCTGCTTGAAGCGGTCCTCCGCCTTCTTGTTCCCCGGGTTCTTGTCGGGGTGAAGCTGCGAGGCGAGCTTGCGGTACGCCTTCTTGATGGAGTCCGCCTCTGCGCCCTTGGAGACGCCGAGCACGGCGTAAAGGTCTTCGGCCATCGCAGTTGCGACGGCGAACGTAAGTCGGGCCGGTCCCGCCTGCAATGCGGACGTGGGTTGCGGCGCTAGACCTGCGGGTCAGCTGCCAGCAGGATGTCGTTCGCCCGCGGCACGGAGAGGACCAGCCCCCGCGCGTACAGGCGGGTGCGCTCGGCCTCCTCGAGGTCGCCGGATCGGTCGCGTGTGGCCGCGTGCAGGAGGATCGCCGCGGTGACGCTCACGTTCAGGCTCTCGACGAAGCCTCGCATGGGCACGCGCACGCGCGCCGAGCACGCCCGCGCGATCTGGTGGCGGATCCCCTCGCGCTCGTTGCCCAGCACCAGCGCCAACCGCGGCATGCGACCGAGATCCTCGGGCGTGAGGTCGCCCTCCGGGTGCGTCGCGACGAGCGGCAGGCCCTCGGCGCGCGCGCGCGCGATGACCGCGCTCGCGTCCTGGTAACAGACGACGTCGATCCACTTCTGCGCGCCCCGCGAGACGCTGCGCGCGACGACGAAGGGCGTGCCCGGGCGCTCGACCACGTGCAGTCGCTGGACCCCGAAGGCCTCACACGAGCGCAGCACCGCCGCGCCGTTGTGCGGGTCGTACGGCCCGTCGAACACCACGCTCACGCTCGCCAGGCGCCTGGCGATGACCCCCTTGAGCCGCTCGCGTCGCTCCTCGGTCACGAGCGGCTCGAGGACGCGGATCACCCGCTCGACGCCGAGGCTCTCGGCGCGCGCGACGAGCGGGTCGACGAGCTCCTCGGGCCCGAGGACTCCAGGCGTTCTCCGGCGCATTCGCCGGGGAAGGCTAGCCAGAAGCCTGACCTCGTTCGAGGGCCGGGCTAAAGTCCGTGAGCGCGCCGTTTCTCCGCCGTACGTCGACATACGCCGGGGCGAAGGTTCGCCGTCGCCGCCCGTCCAACGCTGCAATCCTCCCGATGGCCAGCACCCGGTTTCGACCCCCCTCCAGCGGGCCCGGAGACCCGACGCCCCCGGCGGAAGGGGAGGCTCCCTCCCGTGAGAGCCAGTTGCCGGCCGCTCGCAAGCGGCGGCGGCGGCGGGACCCCTGGCGGGCGCTGGCTCAAGCCATCTGCGCGGTCCTGGCGGTGGTGGGAGCGCTGCCGTTCGCCGCTACCCTGGTCGTCCGGTCGTCGTGGGCCCGGACCTGGGCGGCGCAGAAGACCGAGCAACTCCTGCGGGGGCAGGGCATCGCCGCGACGTACTCGCCCTCGCTGCGGATCTGGCCGCTCGCGGTCGAGCTCGGGCACGTGCGCGTCGACTCGATCGACGGTGGTGCCGCTGCGCTCGAGTGCGATCGGCTGCGTGTCCGCCCGAAGATCTTCGCGCTGCTGGCGGGGAAGCTGGCCGTGGACGAGGTGGAGCTCGACCAGCCGCGGGTGCGCATCGTCGTTCACGACGGCCAAGTCGCCAACCTGCACCTCCCCGAGGAGAAGCCCAGGAGCAAGGGCCCCGTCCGCTCGCCCCTGCAGACGCTCGCGCTGACCGACGCCTCGATCGACCTGGACGTCGACGGCACCCGCGTGCAGGCGCGTGCGCTCGACCTCGACGTCACGGCCGAGGACGACCCCGCCGGCGCCTCCTTCGAGATCGCCCTGCGCGCGGGGCGGGCCGCCGTCCACCGGCCGCGGGCCCGGGCGGACGGGACGGTGTCCACCGACGACGACGCCCTTTGCTCGATCGAGGGTCGGGTTCGGGTCGAGCCCGACAGCATCCTGGTGCGCCGGCTCGAGGGCGTCGGCTCCGCCGACCTCGACGCAGCCCCGGGTACCACGCCGGCGTGCGACCTCCCCCACTCCGACAAGCGGCGCGTCGAGGTTTCGCTCGGCCATCTGCACGTCGTGCTGCCGAAGGCCGACCCGGAAGCGAAGCCATCGGGCTCCGAGGCGCCGGGCGTGTCCTTCGCCGACGTCGCGTTCGACGGCCACGTGCGCGTCCGCGCGCCCATCGCGCTCGCCGAACGCGCCGCGAGCCTCCCCGAGACCGACGGCTGGGTCGGCCTCGACGCCGACGTTCGCTACGCGCACGACACCATCTTGCCCGACGTGAGCGGCACGGTCGAAGCCCACGACGTCCGCCTGGCGCAGTACGCGTTCGCGCACGACTTCTCGAGTCAGATCAGCGTTCGGCGCAACATCGTCCAGAGCCCGATCACGACGCTGCGGCTCGCGAACGGCGTCGTCACGCTCTCGGATACCGTCGTGGACCCCCTCGCCAGAGGCGGCAAGCTCGAGAAAACGCGCCTCGACGCGACGGGCGTCGACTTCACGGCGCTCATGCGCGACCTCGGCGTCCACCCGAACTCGTACGTCGGCTGGGAGGTCCGCGAGCTGCACGTGCCGATGGTGTCGGGCACCTTCGCTCCCCTCAAGCTCGACGGCGACTTGACGGGCAAGACATACAACTTCGGCGTGTACGATCGCCCGGCGGAGGACCACACCCGCGAGCGCCTGGTCGGCTTCTCCGACGCGCAGATCGCGGCGCATCTGGCCGTGCGCCCGGACGCCATCAAGTTCACGGACGTGCGCGCGACGCTCCCGCATTCCCACATCGAGGGGGGCTTCGTGTCGCTCGGCTTCCACAACGATCTGCGCGTGGATGCGCCGCACGTGTCGTGCGACCTCGTCGACATTTCGCCGCTCGGGCCGGTCGTCATGCGCGGCAAGGTGGAGGCGAGCGCGCGCCTCGGCGGAACGTTCAACCGCCCGGAGGTGGAGGGCGACATCCAGTCGATCGCCGGCTACGCCGTGGCGGACGTCGCGTTCGGCGACCTGTCGTCGGGTCACGTGAAGGTCGACGTGACGATCCCCGAAGTGGAGGTGACCGGAGTCCGCGCCAAGCGGCGCGACAGCGCCTACGAGGTCCCGACGGCCACGCTGCGGTTCGGCGGCGCGCGCGGCTTCGTCGTGAACGCGGTCGGATCGAGCTCCGGCTTCGGTCTGCGCGACCTGCTCTCGATGTTCGCCCTCGACGACGACCCGCGCTTCGACGGCCTCGACGCGAAGATGGCCACTCGGGCCGACGTCCACGTCGCGCTCGGCGGCCCGGAGGACGCGTGCGGCGGCGGCTACCTCTCCGTCGACGCGAAGTCGCACATCCTGGGAGCGGAGCTCTACGGCGAGCGGTTCGCTCGCGGCGAGGCCGACGTGGCGCTGCGCTGGTACGACCGCCAGCAAGGGATCGCGGGTGCGGACGTGGACGTCCGATCCTTCGTCCTGGACAAGGTGCAGCCGCCGCAGGGCACGCGCGCCGGCGCCACGGGAACCGTCCTCGGTTCGGCGTCGATCCGGCGGGGCGGTTCGCTGTCGGCCAACGTGATGATCGAGGGCGTCCCGCTTTCGCGCGTCGACGCGCTCGGGCCCGTCGCGCGCGACGTCGAAGGGAGCGTGTCCGGCGTCGCGCACGTGACCGGGAACCTCGACGACTCCCGATCGGATGCCGGGTTCGTCGCGCGGGCCGAGCTGGACGTGGCGGGGACGCGCGTCCGAGAGGTGCCCTTCCCGCCGTCGCACCTCGACGTGCGCATGACCCATCACCTGACCCAGGCGAAGAAGACGACCGGACACACGAGGTGCGGCGCCCCGATCGGAGCTCCGTTCGACAAGGCCACCTACCTCGCCGATACGTCGTCGCACGGCGAGTGGACCGTCAACGGCGACCTCCTGGGGGGCACGCTGCTCGTGCGCGACCTCGTCGCGACGCGCGCGAAGGCGCCGGCGATCTCGGGCCGAGTCTCGTTCCGCGGCGTCGATCTCGGCGCTCTCGTCCGCGCCACCATCGAGTCCAAGGCGGAGGCGAGCGAACCGATCGACGCGCCCGCCTCGTCTGCGCTGGGGGGCCAGCTGTGGGGAGAGCTCATCATCGACGACGTCGCGCTCGATCGGCTGCCTGCGTCGCGCGCGCGCTTCTTCGTCGGCCCGACCGTCGTGTCGCGCGGCGGGCAGCGGCTCACGCTCAAGCCGCCGCGGGACCCGCTCGTCCTCGCGAACGACGCGATCGAGACGCCGCCCCTCGAGGTCACGCTGGAGACCCCCGACGGCTTCCGCGGCGGTTTCGTCCTGAGCGGTCGCGTGGCCAGGGCCACGAGCGATCCGACCTTCGCGCTCCAGGCGAAGCTCGATCCGGTGGACCTGGAGGTCCTGAAGCGCATCGTCCCACGCGTCGACGCGGCCCGGGGTCAGGTCGAAGGGGGCTTCCGCATCACCGGCCCGGCGGCGGCACCGGCGATCACCGGCGAGCTCCACGCGCGCGGCGAACAGATCGAGGTCCACGGTCTGCCGAGCTCCATCAGCGACGTCCGCATCGACGTCCGCGCCAGCCCGAGCGAGCTCTCGGCGTCCGGTCAGGGCAAGTTCGCCGGGGGGACCGTGTCGTTCGACGGGTCGGTGCCCGTGCGCGGACTCGAGCTCGGTCCGCTCGAGTCGCGCGTCACCGCGCGCGGCGTGCGGTTGACCCCTGCGGAGGGAGTCTCCGCGACGGTGGACGCCGATCTCCAGGTCACCTACGACGCAAAGGCGAGCGGCGAGGGCGGCGCGCTCCCCCGCGTGACCGGACAGGTGGGGATCGCGTCGTTCGCGTACACCCGCCCGATTTCGCTCGCGACCGACCTGACGTCGCTCGGCACCCGCGCGCGGCGTACGGAGGTCAACGCGTACGATCCGTCGCTTGACTTCGTCGCGCTCGACGTGCGCCTCTCCGCGCGCACCCCGCTGGTGATCAAAAATAACCTGGTCGAGGTGCAGCTCGCGATCGACTCGGGGTCGCTCGACGTGACCGGCAGCAATCAGCGCATCGGCCTGCGCGGCGCGCTGCGCACGCTTGCGGGCGGTCGCTTCCACTTCCAGCAGAGCGAATTCGAGGTTCGCCAGGGGCTCATCCGCTTCGACGACCCGACACGCATCGCCCCGAACGTCGACATCACCGCCATCACCGAATACAGGCGCTACACCGACACGAGCGCCGGAGCGGCGGCGGGCGCCGGCACGGGCGGAGGTCCGTCGGCCGCGTCCATCGGCTCGACGCGCGGAGGCTCGCTGTGGCGCATCACGCTCCACGCGCACGGCGACGCCGACAACGTGCGCGTCGAGATGACGAGCGAGCCGTCGCTTTCGCAGGAGGACATCGTTCTCCTCCTCACCGTGGGGATGACGCGCGCCGAGCTCGACCAGCTGCAGGCGAGCGGCATGGGCGGCATCGCCCTCGGCGCCCTCGGCACCGCCACCGGCGCCGATCGCGCGGTCAAGAAGGCGATCCCCATCATCGACGACTTCCGCTTCGGCAGCGCGTACTCGACGGCCACCGGCAAGACCGAGCCGCAGCTCACCGTGGGCAAGCGCCTCACCAACGACCTGCGGGCGAGCGTCACCGCAGGGCTGTCGGAGGATCGCGAGCTGCGCTCGAACATCGAGTGGCGGCTCAACAACCGCCTGAGCGTGCAGGGGTCGTACGACAACATCAACGACGTTTCGTCGTCTGCGCTCGGCAACCTGGGACTCGACTTACGCTGGCGCCTCGAGTTCGAGTAGCACTCGGAACGTGCGTTCGGCTTTTCTCCCCCTGGTCGCCCTGCTCGTCGCCGCGCTGGCGGCGGCACGGCCGTGCCGGGCCGGCGGAGAAGGTACGACGCGACCGGGCGACGAGGCCGTCGTGCCGATCGCGCCCGCGCCGGCGGCGTCCGCGGCCGCGCAGGTACCCACCCTGGAGCCGGCGC
>CALKVG010000356.1 GCA_937998045.1 uncultured Myxococcales bacterium
CTACACGCGTAAGATCGTCGGCAGCGTCAGATGTGTATAAGAGACAGGCCGTCGTTCCCGAGGAACGACGACGAGCCGCCGTCCCCGAAACCGGCGGCCTTGTTGGCACCGCAGCCGACGGCGAGCACACCGAGAAGCGATGTACCGGCCAGAACGACGGAGGACACCCGATGGGGGCGGATCATGTCGACATCAGTCGCGCCTCCCCGCCCCTGCGGCTCACCTCGGGGGAGCCCGTGTAGGCAAACCGCCCCGATGATCGCGTCATCGCAAGGCGCGCTCGATGGATTCGCAGAGCGTCTCGAGCACCTTGACCCTCGCCCAGCGCTTGTCGTTGGCCTCGACGAGGTGCCACGGCGCGACGTCGGTGCTCGTTCGATCGACCATGTCGCATACGGCGTTCTCGTAGGCCTGCCACTTCCCCCGGTTGCGCCAGTCCTCGCGCGTGATCTTGAAGCGCTTGAAGGGCGTCTCCTCGCGCGCCCGAAAGCGGACGAGCTGCTCCTCCTTGCTGATGGCCAGCCAGAACTTCACGACCACGATGCCGAACCGCGAGATGCTCTCCTCGAAGTCGAGGATCTCCCGATAGGCGCGCATCCAGTCGGGCTCGGCCGCGTACCCCTCGACGCGTTCGACCAGCACGCGCCCGTACCAGCTGCGGTCGAAGAGGGTGAAGTGCCCTCGCCGCGGCAGATAGCGCCAGAAGCGCCACAGATAGGGCTGCGCGCGCTCCTCCTCCGTCGGCGCGCCGATCGGCACGACGTCGTACAGGCGCGCGTCGAGCGCGTGCGTCACGCGGCGGATGGAGCCGCCCTTTCCCGCGGCGTCCGGCCCCTCGAAGGCGACGACCACCGCGACGCGCTCGAACCTCTTGTGACGCGTGAGCGCGTTGAGCCGAGCCTGCAGCTCGGGGAGCCGGCGGCCGTACTGGGCATCCGACAGCCTCCGGGTCAGGTCCAGCTCTTCGATGACGTTGCGCGAGTCGATCGACGGCGCCGGGGGCGGCGCCGCGCGCAGGGGCGTCGCCCGTTTGCCGCGCTCGAGGCGCTGCGTCAGGGCGTCGAGCAGCGTTCGAGCGACGGTGAGGTCGCGATACCGGCCGTCCGCGGCCTCGACGACGTACCAGGGCGCCTCCGCCGTGCTCGTCTCTCGCAGCGCGCGCTCGCTCACCTGGCGGAACTCGTCGTAGCGCCGGTGGTTTCGCCAGTCCTCGCGCGTCACGCGCCACGCGGTCGTCCGCCGCGACCCGAGCTTCTCGAAGCGCCTTCGCTGCTCCTTCTTCGAGAGATGCATCCACAGCTTGACGATGACCGCCCCCTCGTCGACGAGCATCCGCTCCAGTCGGGCGATCTCGCCGAGCACCCGCGTGAGCTCGGCCCCCCCGATGCGCCCGTACACCTTGTCGACGATCGGCGCCGTGTACCACGACCCGAAGAAGATCCCCGTCTTGCCCTTGGGCGGAAGCGCGCGCCAGAAGCGCCACATCGGCGGGCGTGAACGCTCTTCGTCCGTCGGGTCGCCCATCGCGTGCACCTGGATGTGCCGCGCGTCCATCCACTCGAGCAAGAGGTTGACCACCTCGCCCTTCCCGGCGCCGTCGACGCCGCCGGAGAGGAGGACCACCGGAAACTCCGCGCGCTCCACCGCCCGCAGCTGCGCTTCGAGCAGCGCCTCGCGGAGCTTGGGCATCTGCCGGTCGTAGGCGCGCTTCTCGACATGGTGCCCCAGCTCGGCGGACTCGAACATGCGTCCGCGAGAATAGCCCTGCGCCGGGGTCAGACGATCGACAAGTCGAGATCGAGCTCGGGCGGCGAGACCTCGTCGGGGATCGCGAGTCGCACGAGCCCACGCCCGACGAGGTCCGCGAGCTCGCGGGCGCTCTCGTTCGGAGCCGCCGCCACGCCTGTCACGATCTCCATCGTGCACGTCGACCCGTCCACCCGGAGGAGGAGCTGCGTCGCGAGCTCGCCGAGCTCCGTCCATGGGAGATCGGTTCGAGGGACCGCCAGCATCGGCACGACGTCGAGCGGGACGTGCATGCGTACCGGCGGCCCGTCCTCCTGCACGAAGCTCACATCGACCTCCTCGTACCCCAGCGCCTCCGGGTGCTGGGAGAGAGCCTCGGCCTCGTCTTGCTTGGGCGTCGTCGGATTCTCGTCGGCGAAAGCCGCCTCGACGTCCACGATCCGTTTGAGGGTCCGAGCGCCGTGTCGATTGGTCCTTGCCACGCCACGTCGAGGAGCAGACTTCGTGCCGGCCGCGGCAGCATCCTTTGTCACGCAGTTCCAAAGACGCCGGGGGACGGGCGACTGGCCACCTGTGGCCTCCTGCCATCAGTCTGGGGGCCGCGCGGAAGCCCTTTACATTGACCCTCACAGGGCGCGAGCATTCCGCACATGATGGGACCCCGGCGAATCGCGCTGCCGTTTGCGGTCGCCGCTCTGGTGGGGTCCACGACGGCGAACGCGCAGCCCCGTCCACGCTCCGCACCAGACCCCGCCGGCCAGCAAGTCCGCCTTCCGCCCGACGCGGTCAAGCGGCTGAAAAGCCGCGACCCCGCTCAGATCCAATCCGCGCTCGACGACGTCCGAACCTCGGCGCGAGCCGGCGCTCCGACCGTCCCTGCGATCGTCGACCTGCTGCGCGACGGACTGTCGCCCGCGCTCACCATCGCAGCGCTCGAGACACTCGGCGACGTGCAGAGCGCAGCGGCCAGCGAGACGGTGGCCTGGTACACGCGTGACCGCAACGTCGAGACGCGCCGCGCTGCCGTGGGCTCGCTGTCGAAGACGGGGGGGCCGGCAGCGGCGAAGGCGCTCCGCGCTGCGCTTTCGGACGGCGACGCCGGCGTGCGGGGCCTCGCCGCGATTTCGCTCGGAAATCTCAAAGCAAAGGATGCCGTCGGCGATCTGTTCGTCGCGCTCGACCACAAGGTCCCCGAGGCCGCCGCCGCCATCGGGATGCTGTGCGCCGGCAATGAGTGCGACCGCCTCGCCTCCAAGCTCGGGAGCGTGCCGATCGACGTCGTCACGAGCGGCCTCGAGCAAGTGCTCTTCCGTCCGCCGGACGACGTGAGCGACGATCTGAAGGTCAAGGTGGTAGGCCGCGTGCGGCAGCTCGGAACGGGCGAAGCGCACCGCTTCCTGCAGGACCTGCAGACACGCTGGCCGAAGGCGGGTTCGCAGCGCGTGAAGCAAGCGATCGATCAGGCGGTCCTCGCGACGAGCGCGTCGCCGGCATCGACGGAGCCGCAGCCATGAGGGCGGCGATCTTCTGGTGCGCCGCGGCGGGGCTCGGGTGCTCGCTCGCATGCGGCGGGGGGCAGACGCGCTTCAACCTGTTCTCGACCGACTGGGAAGACGACCGTGGCGCCTCCATCGAGCGCGTCTGGCAGCGCGTGAGGAGTTCGCCGATTCCCGCCGCGGCGGACGTCGTCCTGGGTGTGGCCGGCAACACCGACAAGATCATCGGCTTGCCCCTCGGCGGGGGTTCGCCGTGGAAGTTCGCCCATCCGCTCGACGCGCGCCCCGTCGTCGCCGGGATGGTGGTCGTCGCGTCCGGCGGCGGCGAGGCGTTCGCGCTCGACGCGGCGAGCGGCAGCATCCTCTGGAGGCGGCCGACCGGAGGGCTCCCGCTCCTCGGCGCCGGCGACGACGGGGCCGTCACGGTGGTTACGTTTCGCAGGACCGGGGGCGCCGGGAGCACGATGCTCGCAGTGACGCACGACGGCCAGGTGGTTCGCCAGATCGAGACCGATCGGCCCCTCGGCGCGCCCGCCGTCCTCGGGCGAATGGCGTTCGTTCCCTGGGCGAGCCAGTACGTCTCGGCGATCGATCTCGCCAACGGAGACGAGACGGCCCGCGTCACGCTGCGCGAAGAGACGAGCCGCGCGTGGGTCGAGGGAGGCTCCCTATGGTTCGGGCAGGCGGCCTACGTTCGCTTCGACGAGCACATCCGGGGGGCGTCGACCGGCGCGGCCTCGGTCGTCACGATTCCGCATCGCGAACTGCCCGGCACTCCCCGACCGATGCGCCCGGGGAGCGAGCCCGTACCGCCGATCGCCAACGCCGAAGACAGGGCGCGGATCTACGCGCGCCCCGCGGCCACCGAGACGGGAGCGGGCCTCTGCGACGGGCGGTGGTACGCCACCTATTTTCGCCTGGCCATGGGCTTCGACGAGAAGGCCCATCTCGCGTGGTCGCACCTGCACGGCAGCGACTTCGTCGGCGGCGCGGCTGTCCCGGGAGGCGTCATCCTCTGCGACGACCAAGGGAAAGCCATCGCGCTCGACGAGAAGACCGGCGGTACGCTCGCCGAGCTGGACTTGGGCGAGCCAGTCAAGGCTTGCGTCGTGAACGCCGACAGCTACCGCGCGACCGGGACCCCGAAGGACGCCAAGCCTCTGCCGCTGCAGCTCGCCGACGCCGTGCGCGCCGAGGACGCGCAGCTCGCGTCGGCGCAGAAGATGCTCCTCCGGGAGCTCGCGGCGCTCGACGACGAGAGCGTGACCAAGACTCTCGTCGAGATCGTGAATGACCCGCGGACGACTCCCGAGATGGCGGCGGCTTCCCGCGTCGCGCTGGCGACCCGCCGCAACGGCGCGTCCTACTTGGAGGCCGCGCTCGAACGGCACTACGACTACATGAAAGACGTGCTCATCGCGCCACCGGTCGCGCCCATCGCGCAGGCCCTCGGCGCGATGAAGGACAGACGCGGCGCTCCCCTGCTCGCGGCGCATCTGCTCGACCCCGCCGACAGCGACGACGACGTCAAACAGGCGGCGGCTGCGCTGGCCGTCGTCGCCGGACCGGGGGAGCTGCCGGCGTTGCGCCAATTCTTCGGGATGTACCGCGCCAGCGCCGCCAACGACGACGTCGCGGACGCCGTCGTGAGCGTGGGCCGAGCGCTCATCGCCGTGGAGCCGAAGACCGGACGTGCCGTCGTCGACGCGGCCGCGAACGATCCGACGACGGTGCCGCGCGCCCGCGAAGGGCTGCACGCGCTCCTCGACGGGGGAAAGCCCTAGACGGTGCGTGGAGCTTCGCCCCCTCGGCGCTTGCGCGCCGAGCCTCCCCCATCGCCTCGGGGCGAGCGACTTCGCTGACGCCTTGTCACCCGATCGGGCGACGCCGATCTCCGGCCGAAGCCCGCGGCTTTGCCTGAGCTTTCGCGGGCGGTATGCTCGGGGCAGCATGCAGCCCTGGGCGCCTCGGGTTCCGGCCCCCGGGGAGATCATTGCGTCCAAGTTTCGCGTCGAGAGAGTGCTCGGCGTCGGCGGGATGGGTGTGGTCGTGGCGGCCCATCACATGCAGCTCGAACGGCTCGTCGCTCTCAAATTCATGCGCGACGACGCCGCGCTGGACGCCCAGGCCGTCGGCCGCTTCCTGCGCGAGGCGCGCGCCGCCGTGGCCCTCGCGAACGAGCATGTGGCCAAGGTCCTCGACGTCGGAACGCTCGAGAGCGGCGCGCCCTACATGGTCATGGAGTACCTGTCGGGAGAGGATCTCGATCAGTTGCTCCGGCGCGACGGGCCGATGGCCGTGCCCGTCGCGGTCGACGTGATGCTGCAGGCGTGCGAGGCGATCGCCGAAGCGCACGCGCTCGGCATCGTGCACCGCGATCTGAAGCCGGCGAATCTCTTCGCGACGACCCGTACGGACGGGTCGCGTCTCGTCAAGGTGCTCGACTTCGGCATCTCGAAGGCGGCGACCGCCGGCGGCGGCGTCGAAGCCGCCGCGCTGACGTCGACGGGGATGGTCATGGGATCCCCGATGTACATGTCCCCCGAGCAGGTGCGCAGCGCGAAGGGCGTCGACGCGCGCAGCGACATCTGGTCGCTCGGCGTCATCTTTTACGAGCTGCTGGCTGGCGTCGCGCCTTTCGTGGGAGAGACGCTGGGCGACCTGCTGGTGAAGATCACGTCGGAGCCGCCGCCGCCCATCCGGCAGGTGCGGCCCGACATTCCCGCGGAGCTCGCGGCGACCATCCACCAGTGCCTGGAGCGCAACCTCGACGCTCGCATCCAGAGCATGGCCGACCTGGCGTCGCGTCTCCTCCCGTTCGCACCGAGAGAGGCCGCACTCTCGGCCGAGCGCATCTTGCGCCTCGCCGGCCGATCGGCCGGCGTGCAGATAGCACGCCCGCACTCTCTCCCTCCGAGTCGATCGCCGGTCGCGAATACCGGCGCACAAAACACGGCCCCGGCGCGTTCCGCCGAAACGCAGGCGACGCCCTGGGCCACCGAACGCCCCTGGCTGCGTTCGGGTGCGGAGGGGAAGCCCCCCTCGCGTCCCCTCCTACCGGTGCTCGCCGGCCTGGGGGTGATCCTCTTCGGAGCAGGGGGCATCGCGGTCGGTTACTGGATCCACGAGCAACCGTCCGTTGCGTCCGCGGAGAGCCGCGGACCCGCCGCGACCTCCGGCGTCGGTTCGCTCGGTACGTCCATCGGATCCGACGCCGCCGTCGTGCCGATCGCCACCCTCGTGCCGTCGGCAGCATTCTCCGCACCACCGTCGTCGCCTTTGCCCACCGCCTCCGCGAGCAGCGCGTCGGCTTCGGCACGCCTTCCTTCGTCTTCGACGCCTGCGTCCCGATCCCGGACCCCTTCCCCGACGCGCCTGGAGCCGAGGCCCGAGCCCCGACCGGCAGCGCCGCCTTCTTCTCCCGGAACCCACGACTATGATCACTTCTAGTAGGACTCGCGCCGCCGCCGCTCTCCGGCTCGGCGTTGCGGTCGTCGCTTCGCTCGGCGTCGCCCCTGCGACGGCTCACGCACAAGACGAGGCCGCCGCGCGCGCACTCTTCTCCGACGGCCGACGCCTCATGACGGCCGGGCACTACGACGAGGCGTGCGCGAAGTTCGAGGCCGCCAAGAAGCTCTACACGAGCTCGGGGCTGCTCCTCAACCTGGCCAACTGCCACGAGCACGTCAACCGCACCGCGAGCGCCTGGGCCGAGTTCGGGGACGCTGCATTCGCTGCGTCTTCGTCGGGTCGAGGCAGCGACGAGGCGGAGGCGAAGCGACGTCAGGCCGCCCTCGAGCCGAAGCTCACGCGCGTCGCGATCCGCGTGACCGCGCCGGTGCAGGACGAAGTCGTCCGCCGAGACGGTGCTCCGATCGACCGCGCGGCGTGGGAGTCGGCGATTCCGGTCGATCCGGGTCAGCACACCCTGACGGCGGAGGCCGCGGGCCACACGTCGTGGTCGGCGACCATCAACGCGGCGGAGCCGGGGAAGACGGTGACCGTCGAAGTGCCGGCGCTGGCCGAGGTTCCGCACCCGGAGACGAGGGCGCCCGTCGCGGACGTAGCCAGCCCCGGGCCCGCGGATGCGCCCGCGAACGCGCCTGCGCCAGGGAAGACGCAGAGGGTGATCGGGATCGTGGTCGGTGGGGCGGGAGTCGTCGCGATGGGGGTCTCCGGCGTTCTGGGGTTGATGGCGAAGTCGGAATACGACACGGCGACGGGAGAGAGCGGTCCCGCGCGGCGTAACGACTCGGTCAACGCCGGCAACCTAGCCGACGTCGCGAGCGTCGTCGTCGTGGCCGGGGCGGTGGCCACCGCGGCCGGCGCCGTCCTCTGGCTCACGGCGCCCAGGGCGCCGGTGGCCGTCGGGACGAACGGCACCGGTGTCGTCCTCGCGGGGAGCTTCCAATGAGAGCGTCGGCACTCGCTGGCGCGGCGCTCGCACTCGCGGCCGCTGCCCTCGGCTCCGTCGGGTGTCGCGACCTGCTGGGCATCCACGAGCTCTCGGGCGACACGACCGACGGCGGCGACGACGGCTCGAGCCTCGACGCGACGCAACCAGAAGCCGGCCCGACGCCCGACGCGGGCGACGCCTCGAAGGGCGGGTCGGATGCCTCGACCGACGGGCCGCGCGACAGCGGCGGGCCTCCGTCGGACGCCGGTTGCTCCGGCCTCGTGTGCGACGGGGGATGCGTTCCGAATGACCTGCACAACTGCGGCGCGTGCGGCAACGACTGCACGTCGCTGAGCCACGTCAGCGCGACGGACCTGCAGTGCATGGGAGGCACGTGCGTCTACTCCTGCGCCACCGGCTTCTCCGATTGCGCCGACGCAGGCCACGGCTGCCCGAACGACCTCTCCCAGAACGGCAACTGCGGGGGGTGCGGCGTGACGTGCTCGAGCCCCACGCCGCTTTGCCAGAGTTCGATGTGCGCGTCGACGTGCACGGGCACCACGCCCGATCTCTGCGGCATGAGCTGCACGAACAAGCAGACCGACGCGAACAACTGCGGCATGTGCGGGAACGTCTGCACGACCAGCGTGGCGCACGCGTCGCCGACGTGCTCCAGCGCGACGTGCGGGTACACATGCGATACGTCGCTCGGATACACGCCGTGCGCGGGCGGGTGCGTCGACCAGAGCAGCGACGACAACAACTGCGGTGGTTGCGGGGCCTCGTTCGCGTGCACGGGAGGAAAGCACTGCGCCTCGGGGAAGTGCGCTTGCCCGGGCGGCACGCACGACTGCGGCGGGACCTGCTCGAGCAACACGAGCACGGCCTCGTGCGGCACGACGTCGTGCTCCACCTGCCCGGGCCCCGCGAGCGGAACCGGCATGCCGTCGTGCGACGGCACGGGCTGCGGAGTCGCCTGCTCCGGAAGTACGCCCACCTATTGCTCGACGACGAACGCGTGCGTGGACACGACGACCGACGCGAACAACTGCGGCGGCTGCGGGATGGCGTGCCCCGCCAACATGCCCGTGTGCTCGGGCAGCTCGTGCCACCCGCCGCCGACCTGGTGCACGACGCAGAGCCCCCCCGCGGGCGTCGCCGCGGCGGACTTCCAGTGCCTCGACTTCGACATGGGGCTGCCAGGCAGCTCCTGGACGCAGACGCAGAGCACCTCGGGCACGTTCTCGCTCTCGACGGCGGCCTTCTCGTCCTCGCCGAATTCGCTGCTCATGACGGTGCCCGCGGCGGCGGATGCCAGTCACCAGGGCGTCGCGACGCTGGCCTGGACGAACGTCGAAGCGACGAACATCCAGGGGATCACCGTCTCCGCGCAGATCAACCCGAGCTCCCCCGGCGGCGGGGTTTACCCCGCGTGGACCGGCGACGTCGACGTCTTGTGCGTGAAGTTCAACAGCCAAGACAGCAAGGCCTGCCTTCAGTACGTCTACGGCTCGCCGACGAAGCTGCGGATCAACTGGGTCTTCATTCCAGGCGCCGCCGCCCAGGGTTTCTGCGATGTCCCGCTGTGGACGTACAACACGTGGAACGCCGTCCAGCTCTCGCTGGCGGCCAACGGCGTCAGCACCGTCGTGCTCAACGGGGCGACGACCACGTGCATGCCCACCCTAACAGTGGGACCGGACACGTCCGCGTCGATCACCGTGGGGCCGCAGGCGTTTTCGGTGACCAACTTTGCATTCACGGCCTACTACGACGACGTGCTCGCATACGTGAGTCGGTAGACCGGTTGAAGAAGTCATGGGCTAAAGGACACTAGAGAGTGGGCCCGAGTTCCCAGGGCGGGGGCGTGAACCTCTCTTGCAGGTGCTCGACGAACGCCTTCACCTTCGGTGAGAGCAGGCGCGTCGTCGGATAGACCGCGTGAACGGTCGCGCGGGGCGAACACCAGTCCTTCAAGACGTGCTCGAGCCGGCGCTCGCGCAGGACCCCGATGCACCGAAACACCGGGAGCATCGCCACGCCCACGCCGGCGAGCGCGGCGTCGAGGAGCGCGTCGAAGTCGTTCATCACGAGGCGCGGTTTCACGATGACGTCCACGGCGGTGGTTCCTTTCTCCAACCTCCATGTCGTCGGCGACGCTCCGGCGCCGAACACCAGGGCGTCGTGACTCGCGAGATCGGCCGGCTCGCGAGGACGACCGCGGCTCTTCAGGTACCCGGCGGTCGCGACTGCGATCCTTCGAATGGTCGCCAGCGGGCGCGCGACAAGCGTCGAATCCGCGAGCGCGCCGGCGCGGATCGCGACGTCGAACCCTTCCTCGACGAGGCCGACGCGCCGATCGGTCGCCACGACCTCCAGGATGACCTCGGGGTTCTTCCTCGCGAAGTCGGCGAGGATGACCCCCATGAATCCGAAGTTGAGCGGCGTCGTCACCCGCAAGAGACCGCGCGGCACGCCCCGAAAGCGGCCCACCGCATTCTCCGCCTCGTCTACCTCGCCGATGATCCGCGCGCAGAACTCGTAGTACGTGCGCCCCTCGTCGGTGAGGCGCAGTGTGCGCGTCGTTCGCTGCAGAAGGCGCACGCCGAGGCGCTCCTCGAGGTCGGTCACCTTGCGGCTCACCGTCGACTTCGGCATGTCGAGGTCGTGCGCTGCCGCGGTGAAGCTCCCGCTCTGCACGACGCGGGCGAAGACGAGGATTTCGTTGAGGTCGGGGATCTTGGCCGCCATTGTTCCAGGAGCTGAACAGTCTAGCCAATCGAGCGTGTCTAATCGCGCTGGCGCAACAGTCGTAGGTTCTGGCGCATGGAGGCGCTCAACATGAAGAACGAAAATACCGCCAAGACCTGGAACGTCGACGTCGCCCACTCGAGCGTGGTGTTCTCGGTACGGCACATGGTCGTCTCGAAGGTTCGTGGTCGCTTCGCGAAGTTCAGCGGACGGCTGGAGCTCAACGACCAAGACCTGACGCAGTCGAACGTCGACATTCGCATCGACGCGTCGAGCATCGACACCGGCGTCGGCGATCGTGACACCCACCTGCGGTCGCCGGACTTCCTGGACGTCGAGAAGTTCCCGGAGCTGACCTACAAGAGCAAGCGCGTCGAGCGCCTCGGGGAGGACCGCTACCGCGTCGTGGGCGACCTGACCATCCGGGGGGCGACCCGCGAGGTCCCGCTCGATGTCGAGGCGGGCGGCCGGGTGAAGGACCCCTGGGGAAACGAGCGCGCCGGCTTCACCGCGCGCACGAGGATTGATCGCCGCGACTTCGGCCTCGAATGGAACAAGGTGATCGAGACCGGCGGCTTCGTCGTCGGCGACCACATCGACATCGACGTCGACGTCGAAGGCGTTCGCGTCGCCGAACAGAGCGCCGCGTAGTTTGACCGAGTCGCGGTCGTGTTGTGCCCGTTCGCTTCGCGAAGTCGGAAGGAGATTTGAACATGTCCGAGGTGAGAATGACACGCGAGGTCGAGAGCATCGTCAGCGCGCACAAGCAGGCGGAGGGCGCCGGTTTCATCGTGCGCCGTCCGTTCCCGAGCGCGCGCCTCTCGTTCGTCGATCCCTTCTTGCTGCTCGACGAGATGGGGCCCGCCGACTACGCGCCGGGTGAAGCGGTGGGCGCGCCCGACCACCCGCACCGCGGCTTCGAGACGGTCACGTACATCATCGAAGGCGAATTCGAGCACGAGGACTCGGCCGGGCACCGCGGCGCGCTGCGCCCGGGGGACGTGCAATGGATGACGGCGGGCGCGGGCATCGTCCACTCCGAGGAGCCATCGGCTGCGATCCGCGAGAGGGGCGGCCGCGTCCACGGATTCCAGATCTGGGTCAACCTGCCCGGCCGCGACAAGATGATACGTCCGCGCTACCAGGAAGTTCCGTCGAGCCGGATTCCTACGGCGGCCACGCCGGACGGCAAGGCGCGCGTGCGTGTCATCGCGGGAGAGGCGCTCGGGACGCGCGCGGTGATCGACACGCGCATCCCCATCGTCTACCAGGACTGGCGGCTCGACGAGGGAGCCGACGTCACCCTCCCGCTCGCCCGCGAAGAACGAGCGATGGTCTACGTGTTCCAGGGTGCGGCGAAGGTCGGGGAGGAAGGCCGCGACGTGGCGGACGGCCAGCTCGCGATTCTCGGTCAGGGTGACGCCGTGCGCCTGCGAGGCGCGACCGGAGGGGGCCGCCTCCTTCTCCTCGCGGGAGTTCCTCTGCGCGAGCCGGTCGCGCGCTATGGCCCGTTCGTGATGAACACCGAGCAGGAAGTCCGCCAGGCCATCCTGGATTACCAGAGCGGCAAGATGGGCGAGATCACTCGTACGGCGGAGGTCAGCCAGCCCGCTCAAGCTCGCTGATTTTTCGCCACACCGTCGCGAGCCAGGGCTGCTGGGCCCTCGGCACGCCGCTCGGCCGGTAGTAGTGCGCGATGAGCTCGAACCCCGCCGCCGCGACGATCTCCCGCCAGCGCTCGAGGTCCCAGTAACAGCCGTATCGCTGGCCGTTCCATCCTTCCTCGTTGTCGCCGCGCGGATTCGACGAGAAGAGGACACCGCGCGTCTTCAGCGCGACCGCGAGCTCGCGCAGGACGCGCGGCAGATCTGCGCTCGGTACGTGGAAGAGCGAAGCGTTCGCGAAGACGCCGTCGAAGCGCGCCGGGGGGAGCGCGAGCGCGAGGAAATCCTGCTCGAGCACCTCGCAGCCCGAGTGCTCCTGCGCCATTGCGCAGAAGGCCCGACATCCCTCCAGGCCGACGGCGTCGTGTCCGAGCGAACGGAAATAGGCGAGGTCTCGGCCCGGTCCGCACCCGAAGTCGAGGATCGACCACGGCCGCGGGCCCTCGATGTTGTCGAGCAGGGCCGCGTAGTTCTGCGTCACGTCGTGGTCCTTCGTGCCTTCCCAGAATGCGGCGGCGTTCGCCTCGTAATGGGCGAGCGTGCGAGAAGCGGCCTGACTCGCGGATGCGCCCGGCTCGGGGTTGCGTCCGACGGACACGGAAGAGGAAGAGGACATGCGGCTACGAGCAGCATTGCGCGACCGGGCGGGTGCGTCGAGTCGCGTGGCAACCCAGCGCGTGTCAGTGGACGGTCATGGCGAAGGGGCCTGCGATTGCGGATGGTTGGTAGCCGGCCTTGCAGGCAATCGCGTTGTACGTGCCCATCGCGAGCGGGAAGGGCGACCGAACCGGATGTAGCCTGGTGGGTCGTCCTGCTGGCGCGGCAGGCCCGGCGCCGTAATGACAACGTTCTGGTCGGACGGGATGGGGCCCGGCGGCGGCGAGAATGTCGGTAACGGGCAAGGTGCGAGCAACGCGACGTCGGGCATCCCCGCCACCGTAGGAATGTCAAGGCGTCCACCCCGATGATCCGCCGAATGCGGAGAAATGCTCCGTCTTGCGCTACACGTAGGAAGGAGCGATGAACCCCTACCCGTACAACCAATACGCGCCGCCGCAGCCGCCGCCTCCTCCGGGGTACGGCTACGCGCCCCCGCCGGGTGGCATCCCCGAGGACGTGCAACACCTCAACGCCCTGTCGATCTGCCATTTCATCTACGCCGGGCTCGTCGGGCTCGCGTCGCTCGTCGTCGGAGCCATCCTCCTGGTCACGATGCTCGCGGCCGCCGGCGCAGCCGCCGGCAAGGGCGGGGCCGAGGCCGCAGCGGCGATCGGGATTGTCGACGTGATCTTCGGCATCGCGATTCTCCTGTTGCTCGCGAAGACGGCGCTCCTCGTGTATTCGGGCGTGTGCATCCGCAAGCGGCGCCATCGCACGCTGAGCGTGGTCCTGGCGTGCCTCTCCTGCGTCAACATCCCGTTGGGAACGGCGCTCGGGGTCTTTACGCTCGTCGTCCTGTCACGGCCGTCCGTGAAGGCCATGTACGAGTACGCCGAGCGGTTCGGCACACCGGCGAACGCGCCTGGCTGAATCGGGGGCACGATTCTCGTCCTAGAGGTCATCGCTCACCGCGTGGAGGACGTAGCGCGCCTGCAGTTTGCCCGCCGACGTCAGGACGCATTCGCCGAGCGCATGCTCCCCTCCGCAGGAGTGCGCGGCGCCGGGAAGCGGGGCGCGATCCGCTCGTCGAGCGCGTCGTTCGGCCCGGCGAACGGCGGCCGACCGTAGCGGAGGTCGAACGCCGTGGCGCCGGCCCCGTAGTCGTCCGTCGTCCGATCGACGGGCTCGCCGCGGAGCGCGGAGACCTGTCCAACATTGGCGAGGCGACTTTCAGGTGTCGCTGACGGTCACCACCAGGCAGACCGCCGGCCAGCTGGAGGTGCTCGTCGACGGCGCTCCGTCCGGCTCCCGACCGTCGGCAGCGACCTTCGGCCCGCTGCCATCGGTCCGCATCACGACGGACGTCTGCGATGGCCAGCTCGAACCGAACGGAGTCGATCGAACGGCGCCCCTCGTCGGGATCATCACGAACCTGTGCGTGTCCGCTCGGTGAGCCCTCTCGGTCGCGCGAGGGACTGCCCCCTGCTGCCCGGCCCTCAGAAGATGTGATTGAAATTGAGGTACAGACCGTCGTCCTCGTCGCTGAAACCGTAGTCGACCATGAGGATGGTCGCTTCGTTCCAGGCCACGCGCAGGCCCAGTCCCTGGGTGCGCTTCCAGCCGGCGAGCGTCGTCTGACCGACGTTGTCGAAGACCCGGCCGATATCCAGGAAAGGTACCGCGATGAGGGCGAGGCCCTGGTTTAGCACGCGGAACTTGAGAAACGTCCACCGGACCTCCGTGTTGCTCAGTGCGATGACGGGGCCGACGAAGCGGTTCTGGCGGAAACCGCGCAGCGTGCGGAACCCGCCGAGGCCGGCGTGGTTGTCGTCGATGAACGGGAGCAACGCCTCCGAGAAGAAGGGCGTTCCTTTGGTCTGCACCTCGTAGACGCCCCGCTGGGCCAGGACGACGTCGGCGATGCGCGGAATCGGGCTGTAGAAGGCGCGGACCGAGAGCATGAGGCGCATGTACTGGTACTGAGAGGCGAGCGCCTTGGTGCCGAATTCGCTCGAGAGCTCCGCGTACACTCCGGAGTTGGGGTCGGGCTCGAAGTCGCGCGAATCGAACGAAAGAGCGAGGCGCAGGACGTTGTCCCAGCCGCCTCCGCAGCCGACGACGAGTCCGGCGGCGCAATCGCGCGAGAGGAGCGTGGGCGCTTCCGGCGCACGGACGCTGTTGCCGCTCGAGTCGGTCGCGCTGCTCGGCGTGCTCTCACCGCTGTAGTCGTGGAGAGCGATGTACGAGATGTTCACGCCGACCATCGATCGGAGCAGGCCGCCGAGCAGGTTGCGCTCGAGCGCGAGCTGGAGCCCCGGGCGCTGGAAGCCGTACACGTTGTATCGCGCGTACGTCGTGCCGTCGGGGTGTACGGCGGAGGTCGCGCGGTCGTAGTCGCCCATTCGCGAAAAAGTCACGCCGGGGGCCCCGGGATACGAGAGGGGCGCCAGGCTGCGCGATCCGATACCGAAGTAGGGCCAGTCGGTGTCGGCTTCGAACTCGAGGGTGGCGCGCACGCGGTAATCGGCGTCGGGCAGCGCCGGTGCGTCGAAGTCGATGACGTGGTCCTGCGCGCCCCCGGTGGTGGCGAACGCCTGCGCGTACACGCGTTCGAGGTACGGCGTGTAGGCAAACAGCGGATCGCTGCGCTTGCCGTCGTAATAGTAGTAAGCGCGCGCCCCGGCACCGAAACCGAAGTTCGGGTCGTACGCAGCGAGCGGCACGCCCGTCAGATAGGACCCCTCCACCTTGCGCGCGTAGTCTTCGTCGGTAAGGCGCTGCTTGGCGGCGAGCCCGGGCGGCGGGCGCGCGGTGGGTACCGCCCGCGGGGGAACAGCCGCCCCGGTCGTGAGCTCCGTGTCCTGCGCGTGCGCCTGGCGAGGGGCGGTCGCGACCACCCCCGGCGCGAGCGCCAGCAGCGACAAGGCGAGCCGGCGCATCCTGGTGTGCCAATGGTACACGGGACGGGCGAGGCCCAGGAGCCGGAGCGAGTCGAACCGCGCGTGTGATGCGTCTTCCAGACTTCCGCCGACTCCGGCATTCTTGCAACATGAAGACTCTTTGCGCGGTGCGCGTCGCTGCGTCCTCCCGGGCCCTTGCCGTGGCCGTGGCGGCTCTCGTCTCGGGCTGCTCGCCCCCACGGCTCGATGCGCCGAAGCTCGAGAAGGAAATCCAGGCCGACATGGCAGCCAAAGGCGTCACGGTAACAGGCACGACCTGTCCCAATGTGATCCTCGCGAAGGGGACGACCTTCCAGTGCACGGGACGAGACTCGAATGGCGCGAGCGCGGTGTTCGACGTGACCGCGTCGGGAGATGCAAAGGGCGACGTGGCGTGGAAGGTCCAGGGCAAGCTGCTCGATGCCCAGAAGCTGGCGGCGGACATCCAGGCCGACATGGCAGCCAAAGGCGTCGCGGTGACCGGCACGACCTGTCCCAAGGTGATCCTCGCGAAGGGGACGACCTTCCAGTGTATGGGACAGGACTCGAACGGCACGCGCGCGGTGTTCGACGTGATGGCTTCGGGCGACGAGAAGGGCGATGTGACGTGGAAGCTCGAGGGGAAGTTCGAGAACATGCAGGTCGTCGGGGACCGCCTCGAAAAGTCGCTGTCGTCCGTTGCGCGACAACCGGTGGATGTGACCTGCCCGAGCAGGAACATCCTCATCCGGCAGGGCGTCACGTTCGAGTGCGACGCCAAGGTCGGCGCGAAGTCGCGAAGGTACATTTTTACGGCAAAGTCCGACCAGGGCGATTGGGACACCAAGGTCCAGGGCTCCTGAGCTCAGCGGCTCCGCGCCATGTCGACGCGCGCGGAGCCGTCGGGCTCTACGACTGGACGTCGACGATCGCGCTGCTCACTCGGTCCAGAGCCTCGCCCGCGCTTTCGGCGGTTCGAAGTGCCGCGTCGTCGAGACCGAGCTCCGCGGCGCGCGCGGTATCGACGGCGGCATAGGCGCGGGCGATTGCCGCCACGTGGTCGGCGATGCGCGCGTCGAGCATCGTCAGCACGCCGTCGGCGGCACCCCGCGCCGGGAGCGCACGCACCGCCCCCGAGCGCTGCACGCGCGCACGCGCCTCGCCGAGGCGGACGAGCGCTCGCCACGTGCGACGCACGGTACGGGAGGTCTCGCCGTCGAGAAGGGCGTCGTCCGCGTTGCGCCGGAGGTCGGCCCCGGCGCAAAGGGCTCTCTTCGCGGGCTCGTCGACCTCCCGCGAGGCGGCGTCGAGCGCGCTCGCGATCCGATCGTCGGCGAAGACGACGTGTGGGACCGTGGCGAGGACTGCGGCGACGACGACCGCGACCGCGCGAACCCCGACCGGGGCGTGCGCGAAGGATGCGACGACGGCGCCCGCGATACCGCCCGCAAGGACCGCGGCCCCCAGGTGCAATAGCTTCGCGGAGCGCCCGCGGACGCGCCCGGTGCGTTCTGCGTACGCGGCGGCCAGAAGGAGCGCGCCTCCCATCGCGGACGGGCCGGGCGCGAGGACACCGACCACCAGGGCGCCGACCGCGCCGTACGCCGTCGCGACGGCGCTGGCGCCGCCGCTCGCCGCCGTCGCGAGCAGGAGCACGAGGGCCACGGAGACGAGCGCACCCGCGATGCGAATCGCCGGCTCGCCGACGTATTCGCTCCCGACCATCGAGTCGAGGGGCCAGAGGGCAAAGAGGAGCGCCGCCGAGGCGCTCGTGACCAGAGGAGGAGATGCCCGCATCGGAGGTCCCTAGTAGGCGCTCCGGCCGAGGTTCGAGCTCTCACGAGCGGCAGCCGCCTTCGCCGCGCGCTTGCCGGAGTCGCTCGACGGCGGGGCCTCGAAGGCCTTCATGTGGCTGTCGTAGGCCTGCGACTGCAGCACGAGCGTCGCCGCCGCCTTCGGGGGCGCAGCGGCCGCCGCGCTCGAGAGCGCGCTGATGTTCTGACGGATGAGCGACTGGGCCCTGGTTCGATCGCCGTGCGCGTAGGCCTCCGCGGCCTCGAGCTCGCGCTGCGACGAGATGACGCTGGTCGCGCTCGCGAGGACCGCGCCGTCCTCGCCGCTGCGGACCTCGCCCGCGTCGAGGGTCCCGGCGAGCGAAAGGTCCGGCGCGCGCACGTCGGCGTCCTCCCCGCCCACCCTGTGCCAGAGCGCCTCGGTGGCCACGCGTGCGACCTCGTTCGGCCCGAGATTCGTCTCCAGCTCCACGACCGAGCGCCGCTCGTCGCCGGCGAAGAGCGACCCCATCTTCAGTGCGACCGAGTCCCCGTCGAAGCGCGCCGCCGCGCCGATGGCGCGCACGAACCGCGTCCCCCTCGGCAACGCGAGGCGCACCGTCGCGCTCTCCACCGTCGTGGCCGATGCCTCGTGCAGCTCGCGCGTCAGGAACGTCGCGAGCGCCGCCCCGTCGTTCACGAACGCGAAGTTGCCATGGCCGTCGCGCGCGACCGCGCTCATGTACGACTCGTCGAAGTCGAGGCCGATGCCCATCGACGACACGGTGATCCCCCGCTCCGCGCTGTCCGACGCGAGCCGCTCGGCCTGAGCGCGGGTGGAGTCCAGCCCGTCGCTCACGAGGACGACGCGACGCACGCGGCCCGCCTCGGCCTCGCTCAGCGTGCGCAGCCCCATTTCGAGGCCCCCCGGGATGTTCGTACCGCCGTCCGCGTCGAGGCGGCGCACCCGGGCCGTTAGCGGCTCGCGCACGTCCCCGAGCCGGGCCAGCGGCTGCACCAGCTCTGCGCTGCTCGAGTACCGTACGAGCGCGATCTCGTCGGCGTCGCGCATGTCATGAAGCAGACCGAGGACGGCGTCTTTCGCGCGATCGATCTTCTCGCCTTGCATCGATCCGGACGTGTCGAGAACCACCACGAGCGCGAGGGGCGCTCGTTCGGTAGCGCCGTCGGAGGCATTTGCGACGAGCCGGACCTCCGCGAAGACCGACTCGCTCGTTCCTGCGAGGACCTTCGTATGGCTGAGGGCTACCTGCCCGTGCGCACCGGGGCCGGCGAACCGGACCGTGTTCGCGCCGGATGTCGGCTCGCCTCCCACGATCGTTCCGACGCCGACGTGCAACGGCGGCGCGGCGGTCGACGCGCGCGCAAGAATCAGTCCTCCGGTCGCCAGAACAATCGCACCGATCGCCACGCCGCGCCGAACGTTCGGCGATCGCAGCCCCCTAATGCCCCCGAGCGATCCCATGGACACACCTCTCCTTTTCCGACCAGCGCGCCCGTCCGCGGACGACGTCGAACCATCCGGTCGTTCTTGCTCTACGACGTACGGATCAGCCGAAAGTTTTGCGGGGCGACCCCTCCTTGGTCGATTTCGCTGGGCGCGTCGGCGTTCAAGTCGCGAGTCGTGCGGAAAGCTCGGCCGTTGGCCGGCCTGCGAGCGCCGCTGGAGCTCGCGACCGCGCTTGCGCGTGGCTAGCGTCACGTCATGTCCTCGTACGACGAACGGCGCGACGGGGAGCGCCACGCAGCTCCCGTCGCGCCGACGGCGACTCCAGGCATCGACGACTGGCTCCTGCAGGCGCTCGACGCTTCGCCCATCGGGATGGCAATCGACGGGCCCGATGGCCGCTGGATCCACGTGAACCGGGCGTTCGCGCAGATCGTCGGATATACGCCCGAGGAGCTCGTGGGGCGCCGGTACGAGGACTTGACGCATCCCATGGACGTCGACGGCGACCGCGAAGCGATGCGGAAATTCCACCGCGGCGAGGTCGACTCCTACCAGCGCGCCAAGCGGTACGTCCGCAAGGACGGATCGTTCGTTTTCGCGCGGCTGACCCTGTCGGTCGCGCGCAAGCGCAACGGAGCGCCGGTGTACGTTCTAGCTCAGGTGGAGGACATCACCGAGCGACTGCGCGGCGACGGGGCGCTGCGAAGGTCGGAATCGAACTTCCGCCGGCTCTTCGATCAGGCCTCGGACGGCATCTTCATCTCCGACATCGACGGCCGGTACGTCGACGTGAACGCCGCCGCCTGCCAGATGGTCGGGTACCCGCGCGAGCGGCTGGTCGGCAGGACGATCGCGGACTTCATCCGGACCGAGGACATCCCGTTGCTCGTCGAGGAGAGGGAGCAGCTCCTCGTCAACGGCCACGCGACGGTGAAGGAGTGGACCATGCGGCGCGCGGATGGCGCGAGCGTTCCCGTCGAGGTGAGCACCAAGTTCCTCCTCGACGGCAGGCAAGTGGCGTTCGTGCGCGACATCTCCCAGAGAAAGCGCGCGGAGCGGGAACGCGAAGAGTCGCTGCGCTGGGTACACGCCGTGCTCGAGCAGTCGCCGGTCGGACTCATTCTGGTGCACGACCCGGAAGCCGAGCGCGTGGACACCAACAGCCGCCTGCAGGAGATGATCGGCGGGCCGATCGAGACCCCGGAGCAGCTCCACGACCTCTTCCTCAACACGGACGGATCGCCGCTCGATCCGGGCAGCTGCGTCTGTATGCGTGCGCTGCGTGGCGAACGGCCGACTCCCGTCGAACGCCTCCTGCGCACCAGGCGCGGCGAAACTACGCCCGTCCTCACGTCGTCCGCGCCCATCGTCGACGCCGGCGGAACGGTGGTGGGTATCGTGCTCGCGGTGCAAGACATCTCGGCCGCCAAGGAGCTCGAACGGCTGCGCGCCGAGTGGAGCTCGGTCGTCGCTCACGACTTACGGCAGCCGCTGGGGACGATCTCGCTCACGGCGCAGGCGCTGGCGCGCACGACCGACGACAAGCGACTGGCAGCGCACCTCGAACGCATCCGCTCGGCTGCGCAGCGCCTGAACCGTATGGTCGACGACCTCATGGATCTCTCGCGCCTCGACGCGCACCGCCTCGAGCTCTTGAGGCGGAACGTCGACCTTCCGGCGCTCGTGCGCGCCAGCGTCGAGCGCATGGCACTCGAGGCGGCGGATCGTCGGTTCGACGTGCGCGTCGAAGGAGACATCCCGGAAATCGACGCCGACCCGGACCGCGTGGCGCAGGTCATGGAGAACCTGCT